>DASWJP010000100.1:0-11326 GCA_036397065.1 Kiloniellales bacterium | reverse complement strand
CAAAACGCCGGCCCGGATACCGCACTCTTGATAGGGATGGCAAGGCCGGCTGTTTGGCCGCGCCTTAGGAGAACAGGTATTTGCGCACGTCCGGGTTATGGCTGCGCCACATCACGTTGTCGAGGAAGTAGTGATGCACGTTGATGAAGATCCAGAACATGAACAGGAACACGGTGGTGCCGAACACCGCCTGGTCGTAGGTGATGACCATATGAAGGTATACGGGCGCGCCCCAGAACCCCATGAAGCCGAGGATCAGCCCGAGACCGACGAAGCCGGCATAGCGCAGCTGATAGCGGCCGCGGAAGATGCGCCGGAGCGGCTGCGGCCGGGGCGGCTCATGCGCGTCCGCCCGGTCCCGCTCCTGGTTCAAGCGGTAGCGCGTCACCACGACCAGGTATTGCAGCGAATGCAGTGCCGGCACCAGAAGCAGCCAAAGGATGTTCGCGTGCGTCAACAACATCCAGAGATAGAGGCTCGCAACATAGGCGGCCACGCCACTAGCCGGCAGGCTGCCGCCATTCGCGCGCCATTTCTTGATCAGGATGCCGATCGTCATGATGCTGGTGGCGGTGGCGGCGATGATGCCCAGCGTCTGAAACAGCGGCGGAATATGGAACAGGTAGTACTGGATTCCCCACAGCTCCCGATCGCGGATCACGGTATTGATCATCAGCCAGGACAGCGCCCACACCGCGTAGCAGTTGAGCAGCAGGATCTTTTTTTCCGCGCCGTCGAAGAACTGGCGCTTCAGCGCGGCGTCCACCATCAGCATGCCGTAGCCCTGCTTGACGTAGTGCCAGCCGACCAGAAAGCTCATCAGATTGGCGCCATAGCCGAGCATCCGGCTGTTGCCGAAGATCAGGTTGCCGATCAGGAATGCGGCGAGCGCTATGGGCACCACGATGCCGGCGAAAATGTAGCGGGCGCGGAGCATGGCATCGTTGTCCGGTCCGAACGCCTTGTGCCGGAAGTCCTGGTAGAAAATCTGGTAGGAGAAGGCGAAGTGTGGATGGTTGATGAAATGGGCGATACCCAGGGCGATGGCCGTCGCGGTGAGGGTGAATTCCTTTTCCGGCAGTACGAATATGATCGGGATCAGAAAAAAGGAAATCCCGCCGAGGCATAGGAAATCGGCGGCCGGGCCGAACAGATAACGCGGCTCTGTGGTTTTCCGGTCTGCTGCCTGGACGGGCGCGGCAACCGCCGCGATCGCCTGATCTGCCGAGACGTTCATGATATCGCGCCTCCCACCGGCCGCCCGGGATCGGACTCCGCCTATGAAACCAAATCGCGCCTAAGATCGAGTTAAGCACTGGATTGTATTATATAAATATCGATATTTCGGAGATTCTGAGGTGCGCCGCGGCCGCCCGCCGCCGATTGTGGCAAGCCTTTCAGGGTTATGAGGCAACGGATCTCGGGCCCTTTCCCGATGGCATCGAACCGGAGCGTTCCCTCCGCAGGATCAACATCAATTCGAGACATCACCCGGGAGTGTGGCGCGGCTGGAAAATATCTGTTTCCGCCGCTATCGGGGCTCGACAATCGTGTCTGCACAATATATAGTTGGTAATCAAGCATGGGGCTCAACTTGTAGTGTTATGCCCTATATTTAGTGAAATCGATGGGGGACAAGTGTATGACCTGGACCGATGAACGTGTCGCTGAGCTGTCGAAATTGTGGGAGACAGGCTATAGCGCATCGGCGATTGGCAAGATGCTCGGGGTTTCGAAGAACGCAGTCGTCGGCAAGGCGCATCGCATGCGCCTGGAAGCCCGGCCGTCGCCCATCCGGCGCGACCATCGGGTCCGCATGCGCCGCCGCGTGCCGATGCCCATCCGCCTCAACGACCTGCGGCCGGCGACGGTCGCCACTCCGACGCCCGCGGCCCCACCGCCCGCACCCCGCCTGGCGGCACGCCGGGATGGCAAGGGCCCGAATTGCCTATGGCCGCACGGCGATCCTGGCGATGCGGATTTTCATTTTTGCGGCGCCCCGGCAGTCGAAAGCAAGCCCTACTGCCCGGAGCATTGCGCCCGGGCCTACATTACCCGGACATCCCGCGCGGATACCAAGGCCGCCTAACCTCCCGGCTGTTAATCCGGGATTCTCAATCGGGGCACCCATCGTCCACTAAGCGGCACGCGCCGGCCGGATCCTCCTCCAGCCGGCGCGTTTTCTTGTGCCAGCGGTGTCGACGCCGTGGTCCGACAAATACAGATTTATAGGATCACGGCGGTGCCGCCACGGCGCGGGTCGCCGGCGCCGGCACACCGGCCATCGGCATCGCGGGTCACCGTGTGCACCCCGCCGAAGAAAAGATTGTGCGCCGGCCACTGGATCGTCTGCTTGGCCAGGTCCGCGGCGGCTTGAGCGGACTCTTGGGACAGGCCGTCCTCCAAGTTGGCGATGGCGTTCTCGATGTGCAGGCGCGGGGCCGCGACCGCCCGGTCGACCGGCAAGGCGAAGTCGATCAGATTGACCAGGACCTGCAGGATCGCCGTGCGAATCCGGTTTGACCCGCCGGAGCCCAAGGCCGCGATGCGGCCATCGTCCAGATAGGCGACCGTGGGCGCCATCATCGAAGACATGCGGCTGCCTTCCGGCCAGACGTGAAAGCCCAAGGGGCTCAGATCTTCCTCGCCCAGCATGTTGTTCAACATGATGCCACTGTCGGGTAGAATGTAGCCGCACCCTTCGCCATTGGAGATGGTCAGGGCGGCGATATTGCCGGCGGCATCGACGGCACTGATGTGGGTGGTGCCGCGCGGATTGTGCGGGCGGCCCAGGATATCCCGGGCATAGCGGGCCAGAAGGTCCAGATCAAGAAGGCGCTCGGCCGCCGCCTGTTCTTCCGCTTCGGCCATGGCTTCGTGCAGGCGCGATTCGACCCTTGCCCTGTTGGTCAAAATCATGGCCCGGGCCAGCGCCTGTCCGTGATCGGCGGAGCCGTACCCGGCGCGGGACAGATCGATGCCCTCGAGGAGCGCCAGGGCGAAGGCGATCAAGATGCCGCCCGACGACGGCGGTGGATTGGTCAGCATGCGGGCGTGGCGGTAGCGCCGCTCAAGGGGCGCGCGTTGAACCACCTGGTAGCCGGCCAGATCCTCGGCCGTGATCTGGCCGCCCTGGGATTGGCAGTCGGCGACCAGGCGGCGGCCCAACTCACCGCCGTAGAACAGGGCCGGCCCTTCCTTGGCGAGCGCCTCGAAGGTGACGGCCAGGTCCGGCTGGCGCAGGGTTTCTCCCGTGGTCAGCAACCGGCCGGAGGCCGCGCCGGGACCGGCCAGGGCAAAGAGGGCCCGGCCTTCCGGCCGCGCCGTCAGGATCCGGCCGACGATACCGAAGATATAGCTGTCGATCGGGCGCAGGTGGACGCCTTCGCGGGCCAATCGTACCGCCGGTTCGATCAGGCGGGCCATGGGCACGCTGCCAAGATCGGCATGGGCCGCGAACAGCCCGGCGATGGCGCCGGGGGTGGCGATCGCGCCCAGGCCGATGTGGAACTCCTGGGTGGCCGTGCCGAAATCGGCAAGAACCGGGGAAAAGTCGATGTCGGCCGGTGGCCGCCGCCGCCGGGGAGTCTCGACAAAAAAATCATACACGCGGGGCGGGCCGCCGGCCGGGCAGGCCAGCAAGTAGCCGCCGCCGCCGAGCGAACAGAACACCGGCTCGGCCACGGTCGCGGCGCACAATCCGGCGAGCACCGCATCGAAGGCGTTGCCGCCGTCGGCCAGAATCTCCTGCGCCGCCGCGGCGGTCCCCGGATGACCGCAGGCAATCGCCCCATGCTCGGGCTTGGACGTGTGCCCAGACTTTGACTCGCGCCCGGTCATCGCCCACCGCCGGCGGCCGGGGTATGGCTCAACCTATCCATGGGTGGGGTAAGTGCCATGCCGGGACGTGGCGGTAAAGCGCGGTGGCCGGCGCCCGGCTAGTTTGCGCTGCCGCTGGGTGCCGTGGGCGAGTGCTGGTATTGCAGGGCGTTCTGCGGTTCGGCTTCCTTTTCCGCCGGTGGCGGCTCGGGCGCGGCGTAAAAGATTTGCGCCTGCTCATCGAGTGAGTTTTCGAAGGGCATGTGCATGCGCACCTGGGTGCCGGTCTGCTCGGCCGCACGCTGCGCCCCGTGCAGCTGCTTGGCCAGCTCCTTGCTCCAGGGCAGCACATAGGCGCGCGGCTCATCAATGCCTTCCATGCCCAGCCACACGTAGATCGCCTTGTTCTCTTCCAGGCTGGCGCCGAGCACCGCGGCGTCCTCCAACTGCAGGCGCGACCATTCCATTTCAATCGGCTTCGGCCGGCTGAGCATGGTCGACAGGCTGGCATACGCCACCGGCAGGAAGGCGATGGTGGTGGCCAAGGCGGCAACCTTGACCAGCACGCTCCGCGGCGACCAGATGGCGATATGGGCCAGCACCGTGGCCAGCGCGCCAAGCGTCACGAATAGCGGGATGAGATCTTTCATCCGTTCTTCTTCTTCGAGCGCAGCGGCTTTGGCAGGTCGTAGACGCTGCCGGCAACCAGATTTCCATCGTCGTCCAGACTGAAGCGAAAAACCGTTACCTCCTGGCCCTGATGCTGCAGCTCAAGCTTGGTCGTCAGGATGCGCTTGGCGGCAAGCTGCGGCTTCGATTTGACGCTGACGGCGATGGTCACCGGGACCGGAAGGCGGCCGGACATGTCGCGGTAGAGATGGACATTGACCGTATACTCACCCACCGGCACGCCACGGCTGTAGGAGACTTCGTAGTTGATGTCGGTCACATCCGATTGGTTGCCCAGATCATCGCGCAGCAGATTGAAGATCAGACCGCCCTTGTTGGAGTATCCGACCGGCACGTCGCCCGGCGCCTCGACCCACAGATCAAGATCCGTATCCATCTCCTTGGGCCAGGACATCTCGATGATGACATTGCCCGGCGCCGGGCTGCCCTCTTCCGCGGATGCCGGCGGATTGAGATGCGGAAGCAGCAACAGAACCATGGCGACGAAACCCGCCAAGGCCAGAAAGATTACATCCCGGAAGACCGTATCGCTGCCGTCATCGCCGAGGAGATCAAGATCGTCCATGCTCTTCACCGAACTCCATCAATCCCGTGATCAGCTTGACCGTGCCGCCCGCCAGGATGTGGTAGTTGATGGTCAACCAGACATTGAGCACCGAGCCGACCAGGGTCGTATAGAGCGCCGTCGACATGCCGGCGATCAGGGTCGAGACCATCGGCGTGATGGCCTTGACATCGGCGGCTTGCTCGGGATGGACGCCGGAAAGGGCAATGATGAAGCCGATCACGGTGCCAATCAGACCGAGAATGACCAGGCTGCCGGCGATCTGCCGAACCACCGCCACCCGATGCGACAGCTTGAGGCGCAACGCCGCCGCCAGTATGCCGCGGGCATCGCCGTCGCAGCCGCGCAGCTGGGCCAGATAGGCGGCGGCGCGCGACGGGACCAGGGGATCGAAGGACTTCAGGTCGTTGAGCTGGCGGCTGGTCTGCCAGATCTTGCTGGCGCAAATCCCAAGACCAACCAGAAACACCGCGAAGATGACCACGGAAAGATAGGTCTGGTCACCCACGATGACCTTGTTCACCAATCCTTGCGCGTGGGTGGCGCCCAGCAGGGCGAAGCCGACGATATTGACCAGGGCAAAACGGAGGACCAGAAGATAATGGTATGGCTTGGCTTGCGCCGCATTGGCACGCGCCGTCAGCCAAGCCAGATGTTGCTCGGCACTCCGCGCGCTGTCATCCGGTTCATTGGTGGCGCGCAGATTGCTCTGCTGCACGGGTGACATCGAAACTGCCATGGCCAGTTCCTCTCGGCCTTGGAACCGGTCAGGACGTGGCCCCCGTGGCCGCGCAAGACCTTTTTGGCTCCTGAAGCGTCCCTACGACGCCTGCGTCAATTACTCCATTGGGCTATCGCCGGACCCGACTCAAAACCCGTAGCTTTCGACTATGGACAAACTAGGTAAATGGCCCGTTAAGGCCGCCTTTGGCCGCGGGATTAGACGACGGGGTAATTCTTCCTTTGCGAGCAGGGGGTTGCCGCTGTCGGTGGCTGGCCCGGCCGGCCGTACGGGGGTAAATAGGACGGGTGCCGGCCGGCGCGGGCGGCTAGTCTGGGCTGCGAATCCCGGCATACGGGGCGGCTTTCCCCAGGCACCAGAAAGACCCTGCTGACTGATGGCGATACGAAACTTTCATCTGCCCATTTCGCTGACGGCCTCCGGATCGCCCCGGCAGGGCACCTTTGCCGTGCTGTTCTCGCTGATCGTCTTGCCCCGGTCCCTGCTGGTGACGGTGATCCCGTTGCAGGCCCATGCCCTGTTGGGGGACGCCCAGAAGGTCAGCGTCCTCTATTTCGCGGTCAGCCTGGCCGGCGTGTGCGGCAGCCTGGCCATTCCGTGGCTGGTGCACCGGTTGCGGCGGCGGTGGGTGTTTTCCCTGGGTGCCGTGTCGATGATCCTTGCCGCGGCCTTGCTCGGCAGCTCGATGCTGGCCGGACTTGTGGTGGGCATGGTGGCACAGGTCTTCGCCATTGCGTCGCTGGAGATCACCCTAAACCTCTATGTCATGGATCACATTCCGCGCCGCGAGATCTCCCGGTTCGAGCCGCGCCGGGTGTTCGTCACCGCCGGCGTTTTCTCTCTCGGTCCCTGGGTCGGGGTGAAGATGCAAACCGGGCTTGCGGATTGGACGCCGTTCCTGGCCGCGGCGCTGGCCGCCGCCGCGATGCTGGCCTGGTTCTGGTATCTGCGCCTGACCGAAAACAAGGCGGTGAGCCCGATGAAACGGCCGCCGCCCCAGCCGTTGAACTATCTGCCACGGTTCTTTGGCCAGCCGCGCCTGCGCCTGTCCTGGGTGCTTGCGGTGGCGCGGTCGAGCTGGTGGTCCATGTTCTTCATCTACACGCCCATCTACGCGGTCAATTCGGGCCTGGGCGGAGAGATCGGCGGGGCCTTGGTCTCGCTCGGCTCCGCCTCCCTGTTCGTGGTGCCGGTGTGGGCCGCGATCGGCCGGCGATTTGGCATGCGGCGTCTGCTGGTGGGCGGCTATGTGATGGGCGGGCTGGCGACGATCACGGTTGCCGCCGTGGCCGGCTGGCCATGGCTGGGTGCTACCGTGCTGCTGCTGGCCGCCTTTGCCGTCGGGGCCATCGACGGTGCCGGCAACGTG
Organism: Kiloniellales bacterium; assembly: GCA_036397065.1. Lineage (GTDB taxonomy): Bacteria > Pseudomonadota > Alphaproteobacteria > Kiloniellales > J153 > JAJFGI01. The sequence goes on along the minus strand of DASWJP010000100.1, from coordinate 4,141 downwards.
CCGTTCCTGCGCTCCGTGCGGCCGCTGGAGCGGCCTGAGATGACCACGGTCTTCGCCACCTACCGGGATGCGGCGCAGCTCTTGCCGCCGGGGATTTTCTCGGTCGTGCTGAAGGTCTTCGAGCTGCCGGCCGTGTTTGTGCTTGGCGGCGGTGCGCTGGTCTCCATGGCCTACTACGCGCGCTTCATCCCGCGCCGATTCTAACCGGGGACGGCGGTCCTGTGGATCAAGACAAACCATGTTCCGATCCGTCCTCGATCCCCGCGCATGTCGGCCGCATTCGATGTCTCCAGGGCAATGCGCCGGGCCACGGTCCACTCCAGGTGCAGCGATGGCAGACCCGCGTCGGCCAGGCCCTGGCGCAAGCCCAGGTGAGCCGGTCTTCCGGGCCGCGGACATACCTTAGTGCGCCATGAGCACCGGCAGTTCGGCGGCGGCGAGAATGTGCGAGGTGGCACCGCCGAAAATCATTTGCCGCAGGCGGCTGTGGGTGTAGGCGCCTTTGACCAGCAGGCCGGCGCCGAGGTTCGCCGCTTCCGCCAGAATCACCTCGCCGCCCGATCGATTGCCGGCGGCCACTTCACGCGCTTCCGCCGCGATGCCGCCCCGGCGCAATGTGCTGGCAACTTCGGTTGCTGTTGGCCCCGGAACCATCACGCCTTCGACGGCCAGTACGATGATTTTCTTGGCGGGCGCGAGGAAGGGCATGGCCAAGGCAATGGTGCGTGCCGTTTCCGTACTGCCGTTCCAGGAGATCATCACCGTGCCGTTCAGTGCCTTTGGCGCGGTGGGCGGGGCGATGAGAATGGGCCGGCCGCTTTCGAACAGGATGGTTTCCAAAGTGCTGGTAGCGGGCGCGCTCAGGCCGCTCACGGGGCGGCCGACGACGGTCAAATCGAACAGCCGGGCGTGCATGCCGGCGGCGCCATCGCCGGGCGCATTGTCGTCGTGCCAGGCGGCCGAGACGCCGGACGCGCCGGCGGCACTACCGCCCAAAGCGATGCCCTTGGCGCGCATGAAGTCTTCGAACCGGGTCCGGACGCGCTTGCCCCGTTGCCGGTCCTCTTCCTCGAAACTTTCCACCAGATCGGCGGTGGCCACGGCGTAGCCGCCGATATCCGCCACGACGACGCCGGACAGGGCGCGCTTGATATAGAGGCCCTCGATGTAGCCGCCGAATTGTCCGGCCGCCAGCCACGCGGTCTCGAGCATCGACCCGGTGGCATCGCAGTCCTCAAGGGGAAGGAGAATCGTCTTCATGCTCATGGGATGCACCATCGTTGCCAACGGTTAGACCTTGCGGATGCCATAATCACCATGGCCAGGCCGCGCCGTCCTCAGCATACTCGATTGTTCGGCCCCAAGCCACCAAGGGGACGGCCCACGGCACGCCCGGCCACTTCCGGTGGATGGTCGTGCGGCTGGCTGGGTGGATTGCAGAGGGCCGGGCGCGTGCCCATGTTGAGCGCATGAGATTTCGGACAGCCGCGGCCTTGGGATTGAGCTTTGTTCTGGCGGCGTGTGCGGTGCCTCCCACGCCCTATCAACCGCGCCTCGATGGCCGCGGCTATGTCGAGCAACAGCTTGATTCCCGGACCTGGCGTGTGGAATTCGCCGGCAACACGGTGACCCCGCGCGAGACGGTGGAGAACTACCTGCTCTATCGGGCGGCGGAAATCATGCTGTTCGGCGGCTTCGACAAATTCGTGATCCTGGAGAAGGAGATCGAGCGAAATGTCGATTATCAGGGATATGGCGGCTATGGGCCGAGCTTTGGGGGCGGTTTCTTCCATAACCGCCGCTTCGGCTATGGGCTCGGGGGCTCCTATGGGCCGGAGGGATACTATGCCCGGGTCAGCTACTCGGGATATGCCACCATCCGCACCCTCCAGGGTGGGCCGGTCCCGGCCGATGCCGTTGTCTACAATGCCAGCGAATTGGTGCAGCAACTGGGCCCGACCATCCGGCTGCCCCAGCCGGCCGGCGGATAAGCGCCGGGCGCGGCCCGGCCGTGCGGGTTTTTCACCAAGTCGTGCATTGGTGTGACCCGGTACCATAACCAAATATTCATGGCGGATGAGTAGGATACTACCCTGGTGGGGGCCCTGGCCGTTGTGCGTTGCAGCATAAAACGGCGGGTGAGACCACGCGCGAGGTCAAGGTGATGGCCAAGTTTCTCGGTGGGCTGCGCAAGGGACTCCTGTTTCTCTTCGCCGGCTTCAAGCCCAAAGCGGCGCAAGAGGCGCTGACGCCGGCAGCGGCGCCGCCGCCGCGTCCGTGGGAGCGCTCCTACCCGGCCGGATTGACGTGGGATGTCACAATCCCGGTCAAGCCGGTTTCCGCCATCCTCGATGAAGCCGTCACCAAGTGGCCCGATCATCCGTGCCTGGAGTTCCTGGGCAAACGCTATACCTATGCCGAGGTGGGCGATCTGGTGGCCCGGGCGGCGAAGGGGTTGCAGGGCCTCGGTGTCGGCAAGGGCGTGCGGGTGGGCCTCTTCCTGCCCAACTCGGCCTACTACGTGATCTGCTATCACGCGATCATCAAGGCCGGCGGCACCGTGGTCAATTTCAACCCGCTCTATGCCGAGCGCGAGATCGCCCGGCAGATCAAGGATTCGGGCGCCAAGATCATGGTGACCATGAACCTGAACACCCTGTATCCGAAGATTGCCCGGCGCCTGGCCGACAGCGGCCTGGAGAAGATCGTCGTCTGCGGCATGGGCGAAGCCCTGAGCTTCACCAAAAAGGCGCTGTTCATGCTGTTCAAGCGGCGCGAGGTTTCGGCCGTGCCCGCCGACAAGTCGCATGTGCGCTTCAGCAAGCTGATCAACAACGACGGCATTCCGGCGGCGGTTGCGATCGATCCGCACAAGGATATCGCGGTTTTGCAATACACCGGCGGCACCACCGGCGTGCCCAAGGGCGCCAAGCTGACCCATGCCAATCTCTATGCCAACACGGTGCAAACCGGCATGTGGGCCATCGATCTGAAGCCGGGCCAGGAGAAAGTGCTGGCGGTCTTGCCGATGTTCCATGTCTTCGGCATGACCGCGGTGATGAACCTGGGCCTCTATTGCGGCTCGGAACTGGTGCTGCTGCCCCGCTTCAAGCTGGCCGAAACGTTGGCGGTGATCGCGCGCGAAAAGCCGACCGTTCTGATGGGCGTGCCGACGATCTATTCCGCCATCAACGAGTCGAAGGAGCGGGAAAAGTACGATCTGTCCAGCCTGAAGTACTGTGTCTCGGGCGGGGCGCCGCTGTCCGTGGCGATCAAGAGCAAGTTCGAGAGATTGACCGGCTGCAACCTGGCCGAGGGGTATGGCCTGACCGAGGCCGGACCGGTGTGCACCATCAACCCGATCGGCGGCCTGAATAAGGACGGCTCGGCGGGATTGCCGTTGCCGGCTACCCTGGTGGAGATTGTTTCCCTCGAGGATCCGGCCAGGATTTTACCCATCGGCGAGACCGGCGAAATCGTCATCAGCGGGCCCCAGGTCATGGCCGGGTATTGGGACCATGAAGAGGAAACCCGGAACGTCCTGCTGGATGGCCGGTTGCGCACCGGCGATGTAGGGCGGATCGACGAAGACGGTTATCTCTTTATCGTCGACCGGATCAAGGATCTGATCATCTCCGGCGGATTCAATGTCTACCCGCGCAATGTGGAAGAGGCGATCCTGATGCATCCGGCGGTGGAGGAGGTCGCGGTGTGCGGCATCCCGGATACGCACCGCGGCGAAGTGGTGAAGGCCTTCGTCAAGGTGCGCGACAACATGCCGCTGACCGGCGCCGAGTTGCGCGGGTTCTTGCAGGAGCATCTGGCGCCGTTCGAGATTCCCCGCCGGATCGAGTTCCGCGAGGACATTCCCAAGACCCTGGTGGGCAAGCCGTTGCGCCGCGAGCTGGTGGCACAGGAACAGCGCCGTTCCGCGCAGTCGGCCGCTGCCGTCATGCACGAGCGCGTCCCCGAGGCGTCGCCGGCCGATCGCGTCGCATGAGTGCCGAGAGCATCAAGGAAACCCTGGCGGGTCGGCTGCCCGAGTTCGCCGGCCTGAATGCCCGCATTCGTTTCGACATGGGCGAAGACGGGACCATTGCCATCGACGCCAAGGACGGCCCGCCGCGCCTGGCCGACGAGA
>DASWJP010000099.1:0-80274 GCA_036397065.1 Kiloniellales bacterium | reverse complement strand
CTTCCGATCACCGAGCCGCGGAACTGCCCCTGTGGCTGCATCGATACAATTGGCATCGACCACACGGCGGCATCAAACTACAAACACCCATCAGCAGACTCGGCCTAACCGAGGACAACCTATTGAGGCTCCACATCTAGTTCGCGGTCTCCCGCCGTTCGCGGTGAATCAAATGCAGATTGCGGCTGTAGATCAGTACGCCGAATGCCTGGCCGGTGATGAACACCGGATCGGCGCGATGAATGGCATAGGCGAGCAAAACCACACCGCCGCCGATGCTGAAGTACCAGAAGGGGATGGGAATGACGCTGCGGCCCACCTTCTCGCTGTAGATCCATTGATAGATGAAACGCATGGCGAACAGGCCCTGGCCGAGAAAGCCGACGACCAGCCAAACGGTGTCGATTGCGAACAGTGACGTCATGATGGATCGTCCTCGATTATATGGGGTGTGTTGGCGCGGCGCAGCAGCCACAAGACACCGAACAAGTCGACGATGCCGACCCACAGGCGGTCGAAGACGCCATACTTCGACTGTCCCGCCCGGCGCGGCCGGTGGCTGACCGGCAGCCAGATCACCTCACCGCCGTGGCGCCGGGCCAAAGCCGGCAGGAAGCGGTGCATGTGGTCGAAATACGGCATGGCCAGGTACGCCTCCCGGCGCAGAATCTTCAGGCCGCAACCGGTATCCCGGGTGTTGTCGCGCAGCAGGCGGGCGCGCACCCCGTTGGCCACCCGCGAGGCCACGCGGCGCCACCAGGAATCGTGCCGTTCGGCGCGCTGTCCCATGACTAGGGCGAGGCCGGCCGGCGCTTCGGCCACCCGCGCCTCGCGCCACAGGCGCAGAAGGTCGGCGGGATCGTTTTGCCCGTCTCCGTCCAGGGTGCCGATCCAGGGCGCCCGGGCCCGCCGGGCGCCGGTCCACAGGGCCGCGCTTTGGCCGCAGGACAGGGCGTGCCGGATCACGTGCAAGCGCGGGAATTCGGCCGCCGCCCGGCGCAGCCGCTGGACCGTATCATCGCTGCTGCCGTCATCGACGTAGATGATCTCGTAGTCCAAATTGCCGTCCAGCGCGGCGCGGATTTCGGCCACCAGGGGCGCGATGTTCTCCGCCTCGTTGCGCACCGGAACAACCACCGAAAGGTCCATGAGTCGCGCGTCTCTGTCTGTTAAGGCCATGTCGGCGGCAATGGATGGTCCCATCGCCGCGAAGATGCAAGGCAAACCGTCCCCATCATAGCCAATCGGGCGGATTTTGGGGAAGGCGCGCGGCATCGGCGGCGGCAATGGCGTCTTGGTCGCCTGGGCGATGTGGGGTAGTTTCGCCGCGCGCATCATACCGGCAACCGGATTCTAGACGTTCATCATGTCTGCCATGCCAGGGGTTACTTCACAGTCGGCGCGGTTTTCCGGCCGAACCGCGGCCGCCATCGTCCTGGCGTTGACCGGGGTGCGTATTCTGGTCTTGGCCCTGTCCGAATTGAACCTGCACGGCGACGAGGCGCAGTATTGGTCCTGGGCCCAGGATCTGGCCTTCGGCTATGTCTCCAAGCCGCCGATGGTCGCCTGGATCATCGCCGCCGCCACCGCTGTCTGCGGCGATGGCGAGGCTTGTGTCCGCGTGGCATCGCCGCTGTTTCACGCCGCGACCAGCGGCATGATCTTTCTTCTCGGCCGCGAGCTTTTCGACCGGCGCGCCGGTTTCTGGGCCTGCATCACCTACGCCACCCTGCCGGCGGTGTCGTATTCGTCGGGCCTGATCACCACGGATGTACCGCTGTTGTTTTTCTGGTCCGTGGCGCTGTACGCGTTCGTACGCCTGTCGCGGTCCGGACATGGCGCCTGGGGGATTGTGCTGGGGGCGGCGCTGGGCCTGGGCCTGCTGAGCAAGTACGCCATGGTGTACTTCCTGCTGTGCGCGCTTGTGCATGGCGCCCTCTCGGCGGCGGCGCGGCGGGTCCTGCTCAGCCGTCACACGGCCGTGGCCCTTGTTCTGGGCGCCATCATCGTGGCACCGAATGTTCTGTGGAACGTGCAGAACGGCTGGGCGACCCTTTCGCACACGGCGGCGAATGCCAATTGGTCCGGACCGCTGTTTCATCCCGGCAGGATGCTGGAGTTCGTCGGCGCCCAATTCGGGGTCTTCGGGCCGCTGCTGTTTGCCGCCCTGATGTGGTGGCTGGCGGCCGGCCGGCCGTGGCGCGGCAACGAAGCGGAGCGCCTGCTGTTCGCCTTTGCCGTGCCGGTTCTGCTGGTGGTAACCGTGCAAAGCCTGTTGTCGCGGGCGAATGCCAATTGGGCAGCGGTGGTTTATGTGGCGGCGAGCGTGGCCGTGGTCGCCTGGCTGGCGCGGCGCGACCGGTGGCGCCTGGTGCGCCTCTCCTTCGGCCTGCATCTGGCCGTCGCCGCTATGCTCTATGGCCTGGTGATCGGGGCCTCGGGCGGCGGCTTGCCGGCCCAATATGATGCATTCGCGCGCCTGCGCGGCTGGGATACATTGGGGAATGCCGTGGCCGCGTTGATGGCCGAGCGATCCGATGCCACGGTGCTGACCGATGATCGCATGGTGATGGCGGAACTGCTCTATTACACCCGCGATCGAAATATTCCCATTGTCATCTGGGACGCTGACGGCGCGCCCGGCAACCAGTACGAAATGACCGCGCCGTTGACCACGGCGACAAGTGCTCGCGTGCTGTATGTGACCAGCTGGTCCGAACCAGGCGCCATTCTTAGCCGGTTCGCGGCGGCGCAACCGTTGCCGACGTTGACCGTTCCAGACCGCCCGGGCCGATCGCGGACATTCTATATGTATGACCTGGACGGATATCAGGGGCGATGAATTGACGGGTCTGCGCGATATCTGGCTGACGGTGGCCATCGGCGTGGCGGCGGCGGTGCTGTTCATCGCCGTGCCGCAGATCGACCTGGCCGCGGCCCGGGCGCTCTATCTGGGCGATGGCGCCTTCCTGTGGAGTCACGAGCTGATCGGCGTCGTGTGGGCGAAGGGAACACGCAATCTGGCGCGGATCATCATTGCCGTGCTGGCGATCGGTCTGCTCGTAACCCTGGTCCGCCGCCGGCCCATTTTCGGCCTCGATTGGCGGCGCTTCCTGTTTTTGTTGCTGTGCTTCGGTATCGGCACCGGGGTCGTCGCCAACGGCATCTTCAAGGACAACTGGGGTCGGGCGCGGCCGTCGCAGATTGTCGAGTTCGGCGGCGACAAACAGTTCACCCCCGCCTTTGTCATCGCCGATCAATGCCCGCGCAATTGCTCGTTCGTGTCCGGCGATGCCGCGTTTGCATTCGGAACCCTGGGCTTTGCCCTGGTGGCCGGGCAGCGGGCCCGTTATGTGGCGGCGGCATTGACCTTTGGCGCTTTGATCGGTTTCGGCCGCATGCTGGCCGGCGGCCATTTCCTGAGCGACGTGGTGTTCGCCGGCATCTTCTCCGTGCTCACGGTGTTGATTCTGGAGCGCATCCTGTTGCCGCGTCCCTCGCCGCAGGCTGCGGCCGGTCCCGGCTAGTCGAGGGCCTGGGCCAGCAGGAGTGCCGCGGTCTCGCGCGCTTCCCGGCCGGCGCCGACGGGGCCGTTGACCTGGGTGACGGCGGTGGCGCCGATGGCCAGCAGCATGAGTTGCCGGGCCAGTTGCATCGGACGCCGGGCCCGGGCGGCAACGGCGAGATCGCGCAGATAGGCGAGAAGATTGCGGTGGTGCTCGGCCGCCGCCTGGTGCACCGGGTCGTTGCGGTCGCCATACTCCGACGCGGCCTTGATGAACAGGCAGCCGGTAAAGTCGGGCGATTCGAACCATTCCTCGAAAAGATCGAACACCGCCAGCATCCGCTCGCGCGGTGTCTCGGCGCGGCTGGCGACCGCTGTTTCCAGCCAGGCGCGCCAGCGAGCTGCGCGGCCGCGCAGAACGGCCAGCACCAGATCGTCCTTGGACGGGAAGTATTTGTAGAGGGTCATCTTGGCGACACCGGATTCGGCCAAAATCCGGTCGATGCCGGTCGCCCGGTAGCCGTTCTGCTGAAACAGATGCTCGGCGGTGTGCATCAGATGGTCGCGGCGATTCATAGCCGGATTATATATAGACAGACTTGTCTGTCTATATATAATCCGGCTGTTGCGGCGGAAGGGTTCGAACGTTGCTCCCGCCGTGACGGCGGGTTGGCACCCAGGGAGTCCAGGCATGAGCAAACCGGTCAGCGACGTGGCCTTCACCCCGGCAGTCAAGGCGGCCCAGGAACGCCTTGGCTCGCGCGGCACTTATGCGCGCATGGAAGAGCGGGGCGGCTGGCGCCATGCGATCGATGGGGACTTGGCAGCCTTCGTTGCCCAGCGCGATTCGTTCTATCTGGCGACCGCCAGCGCCGAGGGCCAGCCCTATATCCAGCACCGGGGCGGCGCGAAGGGGTTTCTCAAGGTGCTTGACGAACGCCACCTGGCCTTTGCCGACGTGAAGGGCAACCGGCAATACATCACCGTCGGCAATCTGTCGGAGAACGACCGCGCCTGCATCTTTCTCATGGATTATGCCAACCGCCAGCGCATCAAGGTGTGGGGCCGCGCCCGGGTCGTCGAGGACGATGGGGAACTCATCAGCCGGCTGGCCGATCCCGGCGGAAAAAGCCATCCCGAGCGGGCGATCATCTTCGCCGTCGAGGCCTGGGACATCAATTGTCCGCAACACATTCCCCGCCGCTACGCGGAGGATGACGTCGCCGCTGCGCTTGCCCGGTTGCAGACTCGCATCGATGAACTGGAAGCGGAGTTGGCCGCCGTGCGCGGCAGCGCGGCCAAACAGCCCCCCGGTTAAGTCCCCGATCAGGCCAAGGATCTGGTCGCCAGGTCCACGCGAAGCATTCTAAGTGAGTTCGCCGGTGACGCTTGCCGGTCCACGCGTTAAGCTTTCGCCGTGTCGAAAGCGAAAGTGACCAGCCCCGCCGCAGCAAAACGGTCTCAGCCCGCCGCCCTTGCGCCGAGTCTCATCGACGAGGTCGCAAATTGGCTGATGACACAAGCGCTGGAGGAAACGGACTTCGAGAGCATATACGAGGGCTGCTGCGCGCGTGTGCTGGCGGCGGGTGTTCCGCTTTGGCGCGGCCATATCGCGTTTACGGTCCTGCACCCGCTCTACAGCGGCATGGGCATGACATGGCTGCGCGGCCGCGGGGTTGAACTGGAGAGTTATCAGCATACAGACGGGCAATATCCCGACAGGTTCAAGATCAACCCTCTCTACCACTTGATCCAGAACCGGATCCCGTTCTTGCGGCGACAATTGGTGGGGCGCGAAGCGTTGCTGGATTTCCCCGTGCTGACGGAACTCCGTGACATGGGTGCGACGGATTATCTGGCATACATCGTCGAATTCGGGGGTGGCAAAATGGACGGCATGGTCGGCTCCTGGGCGACCGACCGGCCATCGGGCTTCAGCGATCCGGATATCCAGGCGTTGCTGCGCCTCCAGCGGCGGCTCGGGGTCGCCTGCAAAATGCGGATCAGAGACCAGATTGCCCGCAACGTGGTGACGACGTACCTGGGGCCAGACGCCGGGCGGCGTGTCCTCAGCGGCCAGATCCGGCGCGGCGAAGGGGATACGATCGATGCCGTCATCTGGTACAGCGATCTCCGCGATTCGACGCGTTTGGCCGACGCCTTGTCGCAACACGATTATATTCAGGTCCTCAACGACTATTTCGAATGCGCTGGTGGCGCGGTGCTGGCCCACGGAGGAGACATCCTGAACTTCATCGGTGACGCCGTGCTGGCGATTTTCCCCATCGGCAAGGGGCAAGTGACCGCGAAGCAAGCCTGCAAGCGGGCGCTGGCGGCGAGCCGTGATGCGCAACGGCGGCTGACCGCCACCAACGCGGATCGGGAAAAAGCCGGGGCCGAGCCGCTATCCTTTGGCTTGGGGCTGCATGTGGGCGAGGTGCTCTTCGGCAATATCGGCGTTCCGGAGCGCGTCTCGTTCTCGGTCATCGGTCCGACGGTCAACGAAGTGGCGCGGCTCGAGGCCCTGACCAAGGAGTTGGGCCATCCGGTATTGGCCACCGAAAATTTTGCGCGCAACGCGCCGGCCGAATGGCTTCGGTTGGGGCATCACAAGCTGCGCGGTGTGGGCGAGCCGATCGAGGTCTGCGCGCCAACGGCAGAGGCAGACCGCAGGTAGTTCCGCGTTGCGTGGCGGCTCTATGGCTCGGTGACCACCGGTTCGGCGAAGCTGATGTGGTCGCCGATCGCCGCCACGCCGTCATGCGGGGTTCGATAGGACCAGGCCACGTCCGGTGCCGCGGTGCCACCGGCGGTCACGGTCCAGTACGAGGCATTGCCCTTGTGCGGGCAATGGGTGCTTCGCGCGGTCGCGGTCAGCAGGTCCATGCGCACATCGCCCCTGGGGAAATAGATGCGCGGCGGATAGCCGCCATCCCGCAGCACCAGGGCCGCGGTGCTCTCCGCCACGATCTGGCCTTTCAACGTCGCCTGGGCGATCCCCGGGTGCGGCTCGATGCGGATAAGCGGCTGCGCCGGCTTCGGGGCCGCTGCGGACCGGGCTGATTGTGTGCTGCTCATGAGGCTGCCTCCCATGGAATGACACTTCGACTGTATGTATGGCCTCAGACGTTAAAGCGGAAGAGGTATATGTCGCCGTCGCGGGTCACATAGTCGCGACCTTCGGCGCGCATGCGCCCGGCGTCCTTGGCGCCTTGTTCGCCGCCGCAGGCGATATAGTCGTCATAGGCGATGGTTTCGGCGCGGATGAAACCGCGCTCGAAGTCGCTGTGAATGACGCCGGCGGCTTGCGCCGCCCTGGTGCCGCGGCGGACGGTCCAGGCGCGGGCTTCCTTGGGGCCGGCGGTGAAGAACGTGATCAGATCGAGTAGCCCGTAGCCGGCATGGATGACGCGGGCCAGGCCGGTTTCGGCCAGACCCAGGGTTTCCAGAAAATCCTGCCGCTCCGCCGCATCGCCCAGGGCGGCGATTTCCGCCTCGATGGCGGCGGAGACCACCACGCAAGCCGCCCCTTCGGCCTCGGCGCGGGCGGCGATGCGTGCGGAATAGGCGTTGCCGGTGGCCACGTTCGCCTCTTCCACGTTGGCCACGTAGAGGACGGGCTTGGCGCTGAGCAATTGCAGTTGCGCCAGGGCCGGGCGCAGCGCCTCGGCCACCTTCACTTGGCGGGCCGGCTTGCCGGCCTGCAGGGCCTCGGTGACCGGCTCCAGCACCGCCAGGCGGGCCTTGGCCTCCGGCTCGCCGCCGCGCGCCCGTTTCTGTGCCGCCGCGAATTGGCTCTCCACGCTGGCCAGATCGGCGAGCATCAGCTCGGTTTCCACGGTTTCCGCATCGCGCACCGGATCGACTGAGCCTTCCACATGGGTGATCTCGCCGTCGAAGCAGCGCAAGACGTGGACGATGGCATCGACGGCGCGAATGTGGCCGAGGAACTGGTTGCCCAGCCCTTCGCCCTTGGAGGCACCGCGCACCAGGCCGGCGATATCGACGAATTCCAGGTAGGTCGGCACCACCTTGGCCGATTTGGCCAGGCGGGCGATGGCCTGCAGGCGCGGATCGGGCACCGGGACGCGGCCCACGTTCGGCTCGATGGTGCAAAAGGGGTAGTTGGCCGCTTCCGCCGCGGCGGTTTCGGTCAGGGCGTTGAACAAGGTGGACTTGCCCACATTGGGCAGGCCGACGATGCCGCAATTAAATCCCATCGCCGCCGTCTTCCGGCTTGTCCGCCGCATCGCCGGGGGCGGCGGCGGGGTCTGCCTTCGGCTTGGGCGGGGCGGTGTGATGCGCGACCCGCGACATGAAGCCGCTCTCGTCGCCCTCCAGCAGCCGGGGCATTTCCTCGGCGACCGCGGCCAGCAGCGGCTCGAGCCACACCAGTTCGGCTTTCGCGAAATTGCTCAACACGTGGGCATGCACCAGGTCCTTGTCGCCGGGGTGGCCGATGCCCAGGCGCACGCGCCAGTACTCCTTGCCGATGTGGGCATCGATGCTGCGCAGGCCATTGTGCCCAGCATGCCCGCCATTCAGCTTGACCTTGACCTTGCCTGGCCGCAGGTCGATTTCGTCGTAAAGCACGGTCACCGCAAGTGGCTCCAGCTTGTAAAAACGCAGCGCCGCGCCCACCGATTGGCCGGACTCGTTCATGTAGGTCTCGGGCTTGAGGGCGAGAACCTTGTGCGGACCGATGCGCCCTTCCGTCACCTGCCCCTGAAAGCGCGCCCGCCACGGGCCAAAGGAATGGCGGCGGACGACCTCGTCCACCGCCATGAATCCGATGTTGTGCCGGTTGCCGGCATGGCGCGGACCCGGATTGCCCAGGCCAACGAGCAAAAGCATGACCGATCCGCCGAACCTCTAGTCCTCGGCGGACTTTTCGTCCGCTTTTTCCTCTTCGCCTTCCTCGCCTTCGGGCGCTTCGCCTTCCTCGCCCTCGGCCGGAGCGGCCGCCGCGGCGGTCTCTTCCTGCACCACGGTCGGCGCGGCGATGGTGGCGACGGTGAAGTCGCGGTCGGTGATGGTCGGCCGCACGCCTTCCGGCAAGGTCACCATGCTGATATGCACGCTGTCGCCGATATCCAGGCCGGTCAGGTCCACCTCGATGTGATGCGGGATGGCATCGGCCCGGCAATGGGCCTCGATCTCGTGGCGCACGATATTCAGCAGGCCGCCGCGCTTGAGACCCGGCGATGCCTCTTCATTGCGGAAGGCCACGGGGATATCCACGGTGACCGTGGTGGTCGGCGAGACGCGCAGGAAATCCACGTGCAGCGGCCGATCCGTCAGGGGATCGAACTGCACGTCGCGGGGCAGCACCCGCTCAGTCTTGCCGTCGACGTCGACATCGAACACCGTGGCCAGGAAACTGCCGGCGCGCAGCGCCCGCATCAAATCCTTGGGATCCACGCTGATCATGCTGGGAGGCTGTTTGGCGCCGTAAACCACGGCGGGGACGCGGCCGGCGCGGCGCATGGCTCGGGCCGGCCCCTTACCGGCTCCGGTCCGTGGCTCTGCCGGGATGGATGTGACGATGCTCATCTTGGTCGCTCCTTCTTCGCGAATAGGCCCGGCCTCCAGGGGTGCCGGGCGATGAACCCGTCCTCAACCGGACGGGTAGTCGAACAAACTTGAAACCGAACGCTCTTCGCTGATTCTGTTCATCGCCTCGCCCAACAGGGGGGCGATGGAGATTTGCCGGATGTTCTGCGCCACGCGCACGGCCTCGGTCGCCTGAATGCTGTCGGTCATCACCAACTCCTCCAGCGGCGAGGAGGAGACGCGCGCCACCGCGCCGCCGGACAGGACGCCGTGGGTGATATAGGCGCATACCGATTTGGCGCCGGCGTCCATCAAGGCGCCGGCCGCATTGCACAGGGTGCCGGCGGAATCGACGATGTCGTCCAGGATGATGCAGCGCCGGCCTTCCACGTCGCCGATGATGTGCATGACTTCGGAGACGCCGGCACGCTCGCGCCGCTTGTCGATGATGGCCAGCTCCGCATCCAGGCGCTTGGCGATGGCCCGGGCCCGCAGCACGCCACCCACATCCGGCGAGATGATGGTCATCTCATCGCCGTTGGAGCGCTCCAGGATGTCCTTGGCGAACACCGGGGCGGCATAGAGATTGTCGGTCGGGATGTCGAAGAACCCCTGGATCTGGCCGGCATGCAGGTCCAGGGTCAGCACCCGGTCGGCGCCCGCCGAGGTGATCAGGTTGGCCACCAGCTTGGCCGAGATGGGCGTGCGCGGGCCGGATTTCCGGTCCTGGCGGGCATAGCCGAAATAGGGAATGACCGCCGTGGTGCGCCGCGCCGAGCCGCGCTTGAGGGCATCGAGGGCGACCAGCAGCTCCATGAGATTGTCGTTCGCCGGGTAGGACGTGGACTGGATCACGAAGACATCCTCGCCGCGCACGTTCTCGTCGATCTCGACAAAGATCTCCATATCGGAAAAACGGCGGACGCTGGCCCGGGTCAGGGGCAGGTTCAAATAAGCGGAAATGGCCTCGGCCAGGGGCCGATTGCTATTACCGGTAAGGATTTTCATTCCGCTCGCCCGCCCGATCCGCGCGTCGCCCGAGGCGGCCGTCGGGGCCGTCGCTGGGCGGGCGGAACTTAACAACGTGCCCGGCCTGTGTAAACGCTTTTGCCAGTCCCGATCCGGGCCGCCGGATTAGAGTTTTCCCGCCTGTCCAAGCAGGTCCAGCAAGCCCGAGGCGGCGGCGCGGGCGACTTCGTCGGCCACCGGGCCCCAGGGACCGTCCAGGCTGCCGGCCGGAACCACGTTTTGCTGGGCAATCTCGCCCAATTCCCGATCATCGCGGGCGCTGACCAAGGACCAGCGGATGGCGACCGTTTGCAGGTCCCCATCCTTGGGCCCCACGGCGACATCGCCGAGGATCAGGAGGTCATTGTCGCCGATGCGATCGGCCACCGGCAGCTTGGCGGCCTGCAGGGCCGCTTCCAGGGCGCTTGGCAGGCTGTGCGCCGCATCCCCCGGCGCGCCCGGTATTTGCAGAACCACCAAGCGGGCCCCGGGAAAGCCGGGTATGGCGGCGGCCTTGACCCGCGGACTGGATGCAAGGGCCGGATCCTGCACCAAGGCCGCCACCTCGGGCGCCAACGCTTCGGCCAGGGTTTCCAGCAGGGCCGGGGCACCGGCGGCCCAGGCGCCGGCCGCCTGCTCGCGTCGCTGGGTCAGGATGCCGGTCCGGCCGCCATCCGGCTCGCGCATTTCCCAATACAGCAGGATCTCTTCCCGGCCGCCCGGCAAAGGCCGCACCGCGGCCCGGCCCATAAGATGCCGGCTGCCCAGATTTCCGTTCTCGGTGCCGGCCGGAATGTCCCGGTCGCGCAACCGTGCTACCAGGGCCTCGGCCAGGATCTGGCCGCCGGCGGTCGGGGCGCCGGCAATCGGTTGCACTACGATCCCGGCGCCGTCGCGCAAGTTCAGCAAGGCGTTGCCGCTCTTGTCCTCGGGCTGGAAGGGGCGCGGCAACTGGCCGCAGGCGGCCAGGAGGATACCGGCGGCCAGCGCGGCCAGGACGGGGCGGACCATCAGCCTTCGCCTCATAGGAGCACACAGCTGGCCAGCATGCCCAACACCAGGAAGATCATGAGCATGAGCAGATAGGGCATGGCCGGCTAAACCACGGCCAAATCCAGCGGCGCTTGGGACAACAGCTCGGCGCCGGATTCGCCGATCAGGCTGGTGCGGCCCAGGGTCATGGCCAGGTTGCGCGCGCTGTCGAAAATGATGATGTGGACGAAGATGACCATGCCGGACTCGACGGCGACCGGATTGTCGGCATAGAGCATGGGCCAATCCATCCAGTTGGGCGAGAAGGTGGTGCCCAGGGAATAGCCGCAGGCATTCAGGCGGTGCGCCTGATAGCCGGCCGCGTCCAAGGCGGCGGCGTGCGCCGCGAAGGCCTCACCGTAGGTGCGGCCGGGAACCAGGGCGGCCTCGACGGCGCGCAGGGCGGTCACGGCGACCCGGTGCATCTCCACCTGCTGCGCCGGCGGCTTGCCGATGCACAGGGTGCGCATCATGGCGGCGTGGTAGTGCCGATCCACCCCGGCCCACTCCAGGGTGAGCTGGTCCTGGACATCTAGGTAGCGGCGGCCGGAGTGGTAGCGGCACAGCAGCGCCGCCGGGCCGGAGCCGATGATGAACTCGTTGCCCGGATAGTCGCCGCCGCCTTGGAAGATGGCGCTGTGCATGGCGGCCAGGATGTCGCCTTCGAAGGCGCCCGGCCGGGCCAGGTCCCGAGCCGCGTCCCAAGCCGCATCGGCCAATTCGGCGGCCCGGCGCACATAGGCTTGCTCGGCCGGGCTTTTCACCACCCGCAGCCGGCTGACCAGCTCGGATGCATCCGTCAGTTCGCAAAACCCGGCCAGCGCCGCGTCGAGCCGCTGGCCCGAGCGCGCGGTGAGGCCATACGCCTCGTACTCCACGCCCAGGCGGCGGCCCTGGCATCCGTGCCCGGCCAGGATGTCGCGCAACGTTTCGGCGGGCCGGGCCGCGGGCCCGTCGATCCAGATGCGGATGTCCTCGATGTCCGATGTTTGCTGTGCCTGGCGCAGATCCGGCGCCCGGGTCAGCAAGGTGACGCGGCCATTCGCGCCCAGATACAGGCACTGGAAGAAGACGTACCCGAAGGTGTCGTAGCCGGTCAGATAATACATGCTTTCCTGGCGGAACAGCAGCAGGCCATCCAGACCGTTCGCCGTCATGGCCATGCACGTGCGGGCCCGCCGGTCCGCCAATTCTTTGCGTGTGAAATGCAGGGTCATGAGTCAATCCGTCATGCAGGTATCGAGTCGGCGTTCGAGTCAGGGTTCAAGATAGATGGCGGACAGACCGCGGCCGTAATCCGGCTCGCCGCGCTGGCAGGACCGGCGGTAGCTGAAAAAGCGCGTCTCTTCGGCACACGTGTCGCAGGGCAGAATCTGCACGCTATTGGCGCCGGCGCCGATCAATCGGCGAGCCACATATCCCTTCAGATCGAACATGAAATGATCGGCTCGGGACGCCGGGCAGAAGAAATCCTGGTTGGACGATGACTGAGCCAGGAACGGGGCCGGGAATTCCGGCCCGACCTCGTAAGACCGCTGGCCGATGGCCGGGCCGATGCCGGCGATGATGTGCTCGGCGTTGGCGCCCAGATCGACCATGGCGGTAACGACGGCATCCAATATGCCATCGAGGGCACCGCGCCAGCCGGCGTGGGCGGCGCCGATGACCCTGGCCTGGGCGTCCGCGAGCAGCACCGGGACGCAATCGGCGGTCAATATTCCCAGCGCCAAGCCCGGCGTGCGCGTGACCATGGCATCCACTTCCGGGGACGTCTCGCGTTGCCACGGGGTCTCGACAACGGCGACCCGGTTGGAATGAACCTGGTAGGCGGTCACCAGATCGCCCGGTTCAAGTTCCAATTTCTCCAGGGCGCGGGCCCGATTTTCCGCCACCCGGTCCGCCTCGTCGCCGGAGCCGAAGCCGCAATTCAGCGAGGTGTACAAGCCCACGCTGACGCCGCCGGTCCGCTCGAAGAAGGCGTGGCGGATACGCGGCAGGTCATTCATCGGTCCGATGGTCAGCATGCGGGGGTGATCTCCGGTGGGTTGGTGGCGAGCTTAGCTGACTCATGCCGGTTGGGGAAAGCCGGGCAATGCGGCATTACCCGGGGCGCTCAGGGCCAGGGCCTTGAACAAGGTGCCCATCTCGGCAGTGTCGGTGAGCCGGTGGACCGCGGCGGCAATGGCCTCCGCCTGGGCCGGGGTAGCGGTGCGGGACAAGGTGCTGACCCGAGCGGACAGGCCGAGGGCTTCGAGAAATGCACCCTGAGGGACGGGGCCGCTGGCGCGGGCGCCGGCTTCCGTCGCAGCGCGGGCGAGGGCGGCGAAGTCCACATGGGCGGTCAGATCGGCGCGGCCCGGCTGCGCCAGCACATCGTGGCGGGCATGGCGGCGCACGGCCTGCAAGGTCGGCTCGCCGGGCGGCCGGTCGTTGCCGTAGTCGATGATCAGGGCGGCGCCGCCGTGGGCGGCCAGACGGCGGCCGATCTCGGCGGCGATGCCGATGGCGGCGGGCGACACCTCGGCGATCGCGCCGGGTGGGGTGTTCAGCTTGGCCTGTGCCGTCAGAATCTCCGCCTGCGGGCCCGGCGGGCCGAGGGTGAGTATCAGGGACCGGCCGTCCGCGCTCAAGGTCACCAGGCGCTCGCACCAGCCGGCGGCGGTGCGGGCAAACTGGCGCACCGGCAGGGCGTCGAAGAACTCGTTGGCGATGAGCAGAATCGGTCCCTCGGGCACATCCGCCAGGCTGTCGTGCCAGGTCGGGGTCAGATCGCCGCTGTACGCGTGCAAGGTTTCGGCCTGGCGGCGGCGCAACGCCGGGCTGATCTCCACCAGATGCGGCCGCACGGCGCGGTGGAAATCGAGGGCGATGCGTGCGGCGCGCAAGGCATCCGCCATCAAGGTGCCGCGTCCGGGGCCAAGCTCGACCAGCAGGACCGGGTCGGGTGCGCCTTGGGCGTGCCAGACCTCGGCGCACCACAGGCCGATCAACTCGCCGAATATTTGGCTGATTTCGGGGGCGGTGATGAAATCGCCGCGCGTGCCGAAGGGATCGCCGTGCATGTAGTAGCCGTGGCGCGGATGGGTCAGCGCCTCGGCCATGTAGTCGGCCAGGGTGATCGGCCCATGGCGGGCGATGCGCGCGGCAAGGCGCGCGCCCAGTGGGGTTGTGGCGCCGTCTTCAGGGCTGGGCGCGTCGGGCCCAGACAATGAAGCCTACTCCCGCCAGCAACATGGGCAGGGATAGAACCTGACCCATGGTGATGCCGCCGGCCAAGAATCCGATGTGCAGGTCCGGCTCGCGGAACAGTTCGGAGATGAAACGCGCCAGGGCGTACCCGACCAGGAACGCGCCGGTCAACATGCCGCCGTCGCGCAAGGCCCCGAGACGCACGAGAATGAACAGCACAATGAAAAGAGCGATGCCCTCGAGGCCGGACTCGTAAATCTGGCTCGGATGGCGCACCACCGGACCGCCGGCCGGAAACACCATGCCCCAGGCTACATCGGTGGGACGGCCGAATAGCTCACCGTTGACGAAGTTGGCGATGCGCCCGAGGAACAGGCCGATGGGTGCGGCCGCGGCGACGATATCGGAGAGGACTGTGAAATGTATGTTCTGGCTGCGGGCGAAGAACACGACCGCCGCGAACACGCCCAGCAGGCCGCCGTGGAAGCTCATGCCGCCGCGCCAGAGAAAGACGATCTCCAGCGGATTTTCCAGATAGTAGCCCGGCTTGTAGAACAGCACATAGCCCAGGCGCCCGCCGATGACGATGCCGATGGTCGCCCAAAACAGAAAATCGTCGATGGCCCGCGCGCTCAATCGCACCGGCGGCCGGCTGGCCAGCCAGCGGCAATAGCGCCAGGCGAGAAGAATGCCCGCGATATAGGCCAGCGCGTACCAGCGGATGGCGAACGGGCCGATGGAAATCGCGATCGGATCGAACGCCGGAAAGGTCAGGGCGGCGATCATGGATCAGGCCGCAGGCGTGGCCAGGAAATCCTGGACATAGCGGCGCACCCCGTCTTCCAGGCTGGTGAATGCTTTCTCGTACCCGGCTTCGCGCAGGCGCTGCATCTTCGCCTCCGTGAAGTATTGGTAGCGGTTGCGGATATTTTCCGGTGTCGGGATGTACTCGATCTTGGGCGCCCGGCCCAGGGCGGCGAACACGGCGCCGGCAAGATCGGCGAAGCTGCGCGCCTGGCCGGTGCCGACGTTGAACAGGCCGTTCACCCGCCGGTTGTCCAAGAGCCACAGCACCACGTCGCTGCAATCGCCCACCCAGACGAAATCGCGCACCTGCCCGCCGTCGGCATAGTCCGGGTGGTGCGAGCGGAACAGGCGCGCCGGGCCGCCGGCGGTGATCTGCGACCACAGGTGCCAGGCGACGCTGGCCTGGGCGCCCTTGTGCTGCTCGTTCGGGCCATAGACGTTGAAGAACTTCAGCCCGGCCCATTGCAGCGGCCGCGGCGCTCCGTCGGCCAGGCGGCGGGCGACCCAGCGGTCGAACGTATGCTTGCTCCAGCCATAGGCGTTCAACGGCCGCAGCCGCGCCAGATGCTCGATCGAGGCGTCGTCGTCGAAGCCCTGCGCCCCATCGCCATAGGTCGCCGCCGAGGACGCGTAGATGAACTGCTTGTTGTGCGCGGCGCACCAGGCCCACAGGCGCATCGACGCATGGAAATTGTTTTCCACCAAGGCATCGGCGTCCTCGGCGGTGGTCTCGGAAATGGCACCCATGTGCAAAACGGCGCGCAGCCCATCGGTGTGGCTGTCGAGAAACGCGGGCAAAGCCTCGGGGGACAGGATGTCCTCGACCTCGACCGGCGCGATGTTGCGCCACTTCCCTTGGCTTCCCAGGCGGTCGCAAATCACTACCCGCTCGCCGCGCGCCGCCAGGGCCGCCGCCAGGTTCGAGCCGATGAAGCCGGCGCCGCCGGTCACCAGGATCACGGCGCCACTCTCGCCGGGGGACTGTGCATGAGTTGATCTTGCATGGGCTTGGATCGTTATAGTAGGGGCGTCCCCGTCGCGGCAAGTGCCGCCTTGGTTGCGGCGCGCGGGCATGCGGGCAATACTGGCTGGCTTGATGGAAGGATGTGTGGACCATGCAAACGCAAAACCGCCTGCTCGACGATTTGGCCCGGGTGGCGACCGGGGCACTGGGCGTCGCGGCGGGCATGCGCGGCGAGATCGAGGCGCGCCTGCGCGACCAATTCGAACGCATTCTCGCGCGCATGGACCTGGTGACCCGGGAAGAGTTCGACGCGGTCAAGGCCATGGCCGCCAAGGCGCGGGCCGAGCAGGAACGCCTCGAAGACCGGCTGGCCGCCCTCGAGGCCAAGCTTGCCGCCGGCAAACCGGCACGCAAGCGAAGCAGCAGTGGCAAGACATCCGGCGGATAGACACTTCTCATTCTGACTCGCTCCTGTCCGGCGGTGCCTGTGGACGGTTGCCGGTAATCCCCGCTTGCATCGCCGAATCGAATTAGGCACCCTAGATTTGGTGGGTGTCGTTCGTTGATGCGCCATATATCGGTGCCGGACGGGAAACGCGGCACAGAAACTTCCTTCCGATACCTGCATCCAGTGGGGAGATGCGTGGACCATGGCGATTGTTGCAAGCCGGCATCGGGACTTGTCAGCCAATCCGCTCGACGTGTTGGAGGAGTTGGTCAGCGCCAACGACTGGACCTTCAACCGGCACAGCGATTCCGAGCTGATGGCCATCGTCAGCGGCCGCTGGTGCGGCTATCATATGCACTTCGTGTTGCAGAAGGAGATGAACGCCATGTTCTTCTCCTGCCAGCTCGATCTGCGGGTGCCCGATACCAAGAAGGCCGCCGTCTACGAGTTGTTGGCGCTGGTAAACGAGAATTTATGGCTCGGCCATTTCGATTTCGGTTCCGACGAGGGGACGCCGATGTATCGGCATACCATTCCCTTGCGCGGCGCCCCGGGGTTGAGCGCCGAACAGCTCGAAGATCTGGTCGACGTGGCGCTGGTGGAATGCGAGCGCTTCTATCCGGCCCTGCAACTGGTCGTTTGGGGCGGCAAATCGGTGGCCGATGCGTTGACGGTGGCACGCATGGATACGATCGGCGAGGCCTAGCCGGCCGGGCATGGCGCGCGCAGGCATGCTGACCGACGGCCCCGTGTTGCTGGTCGGCTGCGGCAAGATGGGCGGCGCCCTGTTGTCCGGCTGGCTGTCGCGCGGAGTTTCTCCCAGTTCAGTGACCGTGGTCGAGCCGAAGCCGGTGCCGGGCGCCATTCCGGCCGGGATCACGGTGGTCGACGGAATCGAATCGGTGGCACCGGACGCGGCCCCGGCCGTGGTGGTCCTGGCGGTCAAGCCGCAGCAGATGGATGCGGTGGTGTCGAAATGCCGCCGCTTTGCGCGCCCCGGTGCGGTCTTTCTGTCCATCGCCGCGGGCCGGAGCATCGCCACTTATGCCAAAGGTCTGGGTCCGGCGGCGGCGATTGTCCGCGCCATGCCGAACACGCCGGCGGCGGTGGGCCGCGGCATGAGCGTTTTATGCGCCAATATCCAGACGAACGCGGCTCAGCGGGCTCAATGCGCCGCCCTGCTGGCCGCCGTGGGCGAGGTGGCCTGGATCGACGATGAAAGCCTGTTGGATGCCATCACCGCGGTCTCGGGCGGCGGCCCGGCTTATGTGTTCCTGCTGATCGAGTGCCTTGCGCAGGCCGGGGTCGAGGCCGGGCTGCCGGCGGATCTGGCCATGCACCTGGCACGTTCGACCGTGGCTGGCGCCGGCGAGCTGGTGCATCAGTCGGCCGAGCCGGCGAGCAAGTTGCGCGAGAACGTCACCAGCCCCGGGGGCACCACCCTGGAGGCCCTGAAGATATTGATGGCTGAGGACGGGTTGCAGCCCCTGCTGACCCGGGCCATCGCCGCGGCGACCCGGCGCAGCCGGGAACTAGCGTCGTGAGCGACACCCTCAAGACCAGCGCCCAGCGGGTGCAGGCGGCACTCGCCGCGCACGGCATCGCCGCCGAGGTGCGCGAGTTTCCGGCCAGCACGCGCACCTCCGCCGAGGCCGCGGCCGCCATCGGCTGCACCATCGGTCAGATCGCCAAATCCCTGGTCTTTCGCGCCCGCACCACCGACCGGGCGGTGATGGTGATCGCCAGCGGCGCCAACCGGGTCGACGAAAAAGCGGTGGCGGCCCGGCTGGGCGAACCGATCGGCCGGGCCGATGCGGATTTCGTCCGCGCCCGCACCGGCTTTGCCATCGGCGGCGTGCCGCCCATCGGCCATGCCGAGCCGCTGCCGATCTTCATCGACCGCGATCTGCTGGCCTTCGACGAGATCTGGGCGGCGGCGGGCACGCCGAACGCGGTGTTTCGCCTGCGGCCCGCCGATCTGGTCGCCATGACCGGCGGCGATGTCGCCGACATCCGGCTAGGCCCTTAACCGCTGCGGCCGCGCGCCTCTTTGCAAAGTTCCCCCATGTGCCCGATAATGCCGCGGGGGAAGACGCGATGGGGGGAGACGCGATGGAGGTGTCATGCCCAAGAAAGCAGCTCCCAAGAAGCCCAGATCCGAGCCTGGCGATGTGGCGACAGCGGTCCTCGAATCAGCCATGAGCCTGGCCGCCGAGGGCCGGTGGCGAGATGTGTCCCTGGCCGAGATCGCCGATGCCGCCAAGCTGCCCTTGGCCAAGGTTTACCCGGTCTATCCGTCCAAACAGGCCATCCTTGGCGCCTTTTTCCGGCGGATCGACACGGCGGTCCTGGCCGCGGAAGAACCGGGCGCCCGCGAGGGGCCGGCCCGGGACAGGCTGTTCGACGTCCTGATGCGCCGGTTCGAGGCCCTGCAACCCTATCGCCAGGCGATCGCCACCCTGATCGAGGCGCAAGCCCGCGATCCCCTGGCGGCGGCCTGCGGCCTGGCCCGGCTGGGCCGGTCGATGGCCGGCATGCTGGAGGTGGCTGGATTCTCGACCAGCGGGGTGCGCGGCGCCTTGCGGATCAAGGCCCTGGGGGCGGCCTATCTGGCGACCCTAAGGGTCTGGCTGGGCGACGAAAGCCCGGACATGGGCCCCACCATGGCGGCCCTCGATCGTCACCTGGGCCGTCTGGATAAGGCGGCCAAGTGCCTCTCGCGATTGCGATATACTCGCCCGAAGGCTGCCTAAAAAGCCCCGGAATTCTGGAAAAAAATAATTGTGCACTGCACAAAAATAAACTTGACCCAGATCACGGACAGGTCCATATAAGCCCTGCATAGTGCATCGCAACATGGCGAGTGCGGCCCAGATAGGCCCAACGGTCCCAGTCAGCGAACCGCCTATTAACCGGCAGTCGTTAGAGTACATGCCCGGGACCGGCGGCCAGAAAGAGATGAGGAGAGTTAAATGTCCAAGACCCAAGCGAAGACCGGCAATCCGTTCGTGGATGGCGACTTCGGCAACATGATGGATTTCAGCAAGGTTGCTGCCCAGTTCAAGATGCCGGGCGTCGATTCGAGTGCCCTGATGGAAAGCCAGCGGCGCAACTTCGAAGCCTTCGCCGAGATCAACCGGATCGCCTTCGAAGGCACCCGCGCGATCATGCAGCGGCAGGCCGAGATCCTGCGCCAGGCGACGGAAGAGGCGGCCAAGCTGGTGCGCGATCTGTCCAAGCCGGGCAAGCCCGAGGATGCTCTGGCGAAGCAGGCGGAGTTGGCGAAGCAGGCTTACGAGTCGTGCCTGGCCAACATGCGCGAGCTGGCCGAAATGAGCACCAAGTCGAACACCCAGGCGGCTGAGCTGTTCAATCATCGGGTCACCGATGGCCTGGAAGAGCTGAAGGGCGCCTTCAAGCACGTCAACGGCGCGAAGTAAGCTTTCGAGACTGGCGGCCGGTCGATTTATCGACCGGCACGGAAGACAGCAAGGGGCTGCCGAAGGGCGGTCCCTTGTCGATTCCGGGTGGTCGATTCTGTGCTACGGTGCGCGCCCTTTGCTTGGCCCACACCGGAAGAGGCAGCCGCGCCCGATGACCGAGACGTCCACCCCCATCGAATTCCGTGATTTCCATAAGGTTGATATTCGTGTCGGCACGGTCATCCGCGCCGAACCGTTTCCGGAGGCCCGCAAGCCCGCCTACAAGCTGTGGGTGGATTTCGGCGATGCCATCGGGGTCAAGAAGTCTTCGGCGCAACTGACCGCGCACTACCAACCGGATACCCTGACCGGCCGGCAAGTAGCCGCCGTGGTCAACTTCGCGGCCAAGCAGATCGGCCCGTTCCTGTCGGAAGTTCTGGTGCTCGGATTTCCCGATGCCCAGGGCGAGGTGGTGCTGATCGGTCCGGAACGCCCGGTCCCCAACGGCGGCCGGCTGTTCTAGAGATTGTCCGGGTAATGCGGCTCGGGCCGGGTGAACAGGTCCTCGTAATGGACCAGCACCGGGGTGCCCAACGGGCACGGCTGGCCGCCGCGAAAGGCCCATTCGCCCCGGTCGCACGCATCGGCCCGGATGTAGCCGTTAAGATACACTCGGCGGTCGATGGACGATGTGTTGGGGCCGGAGCCATGCACCGTGTGCAGGTTCCAGAACGCGACATCGCCGGGCTCCAGCTCCAGATCCACAAGCTGGCCCGGATCCAGGTCCACAGCCAACAGATCGGCATCGCTCTGGGCCTGATCCATGATGCGGCCGCCTTCGGGAAAGGCCAGCTCGCCGAGCTTGTGGCTGCCCGGATACAAGGTCATGGCGCCGTTCTCGCGCCGGTGCGCATCGATGGCGATGGCGGTTTGCACGTACCACTGCGCCGGCTCCCGGAAGGCGGAGCGGGGACGGCGGAAGCGGATATCCTGGTGATAGCCGAACTCGGCTTTTTCAGCCCCCGGCGGCTTCCAGTGCATCTGATTGATGATCTGCTTCAGATCCACACCGATCAACGGCGCCACGATCGCCAGCAGGCGCGGGTCGGTGCGGTAGCGGGCCAGCACCTCGTCGAAGTAGGACGGCCACTGGGCAAAGCGCACGATGCGGCCGAGGGCGCGGTCCTGGGCGAGGCGAAAGAAGACATTCTGATGGCGAAAGCTCCCCGGGTGGGCAAGGGCCTGGGCGTGCACCCGGTCGAAGGCCGCCGCCATCTCCCGCACCTCGGCGGCGTCGAATACCCCCCTGACCACCGCATAGCCAAGCTCGTGATAGTCCCGGAGCGGATCGTCGGTGAGGGCGAGAGCAGGATTCATGCGGGCGGTTCGGGCTGTGCGCGGGTTATCCAGTGTATGTAGCATGACCAATGGCCGGCTGTCGCATGGCCGTCGCCGGGAGGCTAACGGCGGGCGACTTTGCTGGGGGGCGGGCGGCGCCGGATCCGCAGCAGATCCATAGCCGCATGCCGCGCCGAATGCACGTCGGGGAAGACATGCCGGTCCAGGGACCATACATCGGACGCCGCCGCGTGGAACACATAGCCGGCCTCGTCGCGCACGATCATGCCGATCGCCTCGCCGGCGTCTTCGATGATCCAACGGTCGTCCGTTTGTCCTTGGCCCATGGGTCCAGTACTCGCCTGATCCGCGCAGGAACGCACACATTGCCAATGGCGGGCTAAGATTCACTGAAGCTTGCCAATCACGTATCGTATGTAAACTATAGTTGTGATTCAGATTCGATAATAGATTGAAATATAAATCGATATTTATTATAATTCGCACGTTATTATTAATGAATATGGTTAACTTTTTCTACATAATAACTTAGCGCCGAATAGAATAGAACCTCGGGGCTCCGGTCATTCCCGCAGGAAAAGCCTGGTCGCGAAAATAAATCTGGTGGAGATGAAAACGGGCGCCAGAAAAGACGGCGTCAAGGATCGCCCGTCAACACCCTAAAACGGCAGCCATACGCGCGCCCGCAGGCCGCCGCCGGGGGCATCTTCCAGGATCAGTTCGCCGCCGTGGTTGCGCACCACGTCGCGGGCGATGCTCAGGCCCAGGCCGACGCCGCCGGTGGCCGGGTTTCGCGACTGCTCGAGACGGAAGAACGGGCGGAACACATCCTCGCGCCGGTCCGGCGGAATGCCCGGGCCATCGTCATCGACAGTGATCTCGACCGCCCGCCGCCGCCGCCCGGCGCGCACCGCTACGTGCGTGCCATGCCGGCCGGCGTTGCCGATCAAATTGGTCAGGCATCGGCGCATGGCCTCGCGGCGCAGCGGCAGGGTCGTAGCGTCCTCCACGTGCAGATCGATGACCACCCCATCGCGCCGGGTTTGCGACACCACATCGCGCAGCAGGGCGGCCATGTCGGTCGGCTGCATCTGTTCGGCGCCCTCGCCGCGGGCGAAGGCCAGGTAACCCTCAACCATGCGTTCCATTTCCGAAACGTCGGATTCGAGATCCTTGGCTTCCCGCACATCGCGCAGCAGGGCCAACTGCAATTTCATGCGGGTCAACGGTGTGCGCAGATCATGGCTGACCCCAGCCAGAAACTCGGTGCGCTGGTCGATCTGCCGCTTGATGCGATCGCGCATGCGCAGGAAAGCCGTCGCCGCCTGGCGTATTTCCGTCGCGCCTTCCGGTTTGAAGTCGGCAACGTCGCGCCCCTTGCCAAAGCTTTCAGCGGCCTGTGCCAAACGGCGCAGGGGCTTGACCTGGTTGCGCATGAACATGACGGCGACGCCAAACAGCACGATGGAACTGCCCACCATCCACATGATGAAAATATAGGAGGTCGGACTGAACAGGCGCGAGCGCGGGGCAATCACCCGCAACACGCCGT
This sequence comes from Kiloniellales bacterium, assembly GCA_036397065.1. GTDB lineage: Bacteria > Pseudomonadota > Alphaproteobacteria > Kiloniellales > J153 > JAJFGI01. The sequence goes on along the minus strand of DASWJP010000099.1, from coordinate 57,435 downwards.
CGGCAAGCTGCACCTGGATCTCGACATCGTCCTCCAGCGATCGCGTGTCGATCAGGAACGGCCGGCGGACGAAGTCGTCCAGCGCCTGGGTCAGCTTGCGGTCCAGGATGTTGGTGAAAATATTCAGGGAAGCGCGCGTGGTGTTGGTCTGCAGCCGGCCGCCTTCGCCGAAGCTGAGCGTCAGAGACATGGTGTTGCCCGCCAGACGGAATGTCTGCAGGCGGCCGACGTCGCTCGGCTCGCGCTCCAGCAATTGCACCACCGCGGAAATATCGCCGGCCAGGCCCTGGGCCAGACGCTTGGTGGTGGTGTCGTAGTGCCGGTCGAAGAACACCCAGGTCGAAATGACCTGCAACAGTACCAGCGGCGAAACGATGATCAGCAGCGACCGGCCAAGCAGGGTGCGCGGCAGAAAGCGTTTCAGCATGGACGGTTTGGCCGTGGGCGGTGCGGCTGTGCGGGCCATATCAATCCGCCATCAGCACATAGCCGACGCCGCGCACGGCTTGCAGATAACGGGGAAATTTCGGATTCTGTTCGATCTTGCGGCGCAGTCGGGTGACCTGAACATCGATGGCGCGCGGATTTCCCATCAGCGGATTTTCCGCCGTCAATCGATCGCGGCTGACCGCCATCCCCGGCTGCCGGGCCAAAGTCTTGAGCAGGGATGCCTCGGCGGCGGTCAGGCGGACGAACTCGTCGCCCTTGCGCAGCTCGTCGCGGTTCAAGTCGAAGCAAAAGGCGCCGAAGTTGACCAGGTGCGCGGCGGCTTCCGGCGGTTCCTGTGCCCGCCGCAGGATGGCGTTGATGCGCAGCACCAGCTCGCGCGGATCGAAGGGCTTGGCCAGGTAGTCGTCGGCGCCGCTTTCCAGTCCGGCGATGCGGTGCTCCGTGTCGCCCATGGCGGTGAGCAGCAGGACTGGGGCACGTCCCTTTTCGCGCAACCACCGGGTCAGTTCGAGCCCCGATTCGCCCGGCATCATGATATCGAGGACCAGCAGGTCGAAATCCATGGAGGCAAGATGGCTGCGCGCGTTGCCCGCATCGGTGGCGGTGGTGACGCGGTATCCTTGCTCGCACAGGAATTGCTGCAGCAGATCGCGCAGGCGCGTGTCGTCGTCGATGACGAGAATGTGCGGGGCATCGGAGGTCATCGCCGGCAGTATACGGTGGCGCGCCGGTGCCGCCTAGCGGCGGCCGGTGGCGGGTTTGACCTTGGCGCCCGCCGGTTCGGCAACTGGCTCGCGCGGAGAGAAACGGGCGCGGTTGCCCTGGTCCATGACGTTGACCAGCACCCTGCGGAAGCCTTCCACCGCCTCGGCGCCGGCATCTCGAAAGGCGGTGGAAAGACGGTTTCGCTGGGTCTCGGTCAGTTGCCGCTCCAAGGCGGCCCCCTTGTCCGTCAACTCCAGCAGGCGCCGGCGCCGGTCCTTTTGTCCCGGACGCTGGCGGATGAATCCTTCGGCCACCAATTGACCCAGGACCCGGGACAGGCTCTGCTTGGTGATGCCCAGGATCTGCAGCAGCTCGCTCACGGTGATGGCCGGATGCCGGCCGACGAAATAGATGACCCGGTGATGGGCCCGGCCAAAGCGGTAGGAGGCCAGGATCTGATCCGGCTCGGAGGTGAAGTCGCGGTAGGCGAAAAACAGCAGCTCGATGGCCTGGCGCAGCTCTTCCTCGCGCAGGAAAAGGGGGTTTGGTCCGGATTTTATGTCAGCCATGTTGACTTATATTGCGAAGTGATGTTACATAGTGAAGGCGACAATTGATAGAAAGTAACAATATTGCCCCATTCTGTGGGGATTTGGTGCGCAACTGCAAGGCGGGACAGGCCATGAGCTTACTACCTTTCGACGACCGTGACGGCGTGATCTGGTTCGATGGCAAGTTGGTACCCTGGCGCGACGCCAAGGTCCATGTCCTCACGCACGGGCTACATTACGCGAGTTGTGTGTTCGAGGGCGAGCGTGCCTATAACGGCATCATCTTCAAGATGACCGAACACCACCAGCGCCTACACGATTCGGCGATTATCCTGGGTTTCGAGCTGCCTTATCCGGTCGCCGCCATTGACGCCGCGGCGGCGGAGGTGTTGCGCGTCAACAAGATCGTCGATGGCTATCTCCGCCCGGTGGCTTGGCGCGGCAGCGAGATGATGGGCGTTTCGGCGCAAAAGTCGGCCATCCATGTGGCCATTGCCGCCTGGGACTGGCCGGCCTATTTCGCCCCCGAGCTACGCGCCAAAGGCATCCGCATGATGTTCGCCCCGTGGCGGCGGCCGGCGCCGGATACGGCCCCGACCCAGTCGAAGGCCGCCGGGTTGTACATGATCTGCACCCTGTCCAAGCACGCCGCCGAGGCCAAGGGCTGCCAGGACGCGCTGATGCTGGATTACCGGGGCCGCATCGCCGAGGCCACCGGGGCCAATGTGTTCCTGGTGCAGGACGGCAAGATTCACACGCCGATACCGGACTGCTTCCTGGACGGCATCACCCGGCGCACGGTCATCGCCTTGGCCCGCGAGATGGGCATCGAGGTGATCGAGCGGGCCATCATGCCGGACGAGCTGGGCAAAACCAGCGAGGTGTTCCTCACCGGCACGGCGGCGGAAGTTACGCCCGTCGGCGAAATCGATACCTACAAGTTCACCGTCGGCAAGATCACCAAAGATCTGATGACCGCTTACGGCGAATTGGTGCGCGGTCAGAAACGGGCAACCAAGGCCAGCGCCGCGTAGGTCCGGCGCGGTACGGATTTGGCATGGATATGCCACTCGAGGGCGGCTGTCATTGCGGGGCGCTGCGCTACCGGGTCAGCATCGCGCCCAGCGATACCGGCTATTGCCACTGCCGCATCTGTCAGCAGACCACCGGCTCGCCGGTGGCCGCCTGGGCCCTGGTCCCGGTGGATGGTTTCGCCATGCTCAAGGGCCAGGCGGTTGTCTACGCATCCTCGGCCTGGGGCGAGCGGCATTTTTGCGGCACCTGCGGCGCGCAAATTCTGTACCGGGAGACGAGCAATCCCACGGGGGTGAGCATTAACGTGGCCACCCTGGACGATCCGGCCGCCCTGCCGCCCCGCTCTCACATCTATACGGACAGCCAGATCGCCTGGCTGGATTTCGGCGACGATCTGCCACGCCACGGCGGGGCGCCACCGCAAAGCTAGCCCGAGGATTACTCCGCCGCGTCGGATGCGTCGGGCTTGGACCCGGTATGCCAGCGGGCGGCGGCCTGGTCGTCGCTGCTCCGGGCTTCGACCCACTTGGCCCCGGCGGCGGTTTCTTCCAGCTTCCAGAACGGTGCCTTGGTCTTCAGCCAGTCGACCAGAAATTCGCAGGCCTCGAAGGCAGCATGGCGATGGGCACTGGCGGTGGCCACCAGGACGATGCGCTCGCCCGGTTGCAGCCGGCCAAATCGGTGGATGATCAGGCTGGCTTCCAGGGGCCAGCGCTCTCTGGCCTCGGCCTCGATGCTGTTCAGCATGCGCTCTGTCATGCCCGGATAGTGCTCCAGGGTCATGGCGCCGATGGCCTCGTCGCCGGCCATGTCGCGGACCACGCCGATGAAGACGGCCACCCCGCCGACCGCATGATTGCCGGCGCTCAACGCAGCCACTTCGGCGCCGACGTCGAAATCCTCTTGCTGCACCCGGATCATGGGCTCGTCCTTTAGCCGCCGGTGACCGGCGGGAACAGGGCCACCTCGTCGCCCGGCCGGACCGGATCGCCGGGCTTAGCATACTCCTGATTGACCGCCACGCGCAGGGCGGAAAGATCAGCCAGGGCCGCGGCATGGCCGGGCCCGCGGGTCGCCAGCCAGGCCAGAAGGTCGGCCACGGTGGCCACCTCGGGCGGCGGCGTCAGCTCCTCCTCGGCAACGCCGGTCTTGGCTTTCAGCCAGGCAAAATAGAGCAGCTTCATGGGCAGATCCCGCTGAACGGCAGAAAATCGACCATGGTCCCGGGCTCCACCCGGGTCAAGTCCTCGGGCAGCTCGACCAGGCCTTCGGCATAGACCAGGGAGGAAAGGATACCGGCGCCGTCGCGGGCGTACTTGACCGCCCGCCGGCCGGTCGCATCGTCGCCTTCCAGGCGGGCTCGCAGCCATTCCCGGCGGTTCTTCTTCTTGTCGTAGGCAAAGCCGGCGGGAACGCGAAAGCGGGGTGGCGGCAGGATCGCGGCCCCCATGAGGCGCAGGATCATCGGCCGCAGGATCATCAAGGCGGTTACCATGACCGCCACCGGGTTGCCCGGAAGCCCGACGAACGGCACGCGGCCGATCTGGCCCAGCGCCAGGGGCCGGCCGGGGCGGATCGCCAGGCGCCAGACATGCAGGCGGCCGAGGGCCTCGACGGCGCCCTTGACGTGATCTTCCTCGCCGACCGAGACACCGCCGGAGGTCACGATCAGGTCATGGGCCGCGGCGGCATCCGTCAACGCCTGGCGCAGCACGTCCGCCCGGTCGGGCACGATGCCCAGATCGTTCACCGCGCAGCCAAGCCCGCCGAGCAGGGCCATCAAGGTGTAGCGATTGGAATCGTAGATGCCCCCCGGCGGCAACGGCTCGCCCGGCTGGCGCAACTCGTCGCCCGTGGAAAACAGGGCGACACGCAGGGGCCGCGAAACCAGAAGCTCTCGCCGCCCGGTGGCGGCGGCCTGGCCGATATCCTGGGGGCGCAAACGGGCGCCCTGGTGCAGGACCGTGGCGCCGGCGGTGATGTCCTCGCCCCGCTTGCGCCAATTGGCTCCGCGCTTCAATCCCGGTTGCAGAACGACCCGCTCACCATCTCCATCCCCATCGAGGCGGCAATCCTCCTGCATCATCACCGCATCCGGCCCCTCGGGCATGCGGGCACCGGTGAAGACGCGCACGGCGGCCCCCCGGGGGGCCGGCTGAGTCAGCGGATGGCCGGCGGTGGCGCGGCCGACGACGGGCAGGGTGGTCTCCCCGGCCGGGTCCAGATCGTCGAAGAAAACGGCGTAGCCATCCACCGCGGCATTGTCATGGGGCGGCACGTCATGCGGCGAGATCACATCTTCGGCGAGGATGCGGCTCAACGCCGCACTGAGCGGCACCGGCTCCGTCTCTGTGACACGGACGACGGTTTGCGCCAGCAGGGCTAGTGCCTCGTCGGTCCGCATCAGGCTGCCGCCGAAGGCGAAGCAGTCGTCGCTTAGCTGGGCCATGGCAGAACCGCTCGCCCCTAAGCGGCGCCGCGCGCCCGGCCGTCCAGGCCGCAGTGGGCGACGATGAAGGCGGCGATGGCCTCGACATCGTTGAGGTCGAGTCGGGGGATGCACAGCTCCGGCAGCGGCGCGTCGCTGGCCACGGCCACAACATGCGGATCGCCGGTGCAGAGCAGGGGCTTGCCCAGGGACGGCCGATGAATTTCCAATTTGTCGTGAGCCTCTTGCTTATACCCCTCAATGAGCAGGAGATCGACCGAGGTCATGCGGCGGATCAACTCGGAGGAGGCTGGCTCGGGTTCGCCGCGCAGCTCGTGCACGATCGCCCATCGGTTGGCCGAGGCGACCATCACCTCGGTCGCGCCCGCCCGGCGGTGCTCGTACGAATCCTTGCCCGGCGTGTCGATATCGAAGGCGTGGTGCGCGTGTTTCAGGGTCGAAACACGCAAACCGCGGCGAGTCAGGGCGGGAATCAGGGCGCACACCAGCGTCGTCTTGCCGGCGCCGCTCCAACCGGCCAGACCGAACACCTTCATGGCATGCTCCGCCGCGCCTTTTTCCGGCATGATCCCTCCCGGGGCCGCGTGATCTTGATCTGTAAAGAAGGCGACGATACGCGGGAAAGTCAACCATGGGGCAGCGGCCGCCCGCAGCCTGTAATCGGATTAACCCTCGCCGTTATCCGAATTCATATGCTTCAATCCGCGCGCGAGATAGTCGTATCCGGTGACAAAGGTGAGCAGGGCCGCGATCCAAAGGCCGGTATCGCCGATCCATTCCATGGGCAAGATCGCCGGTCCCGCCTCGGTCCCGACCACCAGGAAGCCTAGGGCGAGCATTTGAATCGTTGTCTTCCATTTGGCCAGGCGGCTGACCGGCATGGACACCTTCACCTCCGCCAGGTACTCGCGCAAACCGGAGACCAGAATCTCACGGCAGACGATGACGATGGCAGGAATCACCACCAGTCCTTCAATCTGCCCGATGGCGACCAGAATGACGATCAGGCTGGCGACCAAGAGCTTATCGGCGATGGGATCGAGGAAGCGGCCCAGGGCGGAAACCTGGCCACGGTTGCGCGCCAGATAGCCGTCCAGATAGTCGGTAAGACCGGCGAGGGAAAAGAGCAGGAGCGCCACCCACCGGGTGAGCGGGCTGTGGAAATACAGCAGCGCCACGAGAATCGGAATCGTGGCGATCCGCGACAGGGTGAGGATGTTGGGTAATTTGGTCAGCATGGTTCAGAATCGAACAAACGAACTCTTGGACGGGCTGGATAAATTATTCTAGCACACATTGACGTGCCGGACCCAGGATCACATTCGCGCGCATGGCACACCTGCGCGGAACGAATGTCTCATCGCTGGCCTTAAACGCCGGCCCTAATCTTCGGTGTGAAAATGGCCATAGATTTTCTGGGCCACGCCATGACTGATGCCTTTCACCGCCGCCAGATCGGCCAGGCCGGCGCGCGCCACCGCTTGCGCCGATCCGAAATGATGCAGCAACGCTTTCTTCCGCTTGCCGCCGATGCCCGGAACGTCGTCGAGCACGGAGCGCAGGCGCGCCTTGCTGCGGCCGGCGCGGTGGCTGCCGATGGCGAAGCGATGCGCCTCGTCGCGCAGACGTTGCAGGTAGTAGAGCACCGGATCGCGCGGCTCCAGCAACAAGGGCGGCCGGCCGGGCAGGAAGATACGCTCGCGCCCGGCATTTCGATCGGGGCCCTTGGCCACGGCGGCCAAGGACAGGTCCGTCAGGCCAAGATCGGCCAGCACCTCCTGGCCCGCCGAAAGCTGACCGCGGCCGCCGTCGAGCAGAATCAGATCCGGCCACTGGTCGCCGCCGCGTTCCGGATCTTCCTTCAGGGCCCGGGCGAAGCGGCGGGAGAGCACTTCGCGCATCATGGCGTAATCGTCGGCGGTGGCGGCATCGGCCGCACCTTCGCCCGTGATGTCTTGCCGGATGCGGAACTTGCGGTAGGCCTTCTTGATGAACCCCTCCGATCCGGCGACGATCATGGCGCCGTAGGGCTGCGCTCCTTGGGTATGGCTGTTGTCGTAGACCTCGATGCGCTCCGGTGGCGCGTCCAGGCCGAGGCGCCCGGCCAAATCCTCCAGCAGGCGGCGCTGGGTGCTGCTTTCCGCCAGCCGCCGGGCCAGGGCATCGCGCGCATTCGCCAGGGCGTGATCGACCAGCTTGCGTTTGGCGCCGCGGCTCGGCTTGAGGACATCCACCTTGCAGCCGGCGCGAAACGACAGGGCCTCCGCCACCAGGGCGTGCTCGTCCAGCCGGTGGCTGACCAGAACCTGCGGGGGAACCGGCTTGTTGTCGTAGAACTGGCCGATGAAGGCGGTCAGGACGGCGCCAGGCTCCAGCCCGCGGTCGTGGATCGGGAAGTAGGCCCGGTTGCCGTAGTTCTGACCGGCGCGGAAGAAGAAGACTTGAATGCAGGTTTGCCCGCCGTCCTGGTGCGCGGCAATGACATCGCCATCCTCAAAGCCGCGGACGTTGATGTCCTGGTGCGCCTGAATTTGCGTCAAGGCGCGAATGCGGTCCCGATAGGCCGCCGCCGCCTCGTAATCGAGATCCTCGGAGGCGGTCTGCATGGCTGTGGCCAGACGTTGTTGGATGCTCTTCGAGCGGCCGCTCAAAAAATCGCGTGCTTGGTCGACCAATTCGTCGTAGCCGGATTTGCTGATGCGGCCGACGCACGGCGCCGAGCAGCGCTTGATTTGATACATCAGACACGGGCGCGTGCGAGCGGCGAATACCGCATCGGAACACGAGCGCAAGAGAAACACCCGTTCCAGCGCGGTGATCGTTCGATTGACGGCACCGGCCGATGCGAATGGACCGAAGTATGTGCCCACATCATCCTTGGCGCCGCGGTGCTTGGCCACTTGCGGAAAATCGGTATCGCCGGAAATAACGATATAGGGGAAGGACTTATCGTCACGCAGCAAAACGTTGTAACGTGGCTTCAGGCGCTTGATCAGATTGCCTTCGAGCAGCAGCGCTTCCATTTCCGTATGCGTCGTCACCACTTCCAACGCAACGGTGGAGGCGATCATGCGCTGCAATCGGCGCGGCATCTTCGCCGGTTGGCAATACGACGCGACGCGCTTCTTCAGGACCTTCGCTTTACCGACATACAATGCATCGCCCTTGCGATCGAGCATGCGGTAGACACCCGGACTCGACGGAAGCGTTTTTACTGCGGCGATCAGGACCGCAACACCGGCCGCCAGATGGCCGGCGTTTTCGGCGTTGTCGCTGTCGTCAAGAGCGACTACCGCAGGATCATCCGCAAACGCGGTATCGGTGGCCCGGGTATCGGCAGTCGGGTCATCGGCAGTCGGGGTTTCAGCAATCGGGCCCGTGGCGGTCGGGCCGGACTTGCCCGTGCTTCGGCGTCGCGGTCGATGGGGTGACTTCGCGGTGGACATGGTCAGCACGCCCTCGCAGTCGAGATCGTCTTCGCGGGTGCCCGGCGCGCACGCGATGAATCTTCGCGATAGCCCCGGTATTGTTGCAATTGTGTGAGTACTGACAAGAGGTTGGTCACCGCATGGTTAATCTATCCACGAGTTCGGTGGATAAGTCTGTGCGCATCTCCGCCATGCAGTCCCGGCTGGCCCAGGAATTCAAGCTTTTGATCGACCTGCCCAAAAAATAGGCAGTGTCTGTAGGTAATTGATTTTGAATATTTAAAATGAAGTCAAGCGTAAAGAAACTGTCACAACGAGAAAGGCGTGGCATAAGGCCCACGCTGGCCGGGGCGTCCAAATGCCCCTGTGTAAAACTTTTGCGAGTGTTGGAAAAGAATCTCCGCATTGGCAATGGCTTAGGGCTGTGCCGCTGACGATCGGGCGGTTACGCTCCGGCCCGTTCAAAGGTGGTCTCACAGCCGATGGCGAACATATCCGTATAGCGGTCAAGCTTCTCGATACGCACGCGGGCGCGCTGCACCCGGCTGTCCTCGAAACACGTACCGGCCAGCTGTCCGGCCAGGCTTTCGAGCAAACGGACCTCGGCCTCGGCACACACTTCGCGAACCCTGGCGGCCAAAGCGCCGTAGTCGACCACCTCGCCGATGCGATCGAGTCGTGGCAACGACGGCTGCACATCCAAGGTCAGGTTGATGCGCAAGCGCTGATGTTGGGCGCGCTCCTTGTCGGTGACACCGATGCGGCAGGCGACTGTCAGGTCGTTGATGAGGATGCGCTGTCGTACCGCGCGCATTGGCGGTTGTGCGAATGACGCGTTGTAAATGACATCGCCGTGCTCATGCGGCGATTTCTTTTGCGTCTTGTTTGCCATGGTCCCGTTCAGATCCTTGTGTTGCTGGTGGCGGATTTCATCCTAATACCTGTCACCGCCGGCATCGTTGGGTTGCGACCACGCCAGATGCTGACCGCCGTCGAGGGCGATCATCTGGCCGGTCATGGATGGGGCCGCAAGAATAAAGCGCACCGCCGTGCAAATTTCTTCCGGGGACGTGCCGCGGCCCAAGGGCATCATATTGAATTGTCTGGTGAATTCCGCATCGGTTTGGTGCGCGCTGGGCATGGCCGGGCCGGGACCGATCCCGTTCACCCGGATGCGCGGGGCCAAGGCCAACGCCAGAGTTTGCGTGAGAGTCCACAGCGCCGCCTTCGAAATCGTATAGCTCATGAAGTATGGCGTCAGATTCCACACGCGCTGATCCAGCATGTTGATGATCGCGCCGCCGGCATCCGCCGGCAGCGCGCGTGCGAAAGCTTGCGAGAGCACGAACGGCGCCCGCAGGTTGGGCTCAAGATGTTGATCCCAGCTTTCCCGCGTGGCCGTGGCCGCCGTATCGGATTCGAATGTGGAGGCGTTGTTCACCAGACAACCGATGGGTCCAAGCGCTTCGCTGGCGCGCGGCAGCAAGGTCTGCGTTTCGGCTTCGCGGGCCAGATCGGCTGCCAGCGCGATGGCGCGGCCACCACCCTGTTCGATCTCGCGCACCACGGCGGCGGCATCGTCGGCGGAGGTGTTGTAGTGAACGGCCACCGCCCAACCCTGGCGGGCGAAATCGAGCGCGATCGCCCGGCCGATCCGCCGCGCGGCACCGGTCACCAGAACGGCCCGCGGGGTATCATCCGGGTGGCGTTGCAAGACGGACGGTTCCTTTTGCCTGGCTGCCATGGCGGCGAGCATGCAGGAGGGGCTGCGTCCGCACAAGTATGCCTAGGCCGGCGGGCGACCGGTCAGTTCACGGGTGTTATCGGGATATTCGGGGCACCGCTGTATTGATAGAGAATATAGGCGGCGTAGGCGATGAGGCTGAGCGCGCCCAGGCCACGGCCAAAGGAGCGGCGCGCGGTCATCCAGGCGACGAAGAGCACGGTAGTTCCGAGCATGACCCAAAGATCGACGGCAATCATCGACTCAGGAATTCGCAGGGTGCCGAAGACCGGTACCAGGCCCAGGATGCCGAGAATGTTGAATATGTTCGAGCCGACCACATTGCCCAGCGCCACGTCGGCATGGCGCCGGCAAGCGGCGACCAAGGTGGTTGCCAACTCGGGCAGCGAGGTGCCGACGGCGACCAGGGTCAGGCCAATTGTGGCCTCCGGAATGCCAAAATTTTGGGCCAATCCGACGGCTCCGGTGACCAGGAGATGACTGCCCGCGCTGACCCCGATGAGCCCGCAGAGCAAGGTCAGCAGTGGACGCCACAGGCTCGTTGTCTTCGCCTTCGCTGGAGTGCACTCACCGGTGCGAAGGCCTGTCCCGCCATCGGGCCGCGACCGCCAACGTCGCGCCGCTCGGTACTGCCATACGGTGTAGGCGGCTAGCAGGGCCAGCATGGCGCTGCCGCTCCAAACCGTCAGGAGACCGCTGCCGAGGCCGAGAAGAACCAGAGCGGCGCTGGCGGCCAGCATGACCGTATTGTCCACCCGCATCGCCCCGCGTTGCCAGGTCATCGGCGAAATCAGGGCACCGCAGCTGACGATCAACAGGATGTTGGCGATGTTCGAGCCGACGACATTGCCGACGGCGATATCCGGCGCTCCGGAGAGAAAGGCATCCAAGCTGACCAGTAATTCGGGCGCGCTGGTGCCATAAGCGACAATGGTCAGGCTGATGACCAGCGGCGAGACGCCGAGAAGCTTGGCCAAGCCCACGGCGCCGCGGACCAGCGCATCGCCGCCAGCTAAGAGCAAGAAAAGGCCTGCTGCGACGAAAAGATAAAACATGGGTTCCGCTGAGCCAGTGCCGCCGGAGCAGGAGCGACGTCCAGCCGCGGCCTACCCGTAGATGCGGTTGAGGGGCACCGAATTCAATGGGCTAATGCGGACCGGCGGATCAGGAGTCGCTGCCGTCCGGCTTGAGCGTGAGAGCGACCGAGTTCATGCAGAACCGCTGGCCCGTCGGCGCCGGCCCGTCGTCGAAGACGTGGCCGAGGTGGGCATCGCACCGCGCGCACAGAACCTCGGTGCGCACCATCCACAGGGTCTGGTCGGTCTCCTGTTTCACCGCGTGCTCGGAGATCGGGGCCGTGAAAGAGGGCCAGCCGGTTCCGGAATCGAATTTGGCGGCGGCATCGAACAGCGGCTGATCGCAGCACACGCAGCGATAGGTGCCGGGTGTCTTGCATTCATTATACTCGCCGGTGAAGGGGCGCTCGGTGCCTTTGCGCCGCGCCACCCGGTATTGCTCGGGCGTAAGCTGGCGCCGCCACTCCTCATCGGATTTCACGACTTTTACCGGTGTGTCGGCATCGGCCATGGTTACCTGTCTCCCCTGGGTTGAGGCCGACAGCATAGCGTCCCGGATGCGCGGACGCGAGAGGGCTTGGGTGGCTTGGGCGGCGGTTGAGGCGCGCGAGAGCGTTATCGCGGCGATCGGGTCAATCGTGAGGCTTGAGTCGTGACCGTCGATGGCGACGGCAGGAAGAAGGCGGTGATTTCAGGGCTGATCCGCCACAGCAATGTCTCGGTCTGGTCGGTTTTCGCGGCGCAGCCATCCAGGGCGTTGACGATCTCCCACTCCAGCGCGCTGTCGATCTCCTCGTCTTGAAAGCGCAGATAACCGGCGCGGCGCAAGGGGGCGCAAGCCTCGTTCAGGTCCGTTTCGGTGCCGTACAGGGAGTCCGCCAACAGCGGATCCCGCGTTTCATTGATGACAATGGTTTCGGCCAGGGCGGCGGCCACCCGGTGCTGGCGGTGGTAGAGGGTCTCGGCCCGATCGCTCAGGGCGCATGCGCCGAGGGTGGCCATCAAACCCACCGCCGCGCAGCAACCGCCGATCCGATTCATACCGAGCCCATGCATCCCCATGCCCTCCTAATGAGCTAAAGGGAGGACTCCAGGATGGCAGAGGATGCTTTCGATAGTGTGTAGGGCCGCCGGCCGGACTTAAGGTGTTAACCTTAATGCTTACCAGCTGTTCCGCAGTTTGCGCAGGCGCAGAAACACGGTTTTCTCGTCCGGCTGATCCGGCAGGTCCGGGAACGCCTCGCGCAGGCGGGCGATGACCCCTGGCGAGTGCAGACGGAAGAAGGTGTTGATCTCCTTCTCCAGGGCCAGGGTGGTGACCAGGGGATGGGACGGGTCCTGGTTTTCCACCTCGGCCAGCAGGCCCGGGGCTCGCTTGTTGTCCGGCTCCCGGTCCAAAGTGAATTTCAGGTTGTTGGCGATATAGTCGTGCCCTGGATAGACGCGGGTCTCATCCGGCAACTTGGCCAGCTGCCGGGCGAAGGTCTGGTACAGCTCGGCCGGATGGCCGCCGTGGTGGCAGTTGCCGGCCCCGGCGTTGAACAGAGTATCGCCGCAAAACAGCGCCGCCTCGTCGCCGTGCGCCTGCAGGCACACGTGGCTCATGGTATGGCCGGGCGTATCGAGGACCTCCAGCTCCACCGTCCGGCCGATCTTGATCACATCGCCGGCGCCAAGCCCGCGCGCCATGTCCGGGATCTTGCCCTTGGCGTTGCGATGGGCCAGCACCTTGGCGCCGGTCGCCGCGGCCACGGCCCGGTTGCCGCCGATATGGTCCTCGTGCTCGTGGGTATTGAGAATCTGGGTGATCTCCCAGCCCTTGGCCTTGGCGGCGTCCAGGCACTTTTTATGGTCCAGCGGATCGATAGCCAGCGCCTCGCCTGTCTCCGGACAGGCGATCAGGTAGTTGAAGTTGCGGAAGGTGTTGGCGGTCCAGATCTGTTCGACCAGCATATCGTTCAAGTCTCCTGTGTATGTTGGCGGGCGTTTAGGGTCCCCGCCTCCCCTTGCGGCCGGTGCGCCGCTGCCGGCTGCGGCTGGCGGCATCGGCTTGGCGCATGCGCTCGGCCAGGGATTTGGCGCCGCCGGGGGGCGGCAGTTCCAGCTCGCTGTTCTCCAGGCGGCGGATTTCGTCGCGCAAGCTGGCGGCTTCCTCGAACTCCAGGTTGGCGGCGGCGGCGCGCATGCGTTTGTCCAGATCGGCCAAGTGCGCCTTCAGGTTGTGGCCGACCAGGTGCGCCGTCTCGGCATCGCCGGTGCCCACCGTCACATGGTCGCGCTCGTAGACGCTTTGCAGGATGTTGGAGATATCCTTGCGGATGCTTTCCGGCGTGATGCCGTGGGCGGCGTTATAGGCCTGCTGCTTCTCGCGCCGGCGGTCGGTTTCGCCCAGCGCCGCGGTGAGCGACTTGGTCATGGTATCGGCGTAGAGGATGACCCGCCCATCCACGTTGCGTGCCGCCCGGCCGATGGTCTGGACCAGGGAGGTGGTCGAGCGCAGGAACCCCTCCTTGTCGGCGTCGAGGATGCACACCAGGGCGCATTCGGGAATATCCAGCCCCTCGCGCAGCAGGTTGATGCCGATCAGCACATCGAAGACGCCCAGGCGCAGGTCGCGGATGATCTCGATGCGCTCCAGGGTATCGATGTCGGAGTGCAGGTAGCGCACCCGCAGGCCGGCTTCGTGCAGATATTCCGTCAGATCCTCGGCCATGCGCTTGGTGAGCGTCGTGACCAGCACCCGGTAACCCTTGGCCGCCGTGGCCCGGCATTCGGCCATCAGATCGTCCACCTGGCTTTCGATCGGGCGGATCAGGCACACCGGATCGATCAGACCGGTCGGGCGGATCACCTGCTCGACGAAGGCGCCGCCGGTCTGCCGCATCTCCCATGGGCCCGGCGTGGCCGAGACATACACGGTCTGCGGCCGCATGCTTTCCCATTCCTCGAATTTCAGCGGCCGGTTGTCGACGCACGAGGGCAGGCGGAAGCCATATTCCGCCAAGGTCGACTTGCGCTGATAGTCGCCCCGGTACATGCCGTTCAACTGCGGCACGGTGACGTGCGATTCATCGACGAAGAGCAGGAAGTTGTCGGGCAGATACTCGAACAGGGTCGGCGGCGGCTCGCCCGGCGCCCGCCCGGTCAGATAGCGGGAGTAGTTCTCGATGCCGGCGCACGAGCCGGTCGCGCCGATCATTTCCAGATCGAAGGTGGTGCGCTGCTCCAGGCGCTCGGCCTCCAATGGCTTGCCGGCCTTGTGGAAGAAATCGACCTGCAGCTTGAGGTCTTCCTTGATGCGCTTGGCGGCCTGCTGCAGGGTCGGGCGCGGCGTGATGTAGTGGCTGTTGGCATAGACCTTGATGGCTTCCATCTCGCTGGTCTTTTGCCCGGTCAACGGGTCGAATTCGTGGATCGCCTCGATCTCGTCGCCGAACAACGTGATCCGCCAGGCCCGGTCTTCCAAGTGCGCGGGAAAGATCTCCACCGTATCGCCGCGCACCCGGAAGGTGCCGCGGTGAAAATCCATATCGTTGCGCTTGTAGTGCAGCTCGACCAGGGAACCCATCAGGGCATTGCGCTGCACGGTTTCGCCCCTGGTGACGCTAACCGTCATGGTGGCATAGGTCTCCGGCGAGCCGATGCCGTAGATGCAGGAGACCGAGGCGACGATGATCACGTCCTCGCGCTCGAACAGGGCGCGGGTGGCGGAATGGCGCATGCGGTCGATCTGCTCGTTGATCGAGCTTTCCTTTTCGATATAGGTGTCGCTGCGCGGCACATACGCCTCGGGCAGGTAGTAGTCGTAGTAGGAGACGAAGTATTCCGCGGCGTTGCCGGGGAAGAAGCCGCACATCTCCGTATAGAGTTGCGCCGCCAGGGTCTTGTTGGGGGCCAGGACCAGGGCCGGCCGCTGCAGCCGCTCGATGATCTTGGCCATGGTGAAGGTCTTGCCGGAGCCGGTGACCCCAAGAAGCACCTGGTCGCGCTCGCCCCGCGCGATGCCTTCCACCAGCTCCTCGATGGCCTGCGGCTGATCGCCGGCCGGCGAAAAGTCCGACCTGATGCGCAGCGGCTGGCTTTCCGCTTTGGTGAACGGCGAAACGATGGGCTCGGCGAGGGTGGCGGTCATGCCCCTCTATATGCCCGCTTCCGGCCGTTCATGCCAGGGTGTGGCCAGAGAGAATGGACCGGAAATTCCCACCGGCTCCGCCACAAGATCATCCCATAATAAAGCCCAATCGACTTCATGGTGATTATCACGTGGTTAACATAATAACTTTTTGTTCGACAATAATTTCTGCGTATTCTTGTAAATAACTGTGATTTGATGATTTTAATGGTAAATAATATATGTGTTTTTGTAGATATAGTTAATTTTACTTAAAATACGCCGCTTTTTCTTTTGACATTCGTGTTAATGCCCTGTAAATATCTTCCTAACGTCGCGAGGTAGCGGTGGCTTTTGGGGAGCACCGTACGGACCTGGGGGTAAAGTCCAAAAGGTGTGCTGCCTCGCACACAGGGTGATGGGGAAGGGCTATGATCAACACAGTCGCCAGAAGTCGCGGCGTACGAGGAGATCGGCGGTACCTGCGAATCGCCATTTGGGCTGGCCTGCTTGGCTATGCCATTTACCTCAGCGGTTCCGCATGGGCCGGCCAGGCCAATAACGGTGCCGGCCTCATCGGCCGCTGGGTGGCCACTGAGGGGACCAAGCGCGAAGTGGTGGCCGTCGAGGCCAAGCGCAGCAGTTTCTGGTCCCTTCTCGAAACCGAAAAGAGCGAGCGGCTGGCGTTTCGCCGCCCGACCCTGGGTGATCCCCGCGATGAGATCGCCTGTCTGGCCCTGAACATTTACCACGAGGCGCGTGGCGAACCCGACGAGGGCAAGCTGGCCGTCGGCCACGTGGTGTTGAACCGGGTCCTCAGCGGCCGTTTCCCAAGCACGGTTTGCGAGGTGGTTCAGCAAGGCGGCGAGATCCGGCGCCATCGCTGCCAGTTCAGCTGGTGGTGCGATGGGCGCAGCGACACCCCGCGCAATCGGCGGGATTGGCAGCACAGCAGCGAGCTGGCCCTGGCCATCTACTGGGGGCAGACCGACGACCCGACCGAGGGAGCCCTGTGGTACCACGCCGACTATGTCAGCCCGGCCTGGCGCAACGACTTCGTTCAGGGCCGCACGATCGGCCGCCACATCTTCTACCAGGCCAAGCTGGGCCAGGGCTATCAAGTGGCCAGCCAGACATCCGGCAACTAACCGAACCTAGATGTTTGATCCTCTCCATCAAATGCCGGGACTGAACATCTAGCTCATACCCTCCGTGCAGCCGGCCTAATCGCCGGTTGGCGGCAGGACGATCGGCCGGCCGTGCGGCGTAGCGCGCGCCGCCGCCGCCCAGGCGTCCCGGCGTTCCCGCAAATCGGCCTCCCGGATCAGGGTCTTGGCGGCCACCATCTTTTCCAGCGCCGCCAGCCAATGGTGGTAGTAGGTGTCGCCCGAATCCGGCTCGCCGCGGGCCTTGGCGGCGGCGATCTCGCCCGCCAGGGCGGCGGCCCATTCCGGCCAAGTGAACCAGCCACCCTCGTGCAGCTTCAGGGTCATGGCAAAGGCTTGCGCCTCCCAGGGCTCGCGGAAAACCGGCCCGGTGTCATCGCGCGGCTGGCCGGCCAGGGGCGGCAGGGCAGACCCGGTCATGACCGGCGCCGCTGACCAGCGGACCTATGCCGGCGCCAGATAATCATCCCAAAGATCGACATAAAGTGCGTCGCGGGGTGCGGCCTCGTCGCCCCATACATCGCGGGCGGAGAAGCGGACGCTATAGACATGTTGCGGGTTCTTGCCTTGTCCATGGGCATGGGTGTCGGGAAAGATGAACACGCCGTGGTCGCGGTCGATGACCCCCGCCTTGCACCGGACATAGCGGGGGGCCCGGGTATGGCCGCGCGGGTTCAGGTTGCGCACCACCACCCGGTCGCCGGGGGCGAAGCGGGCCGGAATATCGGCGTCCACGCGTGCCGAACCGCCCTTGCGCAATAGGGCTGGCGCGTCGGTGGCGGTCAGGACCGGCATCAGCCGGCCTGCGCGCGCAAGGCGGCGATCCGGGCCTCGGTCTCGGCCCGGGGCAGCAGGCCGCTCTCGTCCAAGAGCCGTTCCAGGCCGCCGAGCCAGATTTCATAGTAGCTGGACGACAGATACTCGGCCGCCGGTGTGCGCTCGCGCGCGTGACGCGAGGAATCTATGTTCCAGGCGCCATAGAAGCCCATGGCGATGGTCATGGCAAAGACCCGCCGTTCCCACTCGGCATGGAAAACCGGCTCGTCCACCTCATAGGCGATGGGGCCGTGGCCATCCATGCCGCCCAGATCGTGGACGCCATTCATGCCGGCCCCGCGACCTTCGCGACACCGATCATCGCATCGCGGGTGACCAGGGCGGCAAGCGCCTCCTCACCGAGCTGTTCCGTACCCGCCGGGCGTTCCGGCAGGACCAGATAGCGCAGTTCGGCGGTGCTGTCCCAGACGCGAATCTCGACGTCCTCGGGCAGCTCCAGGCCGAACTCGCGCAACACAGCGCGCGGATCGCGCACGGCGCGCGACCGGTAGGGCGCGGACTTGTACCAGACCGGAGGCAGGCCCAGGACCGGCCACGGATAGCAGGAACAGAGGGTGCAGACCGTGAGGTTGTGGACCTTGGCGGTGTTTTCCAGCACCACCATGTCTTCGCCCTGGCGGCCGGTGAAGCCGAACTCGGCGATGGCGTCGCTGGCATCGGAGAGGAGGCGGGCCTTATAGGCCGGGTCGGTCCAGGCCCGGGCGACCACCCGGGCCCCATTGCGCGGACCGACCTTGTTCTCATAGGTATCGATCAGCACATCAAGGGCCGCCGGATCCACCAGCCCCTTCTCCACCAGAAGTGATTCCAGTGCCTTGACGCGCAGGACCAGCTCAGACGGCGGTTCCGTATGCCGATGCTTGCTCATGATCTTGAAACTGTTATATCGCGGGGCGCGGCGCCTTGCCAAGCCGGGGGCACGCAATCCACTTGCACAGCGTGGGCGCATGACTAGGCTGACACCCCGGACGGAACCACGGAGACGCGGATGACCCTTGGCCTGTACGATACCCAGTTGCGCCGGCGGCGGCGGGTCCGGTGGGCCACCATTCGCTGGGTCCTGGTGATCGGCGCCGTGGTTGGCGCCGCTGGTTTTGCCTATGAGGTTGGCTCGTCCCAGGAAGTGCACCGGCTGACGGAACTGCAGGCGCAGATCGACGCGCTTTCAACGCGGCTGGGTGCCCTGCAACAGCACAACACGGACTTGCAGGCCAATGTGATGGTGGTTGAGGAACGCCTGCGAGAGGCGCAAAAAGGCATACCCAGCGGGCCGGTGGCGGATCTGCTGGTGCTGGTCCGCGAAAAGCTCGACACCGGGGTGGAGGTTGAGCGTCTGCAGTTCCTCATCGGCGCCGCGGTCAACACCCCCAACTGTCCGGAACGGCCGGTCAGCAAGCGTTTCATGGTTCAGACGCTCTTGTTCTCGGGGACCAACGATTCCATAAACTTCGCCGATAACAGAATTACGGTCACGGCCCGCGGTGAATCCGCCACCAATGCGCAGGGCAAGGCCGAAGCCTGGTTCGACCCGGCGCAGCCGATCAAATTGATCCTGACCCAGATCGGGGGCAAGGTGGCGGAAGTGACCGGCAAGCTGCCCTTGCATACCTCGGTGGTGATCGGCGATGAAGAGCATCGGTTCACGGCGACGATGGGCGAACAGGGTTTCGTTCAGGTGACGGGTGAGCGCTGCCGCCTGAAGTGATGCGAGTGCCGCGCGTGGGCCTTATGGCGCTGACGTGCGGCGGGGAGGTTTGAATGAGTCAAAGCTATGCCGGCGATATCACGTCGCGCGAAGCCTGGGAGAAGCTGCAAAGCGATCCGCAGGCGGTGCTTGTCGATGTGCGCAGCGAGGCGGAGTGGCAGTTTGTCGGCGTGCCCGACCTGTCCACCCTGGGCAAACGGACCGTGCTGGCGTGTTGGCAGTTCTATCCGGGCATGGCGAAGAACGCCGACTTCGTGGCCCAGGTTGCCAACGCCGGGGTCAAGCCGGAACAGACGGTGCTGCTGTTATGCCGGTCCGGTGCGCGGTCGCGCTCCGCCGCCATCGAGCTGACCGGGCGCGGCTACCGCACCTGTTACAACGTGGCCGGCGGTTTCGAGGGGCCGCATGACGAGAGCGGTCACCGCGGCTTGGCGGATGGCTGGAAGGCCGCCGGCTTGCCCTGGTCGCAGAACTAGGGCCGGGACATGGCGCGGGACAAACCCACTTATCGGGCGCAGACCAATCTGGTGCGCGGCGGACTTGCCCGCAGCGCCTTCGATGAAACCAGCGAAGCCCTCTACCTGACCTCCGGCTATGTCTATAGCACGCCGGAGGAGGCGGAGGCGGCCTTCAAGGGCGAGAGCGATCGCTACGTCTACTCGCGCTATGCCAATCCCACCGTCTCCATGTTCGAGGAACGCCTGCGCCTGCTCGAGGGAGCCGAGGCGTGCCGGGCCACGGCCAGCGGCATGGCGGCGGTGTTCGCCTCCATCATGTGCCAGGTGAAGGCCGGCGACCGGGTGGTGGCCTCGCGCGCCCTGTTCGGCTCGTGCCAGTACATCATCGCCGAGATCCTGCCGCGCTATGGCATCCGGACCGAAATGGTAGATGGCCGCGACATGGGCGCCTGGAAAGCCGCATTGGCGGACGGCGCCGCATGTGTCTTCGTCGAATCGCCGTCCAATCCGAACTTGGAGATCATCGATCTGGCGGCCCTGGCCAAGCTGACCCGGGCGGCGGGCGCGCGGTTAATTGTCGACAACGTTTTTGCCTCGCCGTTGCTGCAACAGCCGCTGACCTTGGGCGCCGACATCGTGGTCTACTCGGCCACCAAGCACATGGACGGCCAGGGGCGGACCCTGGGCGGGGCCATTCTGTGCGCGCAAAGCTTCATCGACGATCATTTGCAATCCTTCCTGCGCCACACCGGGCCGGCGATGAGTCCGTTCAATGCCTGGGTGCTGTTGAAGGGGCTGGAAACCCTTGAACTGCGCCTGGCGCGACATGTGATCAATGCCGGGGAGCTGGCCCGTTTTCTGGAGGGCCGGCCGGGCGTTCGCCAAGTGCTCTATCCCGGCCTGGACAGTCATCCCCAGGCAGAGCTGGCGCGCCGGCAGATGAGCGGGGCCGGCAGCATCGTCACCGTCGAGCTGGACGGCGGCAAAGCCGGTGCCTTTCGCGTCCTGCGGGCGCTGAAGCTGATCGACATCTCCAACAATCTGGGCGACTCGAAGAGCCTGGTCACCCATCCGGCGACCACCACGCATCAGCGGCTGAAGCCGGAGGAGCGGGCGGTCCTGGGCATCACCGACGGATTGCTCCGCATTTCCGTCGGCCTGGAGGATGTGGAGGATCTGAAGGAGGATCTGGCCCAGGCGCTGGGCGCGATCTGAGCCGGGATCTCGACGGCTTGCGGGATTGAGTGCCGCCTCCGGCCTTACTGCCGCTCGGACATCTGCTCCAGCTTGTCTTCCAGGCTTTGAATCAGAGTGTCGAATCCCTGGTTGGAGATGACCGACGTGTATTCCGAGCGTTTCAACGCCATCTCGCTGTACTTGGCGTCCAGGAACACGTCGACGACGCGCCAGCGCCCATCGTATTCGCGCAGCAAATAATTTATCTCCACGCTGTCGCCATCGGTCTTGATCAACTTGTTGCGCACCAGAACGGAATCGCGCGGGCCTTGTGTTTCCTCCACGACCTCGAAATGCTCGCCGCCATAGCCGTCGAAGCGTTCCGCGTAGGTGGCGATGCTGGTCCGGCCGAATACGTCGATCAGGCGCCGGCGTTGCGCCGTATCCAACCCGGTCCAGTATTTGCCGACGGCGATGCTGGCCATCACATGAAAGTTGAAGGCGCCGAGCAATTCCGGGGCCAGGCGATCGAATCGTCCCTGAAAGCCAAGCGGCTTGGCGTCCTGCATCACGGACAGCACGGTATCGTTGAGCCGGGCAACCACGTCCGAAGGGCTGGTGGTTGCCGCCTGCACCGGACCGGCGAGCCCGACTGCGGCGGCGACTGCCAACACACTGACCATGGCACGTAACCGGGACAACACGTCCGATCCCTCCTTGCCGCCGGGCACCGAACGCCGGCACCCTCTGCTGTACGCGGGAGTCTAGCAGACCATCCCCAAGCTGTCGCGCGCACCCAGGCTAAGTCACATTGGCATGACGGAGCGTGTTGACAAGACGTGCCGCGGCCGGGATTCTCTGGCGCCATTGGCCGCTGGATGAAAGGTGCGACGATGAGAGTGGGTATTCTGGCGGCCGGGATCGGCCAGCGCCTGAACGACCGGACGCTGCCGCCGAAAATATTATTGCCATTCGGCGGCGAAACCTTGCTGTCCCGCCATATCGCCATCCTGCGCCGATGCGGGATCGGCCATGTCGATCTGGTGGTCGGCTACCGGGCCGAGGAGGTCGAGGCGGAGGTGGAGCGCATCGGTGCCCGGGATATGGTGACCACCCGGCAAAATCCGGATTATCAGGCCGGATCGATCGTGTCGTTCTGGACCCTGCGCGATGCGCTCAATGCCGGTGAGCCCATGATCTTCATGGATGGCGATGTGCTCTATGACCAACGCCTGATGGTCCGCTTGCTGAACAGCGCCCATGACAATTGTTTTCTCATGGACCGGCAAATCGAAGAAGGCGAGGACCCGGTGAAGCTGTGCATGCGCGACGGTGTGCTGGTCGATTTCCACAAGCGCCCGAAATTGGCGCACGATTGGTGGGGCGAATGGATCGGCTTTTGCCGCTTTGCCCCGGATATCGCCCGCAAGGTCTGGGCCGCCGCCGACCGCCACGTGACCGCCAGGCGCCGCGATGCCATGTACGAGGAGGCCATGCGCGACGTGATCCTCGCCGCGCCGCCCAAGACC
Organism: Kiloniellales bacterium; assembly: GCA_036397065.1. Classification (GTDB taxonomy): domain Bacteria; phylum Pseudomonadota; class Alphaproteobacteria; order Kiloniellales; family J153; genus JAJFGI01. The sequence goes on along the minus strand of DASWJP010000099.1, from coordinate 35,015 downwards.
TTCGACGTCGAGGACATCACCGGCCTGCCCTGGGTCGAGATCGACTTTCCCGAAGACCTGCAAAAGGCCCGGCGCGAAGTGTTTCCCAGCCTGCTCGATCTTCCCTCGGACGAGGAGTTGCCGCGGCTGGCCAGCGACACCGGCCGATGACCGTCCTGGTCACCGGCGCCACCGGCTTCGTCGGCTCGGCCGTCGCCCGGCAGTTGGTGGCCCGTGGCGAGGCCGTCCGTGTGCTGGTGCGTGCCGCCAGCGACCGGCGCAATATCGCCGATCTGCCGGTGGAGGTGGTAGAGGGCGATTTAAACGACGCTGCCTCCCTGGCGCGGGCCGTGCGCGGGTGCCGGGCGCTGTATCACGTGGCCGCCGACTATCGCATCTGGGTGCCGCGCTCGGCCGAGATCTACGAGACCAACGTGGCCGGCAGCACGCGCCTGTTGTGCGCCGCCGCCGAGGCGGGTGTGACGCGCATCGTCTATACCAGCAGCGTGGCGGTGCTCGGTCTGCACGCGGGCGGCACGCCGGCGGACGAGGACACGCCGGTCAGTCTCGACCACATGATCGGTCACTACAAGCGCTCCAAGTACCAGGCCGAGGAGGCGGTGCGCCGCTTGGTGGGCGAGGAGGGCTTGCCGGTGGTCATCGTCAATCCATCCACGCCCATCGGCCCGCACGACATCAAGCCGACGCCCACCGGGCGCATGATCGTCGAAGCGGCGACCGGGCGCATGCCGGCCTTCGTCGATACCGGCCTCAACGTGGTGCACGTGGAGGACGTGGCGGCCGGGCACCTGCTGGCCTTCGACCACGGGGCCATTGGCGAGCGCTATGTGCTGGGCGGGGAAAATCTGACCCTGCGCGAGATTCTGGCCGAGATCGCCCGCCTGAGCGGCCGGCGGCCGCCGCGCCTGTGCTTGCCGCACAATCTGGTGCTGCCCATCGCCTACGGCGCCGAAGCCTGGGCGCGGTTGAGCGGCCGGGAGCCGTTTGCCACCGCCGATGGGGTGCGCATGGCGCGCAAGAAAATGTACTTTTCCAGCGCCAAGGCGGCGGCAACGCTGGGCTATCGGGCGCGGCCGGCGCATGAAGCCCTGGCCGATGCGGTGCGGTGGTTCCAGGCGGCCGGCTACCTGGCCAAAAAGTGATCCCGGCAACCCGCTTGGCAGGGCCGGACAAAGGCGCTAGGGATAGCGGCTGTGCCCAGGCAGCCCAGTGCCGGGCCAGTCGAGTTTTGTGAGAGGTTGTCTCGTGTCGGTACCTTTACGGCAACAGTTTCGTGTCGGCGCCTATATCCTGAAACAGCGGATCCTGCGGCGAGCCCGGTACCCGCTGGTACTCATGCTCGAGCCGTTGTTCCGCTGCAATCTGGCCTGCCCGGGCTGCGGCAAGATCGACTATCCGGACGCGATCCTCAATCGCCGCTTGTCGGTGGCTGAATGCGTCGAGGCCGCCGAGGAATGCGGCGCCCCGGTGATCTCGATTCCGGGCGGCGAACCGCTGTTGCACAAGGAAATCGGCGAGATCGCGGCCGAATTGGTCAAGCGCAAGCGCTTCGTCTATCTGTGCACCAACGCGCTGCTGCTGGAAAAGAAGCTGCACCTGTTCAAGCCGAGCCCGTATCTCACCTTCTCGGTGCATCTGGACGGGCTGGAGACGGAGCACGACCACTCGGTCGATCAAAAAGGCGTGTTCAAGCGCGCCGTCAAGGCCATCCAAGTGGTCAAGGCGGCGGGATTCCGGGTCAACATCAATTGCACCCTGTTCGACAACGCCAAGCCGGAACGGGTGGCCGAGTTTTTCGATTTCGTGACCGGCCTTGGCATCGAGGGCATCACCGTATCGCCGGGGTACGCGTACGAACGGGCGCCGGATCAGCAGCATTTCCTCAACCGGCAACAAACCAAGACCCTGTTCCGCGATATCTTCCGCCGTGGCAAGGGCCGCAAGTGGCAGTTCAGCCAGTCCACCATGTTCCTGGATTTCCTGGCCGGCAATCAAACTTACAAATGCACGCCGTGGGGCAACCCGACGCGCAATATCTTCGGCTGGCAGCGGCCCTGCTATCTATTGAACGAGGGGTACGCCCGTACGTTCCGCCAGTTGATGGACGAGACCGAATGGGAAACGTACGGCACCGGCAATTACGAGAAGTGCGCCAATTGCATGGTCCATTGCGGCTACGAAGCGACGGCGGTCAACGACACCGTGGCTCATCCGTTGAAGGCCTTGCGCGTGGCCCTGTCGGGCTTCGAAACGCACGCGCCCATGGCCCCGGAGATCGCTTTGGATAAGCAACGCCCGGCCGAATTCATCTTCGACAAGCTGGTGTCCGGCGCCGCCGCCGACATGCACGCGAAGCCGGCGGGCGGGGATCAGAGCAAGGGCTCCGGCTCAGTCGCCGCCGAATAACAGGTCCGGCTCGGCGGCCACACGCTCCAGGGTATCGAAGCCCAAACGCGCTTCATAGGCCAGGCGGACCAGCGCCGGGCCTTCCCACGGCCGCACGTACATGGTGGCCAGGGCGCGAAACACCCGCAGGCGCCCATCGGGCCCGACGACGGCCAAGGCCGCGCGCGGCAGGGTGCGTGCCGCCGGATCGGCCACGGCGCGTAGTACCAGCATCGGCACGCCGGCGGCCTGGGCCGCACCGGCCACCCCATGGCTCTCCATATCCACGGCACAGGCGCCGGTTTGCGCGAAGTGGGCGCGCTTGGCCTCGGCGGTTGCCACGGGTCCGTCGCTGCCGGCGAGGGTACCGCCGACAGAGCGGATTCCGGCGGTTTCCAAGCGTGCGCGCAGCCGGTGGCGGTGCGGCGCAGATGTGGGCAGGCGGGTGCCGTCCGGGAGAAGCACGGTCTCGGCGAGAAGCAAATCGCCGGGGCGCAGCGCCGGATCCAGGCCGCCGCACAGGCCGAAGCTGAGCAATACGGTGGCGCCCTCGGCGATTAGGCGGGCGGCATGGGCCTGCGCCCGGCCCGAATCGGCACCGGCACAGGCCATCGGCGGGGCATCGCGCCCGGCGCGGCGATGGGCCTTCTGAATAAGTTTGGCTTCCGCGGCGAGTCCGGTGACGACGGCGATGCGCGTCACATGCCGAAGCGCACGCGCCCCTCGTTGCTGCGCAGCAGATTGCGGTAACGGGCCAAGGCCCACAGGGGGAAATACGCGCTGTACCCGTGATAGTTCAGGTAGAAGACGCGGGGAAAGCCGATGCCGGTATAGAGGGCCTCGCGCCACTTGGCGCCTTGGCGGGGGGCAGCTTCCAGATAGGCGATGCCGCGCCGGACGGCGGCGCAGTCCACCTCGCCCGCCGCCATCAGAGCCATGAGCGCCCAGGCGGTCTGCGAGGCGGTGGAGTCCTTGGCCATGGTGCGCCGGTCCGGCCAGTAGGTGGCGCAATCCTCGCCCCAGCCGCCATCCGGCCGCTGCCGGCTCTTGAGCCAGGCCACCGCCTTGCGGATATGCGCGGCCGCCATGTCCTCGTCACAGGCGTTGAAGGCGCACAGCGCCGACCATGTGCCGTAAATGTAATTGACCCCCCAGCGGCCGAACCAGGACCCGTCCGCCTCCTGCTCCTTGCGCAGGAAATCCAGACCTTTGCGGATGGCCGGATGGCTGTTGGAAAAGCCGAGCTGGGCCAGCATGGACAGGCAGCGGGCGGTCACGTCGACAGTCGGCGGGTCCAGCAGGGCGCCATGATCGGCGAATGGAATGCTGTTCAGATAGTAGTACTTGTTCTCCGCATCGAAGGCGCCCCAGCCGCCGTTGCCGCTCTGCATGCCCAGGACCCAGTCGGTGGCGCGGTCGATGGCCGGGCGGGTGCGCGGATCGCCGGCGCGATCCAGGGCCATCACCACGACCGCCGTATCGTCCACGTCGGGGTAAAAGTCGTTGCGGTACTGGAAGGCCCAGCCGCCGGGCGGCAGGCCCGGGCGCTGCCATTCCCAATCGCCGACCACATCGGTGATCTCCCGCTCCAGCAGCCAATCGCTGGCCTTCTGCAAGGTCGCGGAGTCCGGATCCTCGCCGGCTTCCAGCATGGCATGCATCGCCAGGCAGGTATCCCAAATCGGCGACAGGCACGGCTGGCAATAGGTGGCATCGGGGCCGCGGTCTAGCAGCAGCTTGTCCACCGCCTTGCGGGCCATGACGAACTCCGGGTCGTCGCGCGAGCGTCCCAGGGCCTCGAAGGCCATGACCACGTTCGCCATGGCCGGAAAAATGCCGCCCAGGCCATCCTCGCCGTTCAGGCGCGGGGTGATGAACTTGAGGGCCTTGCGAATGGCCCGCTTGCGGCTGCCTTGCGGCAACCGCTGTCCGGCCGTGCGCAGAACCACATCGAGGCCGGCGAAAAACGCCCCCAGGGCATCCCCGGTGGCGTTCATGGGAAAGCGCTCGTCGTTCGGCGGCCGCTGGAACAATTCGTCGATGCGCACGCCGCGCGGATTGCGGGCGCGCGGTTTCAGCGCCATCAGGATCAACAGCGGCACGATCACCGTGCGCGACCAATAGGACACCTTCGACAGATGGAAGGGGAACCAGCGCGGCAGCAGCACGATCTCGACCGGCATTTCCGGCACGGCGCGCCACGGCACTTGCTCGAACAGGGCCAGGGCGATGCGGGTGAAGACATTGCACTGTGCCGCCCCACCCCGGTCGAGAATGGCTTGCCGCGCCCGCGCCATGTGCGGCGCCTCCGGAGCGTCGCCCGCCAGCTTCAAGGCGAAGTAGGCTTTTACGGTGGCACTGAGATCCACAACGCCCTTATGAAACAGCGGCCAGCCGCCGTCTTCGTTCTGAATGCCGCGCAGGTAATTGGCGATGCGCCGCTGCCGATCCTCGTCGATGTCGCCGAGGAAGTGCCGCAGCAGAATGTATTCCGCCGGGATGGTGGCATCCGCCTCGAATTCGAACACCCAATGGCCGTCCGGGCGCTGCACGCCCTTGAGCGCCTGGCGCTGCTCACGCACCAGCCGGTCCAACGCTTCGTCGGACGGGGAGGCCTCGGTCAGATCGTCGAGGATCGCTGGTGAGTCGGTGGAGTCACCGCGCGTTTCCACCACATCTGCCGCCCGCTGGTCGCCATGGGTAGCCCGGCGGGCCTCGGATAGTCGGTCGAATTCGGTCATGGGTGAGGTACAGGAACTCGCAATGAAACTGCAATAAAAGTCTAGCGGCTCTACTTAGTCATGCCAACCAGCCGACGCAAGCGGAACGGCGTGGTTGCGACGGGGCGTCATATCACCCGTTTAGCGCGAGTCCGTGCACGCCCGCACCGCAGACCAGCCGGAACGGACGGCGCTTTCGATGGTTGCCGGATAGCCCGTATCGGTCCAATCGCCGGCCAGCACCACGTTGTGCCAGGGGGTGCGCGCCGGCGGGCGCAGGCGCAAGGCCTGAGGGGTTTGCGCAATGGTGGCGCGGCGTTCCTTGACGATACGCACCGGCGGTGCCTCGGGCAGGTCCAGGGCCAGGGCCGCCGCCGCCTCCCGCCACAGGGTATCGGCCAGGGCCTCGCTGTTTTCAGCCGCCTGGCCGGCGGCGGCGCTGATGGTCAGGCTGACCACATCGCCGCGGACGATCAGCCATTGGGTGGTGCCGCCGATCAGGCCGAGCAGGGGCAAGTCTCCGGACAAGCCCGCGGGCAGGACCGGCGGAGCCGGCAGGCGGATATGGGCATTCACAATGGGCCGCATGTCATGCGGGGCCTGGAGGTCGGGCAGCAAGGACGCCGCCACCGGCGGCGGTACGGCCAGGACCAGGCGGTCGCCCTCGGCCAGCGGCACCTGGGTCTCGCCAAAATCCAGGCGCTGGGCCCGGTCGCCAGCAAAAACGATGGCGCGCAGGCGGCGGTTGAAGTCGATCGCACCGCCGCCCGCCCGCACCTTGGCCATGGCCGGGTCGACGAAGCTGGCGGCCAGGCCATCCCTGGCGATCAAGGGGCGGCAGGCCGCTTCGCCCCGGGCAAAGGTGGCGCGCACCACCAGCCACAACAGGCGGGCCGAGGCTTCCTCCGGCGCCGTATTCAGGGCGGCCACGGTCAAGGGTTCCCAGAACCGCGCCCACAGCGGGTCCTGCCGGTCCAAGCAGTCGGCAACGGTCGCCTCCGGTCCGGCGAAAGCCAATCGCAAGCCCGCGGCGTACGCCCACGGCCGGGTATGGGGAATGCGCCGGGCGGGGGACAGCAGCCACCACGGCACCGGACCGCCGTTGGGCTGCACGGTCCAGCGCTCGCCGCTGCGCAGGTCCATAAAGGGAAAGGCCGCCTGCGCCGGGCCCTGCAGGGTGTGGCGGGCGCCGATCTCGTCCACATAGGCGATGGCGGCCCGGTTGGCGGTCAGCAGCAGGTGGTTGCCGTTGTCGACCATCCGGTCGAGCTTGGCATCGTGATAGGAGCGGCACCGGCCGCCCGCCTGCGCCGCCGCCTCGTGCACGTGCACGTCATGCCCTTCGCGCACCAGGCGCACGGCGCAAGAGAGGCCGGCGATACCGGCGCCGACCACGTGGACCTTGGGCTTTGGCGACATCAAAGCAAACCGTGGCGGATGACGATCCAAAGCTTTTCACCGCGCGAAAGCCGCGCTGGTACATCCAGCCGGTGCCAGCCACGCGTTTCCAGGCGCGCCAGGACACGGGCGTAGACCGCCAGCATCAAGGCCGCCGGACGCATGCGGCGGCGGTCGCAGCGCGCCAACAGGGCCCGGGCCTCGGCAAAGCGCGCCCGGGCGCGGGCCGCCAGATCGGCGCAGACCCGCGGCAGGGCCGGATGCGCCAGCACCGCTTCGGCGGTCCGGCTTTCGATGCCGTGGGCGTCGAGCAGATCGCTGGGCAGATAGAGGCGGTTGCGGGCCGCATCCTCCGCCACATCGCGCAGAATGTTGGTGGTCTGCAGGGCTTCGCCCAGGACGACCGCCAACTCTTGCGCCGCCGGGCTGGTATCGCCAAAGGCGTGGATGGACAGCTTGCCCACCGCACCCGCGACGCGCCGGCAGTAGAGGGCGTAGTCCTTGGGATCGGGGCCATGCATGACTTCGCGCGCATCCATCTCCATGCCGTCGATGACGGCCAGAAACTCCGCGCGCGGCAACGCATAGTCCGCGACCGGCTGGCGCAAGGCGATGGTGATCGGGTCGCGCGGCCGGCCGTCATACAAGAGGTCGATTTCCTGCCGCCATTGGTCGAGGCGCGCCAGTTTCGCCTCTGTCGGGGCCGGTTCGTCGGCGATGTCGTCGACCGCCCGGCAGAAGGCATAGATGGCATACATGGCCGCCCGGCGCGGCGGCGGCAGAATGCGCATGCCCCACAGGAACGAGGTGCCGGAGCGGGCGACCACTGCGTTGACCCGCGCCTTTGCGGCGGCCTCGCTGGCCGCCGGCTTCGCGATGTTTGCCCGCGCGGCTTTGGTCATGGCGCGAGCATCCGCCGCCACAACTCGCCGCCGGCACCGCGCAGGCCGCAGGCAACGAAATCGTGCCGGCGCAAGGCCACGCGGCCGGCCAGCGGGTCGCCGGCGCGGAGCAACGCCGTCAAGCGAATCGCCAGGCGCACGATGACCGCCGACTCCATGGCCAGATGCCGGCTCTTCAGCCGCGCTGGCAGCGTCCGGGCGGCGGCCATCAGATCGTCGACGCCATCCAGGCACTGGTCGATGACCCGGCGCAGGCCGGGGCTGCACGCGGACGCATCGAGATCGGTCACATCCGCGCCCGCCGCCGTCAGCCAATCGAGGGGCAAATACACCCGGTCGAGGGCGCGCCGGTCGTCGCCGCAGTCCTGCAGATGATTGAGCACCTGCAAGGCGCTGCACAGGGCATCGGACGCGGCAGTGTCGGCTCGGTCCTCGCCGTGCAGATCGAGCAGGTAGCGACCGACCGGATTGGCGGACAGGGCGCAATAGCCCATCAATTCGTCCCAATCCGCATAGCGCAGCTTCGTGGCGTCCTGCTTGAAGGCGGCGATGAGATCGAGGCAATGGCGCGCCGGGACGCCGGTTTCGGCCAGGCTTCGCCGAATGGCAATCGCCGTGGCCAGGGCCGGATCGTCGCCGGTGTCCCCTTCGACAGCCGCTGCGAATCGGGACAGGCGGGCGATCTTGTCGTTGGCTGCCAGGGCCGGGTTGTCGGCGATGTCGTCGATGGCCCGGGCGAAGCGATAGAACACCGCCACATGCGGCCGCAGGCGCGCTGGCAGCAGCCAGGAACCGACGGGAAAATTCTCGTCCGCCGCGCCCTTGCCCGAAGGCGTCTCGATGGCCTGGCTCATCGTCCCCCTGGTCCCCGATTCCCGCGCGCCCAAGTCTACCGCGCCCAAGTCTACTGTCCGGGCCGTTGGTCTTCCACCGCGGCGCCCTGCACCCGGCCTTTCCATGTGCCGCCCCGGCCGCGCCAGTGGCGCAGGGCCGAATCGAAGGTCATGGCACTGTAGAAGACGGCGGCCACGGGCAACAGCACGGCCAGCCACGGCGGTTGGCGGTACAGGGCGAACGTCGGCCAGGCGGAGACGGTCATCAGCGCCCAGGCCGCCAGCCCAGCGGCTAGGGCCGCTGCGTTGCCGTGCCACGGCGTGCTGAGCACCAGCGCCGGAGGGGTCAGGAAGGTCAGGGTCATGGACAGCAGCGTACCGGCCAGCAGCACCGGCGAATGGCGCAGTTGCGTATAGGCGCTGCGCGCCACCATGCGCCAAATCTCGCCCAGACCCTGATAGGGCCGGATGCTGCGCGCCGTGGTGGCCAGGCCGATCCAGATGCGCCCGCCCGGCGGCGGCCCATGCTTGATCAGCCGGGCCAGGGCGCAGTCGTCGATCAGCTCGCTCTTGATGGCGGCGAAGCCACCGGCGCGCTCCAGAATGATGCGGCGCACCAGAACGCAACCACCGGCCGCCGCGGCGGTGCGCCGGCGCGGATCGTTGGACCAAGCAAAGGGATAGAGCATCTGAAAGAAATAGACGAAGGGCGGGATCAGCAAACGCTCCCACACGCCGCCACAGGAGAGAGCGACCATCAGCGAGACCAGATCGAGGCGCTGGGCCGTGGCCTGGACCACCAGGCGGCGCAGGTTCTCCGGGTCGTGGGCGATGTCGGCGTCGCTGAGCCACAGGAACTCGGCGTTATCCAGGTGGGTCTTGGCATGGCGCGCCCCTTCCGCCAGGGCCCACAGCTTGCCGGTCCAACCGGCGGGCAGCGCCCGGGCCTGCACCACATGGAACGCCTCCGCCCGCCCGGCCGCCCTGGCCGCGTCCATGGCCGCACGCGCGGTACCGTCGCGGCTGTGGTCGTCGACCAGAAGGACGGTGAGCCGGCCTGGATAGGTCTGCGCCAACAGCGAGGCGATGGCCGGGCCGATCACCGCCACCTCGTCGCGGGCCGGGACGATGGCTGCCACCGCCGGCCAGGTGGACGGTGCGGCAGAGTTGGACTCAAGCCGCTCGCTCGCGCGCCAGTAGCCGCCGCGCAAGGCAATCAGGTACAGCCAGATGGCCAGCGACAGAACGCCGATGCCGGTCAGGAAGAATGCCATGGGGCGGTATGCACCAAGCATGCGACTGCCGTCCAGCGGCAAGGCGCGGCGTCAGACTCTAAAGACGTAGGTCTTGTTCGGGTCGCGTTCGATATCCGGCGGGAAGTTTTTCCGCTTGTCGGCGAAATAGCGGACCCGGTGGTCGCCCTCCGCGGCCCGGTTGTAAGTGGCGTACAGGACCCGCCGCGCCGTATCGGTCAAATTTGGCCCTGAGCGGTGCGGGGTAAAGGAATCGAAAAACATCGCATCGCCGGGCGCCGTCGGATAGGAGACGAATTCCATGCCGGCGGTCTCGCCTTCGCCCAGGGGTGTCCATTCGTTGCCCACTAGGCCCTGGCGGTGCCAACCGGCGGCCATTTCCAGACAGCCGTTCTCGGCGGTTGCGGCATCGATCGAAACCAGGGCGGTGATGTAATACTTGGCGTAAACATTCCATCCGGCCTGGGCATCCTGGTGCGCCTTGAAGCCGTCGCCGCCGGGCAGTTTCAGATTGATCTTGTCCTTGAACAGAACGGCCGGTTCGCCCAACAGGGCGGCGACCGCATCCGCCATGCGGCCGTGGGAAAACAGTCCGCGGAATCCGCCGTGGAACGGTGTCACATCCTCAATACGCTGAACCACGCGCGTTCCCGGATGGGTCAGACTGTCCTCGTGATAGACCATGTGCCGCCCCGGTGCTTCCGGCCACGCGATGATCTCATCGGTCCAGCCGGTGATGCGCCGCATATCTTCGGCGCCGAAAAATCCCGGTGCGGCGACAAAGCCGTCCCGGTGGAAGGATTCGATCTGCGCTGAGTCGAGGGGTTTTACGGACGGCATGAATGTTCGAACGGGTTTACGATGCAACGCGTACCGGTGTTTTACGGCGTTTTCCTGTCGCCGCCCAGGGCGAAAAAACGGGCCAGGTAGCGCGCCTTTGCCTCCGCCGCGGGCACCGGGCGCAGGCGCATCGGCTCCAGCCGGCGCGGCCGCCCGAACACCCGTTTGGCGACGGCCTCCTCGAAGCCGGCGAGCTGGGTTGCCTCCAGGTAGGCGGCGATCCGGTCGGCGCGCTTGATCAGGGCAGTGGTTTTCTCCGGCAGCTCGGCCGGCAAGCCGAAGCGCACGTGGATGGCCCGCAGCAACGCCCGTTCCAGGGCCTTGTAGTCCAAGCCGACGGCGGCCTTGAACGGGCTGATCAGATCGCCGATGACGTATTCCGGCGCGTCATGCAACAGCGCCGCCAGGCGCCAGCGGCGTTGACTGTCCGGCGCCAGGCGGGCCACCACCCGCTCGACCAAAAGGCAATGCTGGGCGACGCTGAAGGCGCAGTCGCCCGAGGTCTGACCGTTCCAGCGGGCGACACGGGACAGGCCGTGGGCGATATCCTCGATCTCCACGTCCAGCGGCGACGGATCGAGCAGGTCGAGCCGCCGGCCGCTGAGCATGCGCTGCCAGGCGCGCGCCGCGGGGGCCGCGCACATGGCCCTAGTGGCGCATGTTGGGCAGCACCAGGTGGTCGATCCAATTGCGGGTCTCGGCGCGGCGGATGTCCTCGTTCATCACGTCCTCGTCGATGCCCAGCAGCCACGCAATATCCTTGCGGCTGGGATCCTGGTGCAGAGCCTCGAGCTGATCGACAAACTTCTGCGCCTCGTCCAAGTCGCGGAAGAAGCCCTTGTCGACCAGCTTTTGCTTGCGGCAGTAGCAGAGGCGGGCCAGCTCGTGCAGATCGTACTCGGGATGGTATTGCAGGCCCCAGAAGATGCCCCCTTGATGGGTGACCGCCACCGATTGCACGTGGGTATGCCCGTTGCTGGCCAGCATCAGGCCGCCGGGGGGCAGGTGCGTGACCTCGTCGTCGTGGCTGATGAAGGCGTCGAACACCGCCTTCTTGCCGAAATACAGTGGATGCGCCCGACCTTCCGGGGTCAACGCGATCTTGCGGGCAATGCCCATCTCGCGGCCCTTCGGATTGGCGGCGCAGCGGCCGCCGGTCGCCATCACGGCGATCTGCGCCGCCCAGCAACTGCCGAAAGAGGGAACCTTGTTGGCGAAGGCGGCCTTGGCGAATTCGATCTGCGGCGTGACCTTTGGATCGTCGGCATAGACCGTCAGGCTGGAGCCGGTCCAGGCAATGCCGTCGTATTGGGCGATGGCGGCGCCTTTCGGCAGGCTCGATCCCGGGTCGGCGGGGTACAAGATATCCACGTGGCATCCGGGCGCGCAGGCCTCAAGCATGCGGGCATACAGATCGCCGGCCGTGCTGGCGCCGCCGGCGGCGAGATCCTCGCGGCCGGCGCGCGCATAGCCGTCGACGACGATGAAACGCGGATGATTGGCCATCGAGTCGTTAACTCCGTTGGCGCCGCTAGGCCTTGGCCAGGCGGTCGATGACTTTCGGCAGTTCCTTGTGGCGGGCGCAGATGGCATCCGCCGTCGTCTTGTCCTTGTCCCGGTCGCGGGTAGCGATAAAGAGCACCGCCTTCATGCCCAGGGCCTGCGGTCCTTTGACGTCGTTGTGGTCGCGGTCGCCCACGTGCACCATTTCAGAGAGGGAGACTCCAAGCTGGCTGGCCGCCGAATCGAACATGGAGCGGTGCGGCTTGGAGTGGCCGACTTCGTCGGAAAAGGCGAAGCCGGAGAAATACCGCTCCAGATCATGCAGGCGCAGCAGGGCGCGCAGGCCGCGCCCCGGCGTGACGATCGCATCGGAGATGACGCACAGCTTGTAGCGGTTGGCCAGGTCCGCCAACGCATGCGCGATGCCCTCGATCGCATCCGGTGGAATCTCCACCTCCATTTCCTCGTGCGCCTTCACCACTTTGGCGAACGCGGCGTCCGGTATCGTGCGTCCAAGTCCTTTCAGGACCACACGCAAGCGCTCGCCAATGGTCCAGGTGATGTGCTGATCATGCCAGACATGATTGAAGGCGGCATCGGCGACGTCGTAGGCCAGCTCGACCTTCTCCCGGTCGATGGGCTGAATGGCGCTTAAAGCCTGCCACACGAGATGGCGGCGCTCCTGCTTCTTGGATCGCAGACCCCGGGCGGCGCGGACGCGCTCGTCCGAATCGTCGTGCACCATCGTGTCCCAAAGGTCGAAGGTAACCGCTTTGATCATTGCCGCTCCTGCCCACCCGTTTTTCGGCTCGCTGGCCCCGAGGGCGGCAAACCTAGCCTTACCCCGCGGCGGCGGCAATAGGGGTTAGGCGTTCCGCGGCCGGCGGGTCAGGACCCGGTGCGGCGCGCCCACGCCGTGCGTTTGCGGTAGATGGTCGAGGGATTGATGTGCAGCTGTGCCGCTGCCTTGTCGATGTTGCCGCCGCACCGGGCAATGGCATCCTCGATGAGATCCCGCTCGGTCTGCCAAAGGGGGCGAATCGCCGGCGGGCCGATGGGTGCCTGCCGATTGGCGTTCTCGGGCCGGGAAAGCTGGGTGACCACGTGGGCGGTCAGGTGCGGTGGCAACATGCTCACCCGCACCTCGGTCCCGGTGTGGAGGACAACGATGTTGCGCAGCACATTCTGCAACTGGCGCACGTTGCCCGGCCATCGATCGGCCAGTATCGCCGCCGCCACGGCCGGTTCGAATGAGGCAAAGGCCTTGCCTTCCTCTTGGGCGTAGGCGGTCAGGAAATGGTGGGCTAGAAGCAGCACGTCATCGTCCCGCTCGCGCAAGGGCGGCAAGGATACCGGGATCACGTGCAGACGGTAGTATAAGTCCTCGCGGAACTGGCCGGCTTCAACGGCCTGCAAGGGATCGCGGTTGCTGGCGCAGATCAGACGCACATCGACCCGCTCGGTCTTGTCCGCGCCGACTGGGTTGATGGTGGCCGACTGGGCGAAGCGCAGCAGCTTGGCCTGCAGGCCGATATCCATCTCGCACACTTCGTCGAGAAACAGGGTGCCGCCATCGGCCGCCCGGGCGGCGCCCAACCGCGCCTGCACGGCGCCGGTGAAGGCACCCTTCACGTGGCCGAAGATCTCGCTTTCCATCAACTCGCGCGGGATGGCACTGCAATTGAGGACGATGAATGGTTTGTCCCGGCGCGGCGAACAGGCGTGGATGGCCTGGGCGCACACCTCCTTTCCCGTGCCGCTCTCACCGGTGATGAAGACCGTGGCGGTGCTGCTGGCGGCACTTTCGATGATTCGATAGACCGCCTGCATGGGCAGGGACGCGCCGATGAGCCCCTGGAACCGGTCGCGGGCGAAATCGCGGCGATAACTCTCGACCAGATGCGACAGCCGCTGCCGTTCGATGGCATTGCGCAAGGTGATGAGCAGCCGCTCCTGCGGCACCGGCTTGTTCATGAAATCGTAGGCGCCGGCGCGCATGGCCGACACGGCGGTGTCCACATCGCCCTGCCCGGTGATGACCAGGACGGAGGTGGGCATGCCGGTGTCGACGATCCGCTGCAGGATCTGCAATCCCCCCATATCCGGCAGGTTGAGATCCAAGAGAACCGCGGCGGGCGGGCCGGCATCGAGGGCGGCCATCGCTTCGGCACCCGTGGGGGCGTGCTCCAAGGTGATCGATTCGTCCCGCAGATAGCGGCGATAGACCCACGCCAGATCTTCGCTATCCTCGACCAGAAGGACCCGCGGCCTGGTTGGCGTCGCTTCGGCGGCCGGATCGGCGGATTGGTCAAGGCGCGATGCAGATGCTAGCAATGCAGGCACGATTATCTACCTAAGGTTGTTGTTGCCGATTATTGCCCCAGGGGTGTTTCCGATTGCTTAACCCTATCCGTCTCGGACCTGGCAATTTGCCGGGCGAAGGGGTATTGGACGTGGTGGCACAAGACCTTAGGGTCCGGAGGCTTGGCGGATGCAGTTGGAAGAAATGGGCAGAGCGAAACCGGCGATGACCGGCCGGGGCGGCAAGCCGGCGGAGTCGGCCGGCTTGAGCCGCCGGGTCTGCATCGCCCCCATGATGGAGCGCACGGACCGGCACGACCGGGTGTTCCTGCGCCTGATCAGCCGCCGCGCCCTGCTGTACAGCGAGATGATCCCCACCGGTGCCATCGTCCGCGGCCGGCGCGCCGATCTGCTGGACTTCGATCCGGCCGAGCATCCGGTGGCTCTGCAGGTGGGCGGTGCCGATCCGGCGGCGTTGGCCGACTGTGCCCGCATTGCCGCCGCGCGCGGCTATGACGAGATCAACCTGAATGCCGGCTGCCCCAGCGACCGGGTGCAAAACGCCCGCTTTGGCGCCTGTTTGATGGCGGAGCCGGCGCTGGTCGCCGCCTGCGTCGCGGCCATGCACCAGGCGGCGCCATTGCCGGTGACGGTGAAATGCCGCATCGGTATCGACGACCGCGAATCCTTTGTCGAACTGCACGATTTTGCCGTCCGTGTCGCCGGTGCCGGGTGCGCCAGCCTGATCGTCCATGCCCGCAAGGCGTGGCTGAAGGGCCTGAGCCCGCGCCAGAACCGGGAGGTGCCGCCCCTGCGCTACGAGATGGTCTATCGGCTGAAGGACGCCTTGCCGGACCTGGAGATCGTCATCAACGGCGGCATCACCGATCTGGACGCGGCGGCGCATCACCTGAGCCGGGTCGATGGCGTCATGATCGGCCGCGCCGCCTATGAAAACCCGTATTTCCTGGCCGAGGTCGACCGCCGGTTCTTCGGCGCGACCCAGCCGGTGCCCAGCCGCGAGGCGGTGGCCGAGGGCCTGCTCCCCTACCTGACGGCGCAACACGCCGCCGGGGTGCCGCCGATCCGCATCACACGGCACATCCTCGGCCTGTTTAACGGTCTGCCGGGGGCGCGGGCCTGGCGGCGCACCTTGAGCGAAACCGCACGCCTCCCCAACGCCGGGCCGGAGGTGATCCTCCGGGCATTGGACGAGGTGCGCGCCGCCGGTGGCCTGCAGGATGCCGCCTAGGCTCGAACCGTCATGCCCGCGTTAGCAGAGTGCGCAGGGTAAAGGCCGGATCCTCCTGCTCGATGACCTCGGCGCGCTTCACCATGCCGTAGAGATCGATGAACGGCTGTCCGAGAACGGACGCGAGGATCGGGCATGTCTCCAAGGCATCGAGCGCTTCCGGCAAGGACATGGGAAGTTTCGGACCGGTTCCCTTGCCGGGAAGGCCAACGATGGGCTCGGTCGGGTCCAAGCCTTGGCGCAGGCCCTCCAACCCCGCGCCCAGCATAACGGCCAGGAGCAGATAGGGATTGATATCAGCGCCGGGCAGCCGGTTTTCCAGCCGGAGGTTGGCCGCATCGCTGTCCGGTATGCGGAAAGCCACGGCGCGGTTGTCGCCGCTCCAATCGGCGCTGGACGGCGACGCATCGGGGTCGAGAAAACGGAAATAGGAATTGGCATACGGCGCATAAATCGCCGCCGCCCCGCGAATGCTCCGCTGCCAGCCACCGATGAAATGACGCATCGCATCGGAGGGCTGTCCTTTCTTGGTGGCAAACGGATTGTTGCCGGCCTTGTCCTGCAGGCTCAGATGCCAATGCATGCCGGAGCCCGTATCATTCGGATACGGCTTGGCCAGGAAGGTCGCCGTGAAGCCATGCCGGCGGCCCAGCTCGCGCGCCAGGTTCTTGAAGCGGAACACCGCATCTGCCTGGGCCAGCGGCTCGCCGGGGGCGAAATTGACTTCGTACTGTCCGGCCGTTGCCTCGTGGGCAAAGCCGGTGATGGGAATGCGCAACTGCTCGCACGCCGCCCACATCGCATCGAAATAGGGCGCCTGGCCATGCGCCGCCTCCAGGGAAAGCGATTCGGCGGTGGGTTCTTCGTGCGCGAGTTTGCCCGCGCGGCCGGGCGCCGGCCGCAAGGTTCTCGAAGGCCCATGGTCCGTGACGGCGACCAAGGCGAACTCAAGCTCGGGTGCGACGCGCGACGTATATCCCGCGTCCGAAAGGCGCTGCAGAATGCGTTTCAATATGGTCCTGGGCAACAGGCCCGCGCAGTCCATTGTCTCGCCAAGGGGAGAGTCGAACGAACCCGTGGCATCGCACAGCACGGTGCCGGTCGGCACCTGGGCGAGGGGGTCGACGGCGAAGGTCCGCCAATCCGGGACATAGCGGATGTCCGGCATGGTGCGCGGCACGAAGTGGGTATACATCCGGTCCGGCTCGTTGCAGGTCACGGTAATACCGACCAGGAACGACGCCATGCGCACCTCGCGGCGCGACAGGAACAGATCGGTGCCCAGAATCTTGCCGCGCGGGATGCTGGTGAAGTCGGATACGGCGCATTCGATCCGTTTGAGATCGAGCCGCGCAATCTCGGCGATTGCTTCGCTCTCGGTCATGAAACCGCTCATATATTGTTGAGATATTGGGCCGTGGCCGAAAAGGATCACCCCCATGGCAGCACGGGGAGGGCGCCGCCGAGTCGCAAAGGACCCGCCCTTGCGTTCAGGACGGGCAGATTAGTCCGGCGTCCGCGAGAGGGCCAGCGCCAATTGTGGAGAATTGGCCGAGTCTAGTCCTTGTGCAGAGTGCCCTGCGGATGGAAAGCGTTGAAGACGAAGGCGAAGGTCACGTCGTAAGGGATGTCCGCCAGGCCGCCGGCGCCCATTCGTTGCACCAGCACGTTGCCCACGTCGCGGCCCTGGGCGATGGCGCGGGTATCGAGGGCGGAGTTCTGCCCGGCCTCCCAGGTCAGCACCAGATCGCCGCTTTCGATCCGCTTCTCCCGGCGCAGCAGTTCCAAGGACCACGCCTGGTCGCCGACCGCCACCACACGGGCCATGGGCTCGATTCCCACCGGCATGGCGCCGGCATAGAGGAAAGGCGCGGCGGCGCCGTCGTAACCGACATAAGGGTTGGCGCCATAGGCGCGCATTTCCGGATTATCGGGGATCAGGACCTGGCCGTCCGGGTGGCGGCTTTTGAATTTCTCCCACGATTCCAACCGCGCCGGCAGGGCGGTCAGCCGGGTGCCGGCGCGCACGCCGATGATGGCCTCGCCCAGGAACTGCTGCCACCAGCTTTCCGTCTCCCGGTCGTACATCACCAAGTCGGAATGCCGCAGCTTGCCGGTGGTGCCGAACTCGACAGCCCGGCCATCCACGCGCCGGTCATAGACGATGGCGGAGTTGCATAGCGGGCAATAGGTGACGATCACCGGCACACCGCCGACCACATCGTTGACGATTTCGTGCCACGTGAGAATGCGCAGCGGATAGGCGCGGGCATCGCCGTTGACGGTCAGACCGACCACCGGCTCGGTCGCGGCCAGATCGGTGATCGCGGAGACGGCCGCGAACTTGGGATCGTCGATGGATGGAATGCCGTCCTTGGGTGGGCCGCCGCTGAGGATTTCGGAAAAATCAACCGCGGTCTTGGAGAAATCCGTCTTCGGCCAGGCCGCGGCCCATTCCTCGGGGCCAGCCTGTGCGGTTCCGGTGAAACCAAAGACCAAAACCGCCGCGAGCCAGCCGCCGCGGCCCCATCTGTGTCGCCTGCGCATAGAAACACTATCCGGGCCGCGCCCCGCCATGGCGAATCACGATGGGGTGAGTGCTGAACCCTTGTCTCCTGACGGAATAACCTGCCGCGCCGATTAATCCTCGGCGTGGCGGCACGCGCGGCCTAAGATACCGCAACAGGTATTCACATCGGACGGAGTCGCGAGATCAATGAAGCCGCGCATCGCGTTTCTCGGCATCGGGATCATGGGTGCGCCCATGGCCGCCAATCTGCTCAAGGCCGGCTATGCCGTGACCGTTTGGAATCGCACGGTCGCTAAGACCAAGCCGCTTGCCGAAGGTGGTGCGACGGTTGCCGAAACCTCGGCGGCGGCGGCCAAGGCGGCCGATGTGGTGTTCACCATGCTGGCCGATGGCGCGGCCGTGGGGGACATGCTGTTTCGCGATGGGGTGGCCGAAGCCATGCCGCGCGGCGGCCTGGTGATCGATACCAGCTCGATCGAGCCGGCACGGGCCCGCGACCATGCGCAACGCCTGGCGGCGGTCGGCATCGGCCATCTCGATTCGCCGGTCTCGGGCGGGCCGAGCGGCGCCGAGAAGGCCAGTCTGGCCATCATGGTGGGCGGCACCGAGGCGGACTACGCGCGTGGCAGCGCGGTGCTGGCGTGCTTGGGGCGGCCGACCCATGTCGGCCCGCCCGGCGCCGGCCAGGTCGCCAAGCTGGCCAACCAGGTGATCGTCGCCCTGGCCATCGGCGCGGTGGCGGAGGGCCTGTTGCTGGCGGAGCGCGGCGGCGCCGATCCGGCCGCGGTCCGGCAGGCCTTGCTGGGCGGCTTCGCCGACAGCCTGATCCTGCAGATCCACGGCCAGCGCATGCTCGACCGGCGGTTTCTGCCCGGCGGCCCGGCGCGCATGCATCTGAAGGATCTCAACAACGTCGCGGTGGTGGCCAAGGAGTCCGGTCTGACCTTGCCGCTGGCCGATGAGGTGCGCAAACTCTTCCAGGCCGTGGTGGATCACGGCGGCGCCGGCTACGACCACAGCGCCATTCTGCTGGAGATCGAGCGGTTGAACCCGCCGGCCCGCCTTGGGACTCAGCCGGATACCCTGCCGGACTGAGCCGCCCGGTCGAGAAGCGGCGCCAGGGCTGCGACGATAGCGTCGAGGACTCCGGCTTCGGCTTCGGCAAAGGCGGCGGCGGCCGCAGCCAATTGCTTCCGCGCCGTGGCGTCCTCCAGAAGCTCTCCGATGGTGACAGCCAGCTCGGCGTCATCGTGCACGCGCCGTATCGCCTGGGCGCCCATCATGCCCTCGGCCATGCGGCGGAAATTGCTGGTGTGCGGGCCGCTGACCACGGCGCAGCCGAGGCGGGCCGGCTCGATCAGGTTGTGGCCACCGCTGGGCACCAGGGAGCCGCCGACAAAGACGATATCGGACAACCGGTACCACAAGCCCATCTCGCCCATGGTATCCACCACGTAGATACCCGCCGCCGCCGATGGGGTCTCACCGGCGCCCCGCCTGGCCACGGTGTGCCCAGAGACCCGCAACCGCGCCGCGATGCCGGGGCCACGGTTCGGATGGCGTGGAGCGATCATGGTGAGCAAACCGGGGTGGCGCGGCGCCAGCTTGGCGTGAACCCTGGCGATCATGTCTTCCTCGCCGGGATGGGTCGAGGCGGCGAGCCAGCGGGGCCTCTCGCCCAGTGCCGCCCGCAGTTCGCGCAGATGCCCGGCATCGGCGGACAAGGCGGCTGCAGCGAATTTCAGGTTGCCGAGGCACCGTGCGTCCCGGGCGCCGAGCTCCTGGAAACGCGCCCGGTCCTCCTCCGTTTGCGCCAGGATCACATCGAACAGGCTCAGCAACCGCGCGGCGACGGGCCGAAATCGCCGCCATCCGGCAAACGAGGATGCCGACATGCGGCCGTTCACCAGGGCCAGGCGGACGCCCTGTGCCTTGGCCCGGCTCAACAGGTTCGGCCAAAGCTCGGACTCGATGACCATGCCCAGGGCCGGCCGCCAATGGTCGAGAAAACCGCGCACGGCGCCCGGCAAATCCACCGGCGCGTACTGATGCAACACGCCGAGGGGCAGACGCTCGGTCATCAGCTTGGCCGACGTGACGGTGCCGGTGGTAATCAGGACGGTGAGGGCCGGCCAGTCGCGCCGGATGCGCTCGACGATCGGCAGGGCGGAAACCGATTCGCCGACACTGGCGGCGTGAATCCACACCAGGCTGCCCGGCGGCCGCACGGAGCCGGCGTGGCCGAAGCGTTCGCCCAGGCGCAACAGATCCTCGCGCCCGCCCGCCGCGCGGCGGCGCAGGTGGGCGCGGATGAGGGGCCCGGCGGCGCGGCTGAGAATCCGGTACGCCGAGAACACGGTGGCTGCTGTCACGGATTTTGCCGAGATCGCCCCCTCAAGAAACTGTATGCTCCACCCAAGCCAAAACCCGTGCCAACACAGCAGAAGATAACGCCGTTGGCCAGCCATACCTACGCTGGCAGGCATTCCCGGTTTGATATATCAACAGAGTCCCTGGGCGTCACATGCAATTGCGCGGACCGGCGCCCATGCTGATTGCAGGCACTGTATTGGCGCGCGCGCGGTCCAGATGACTTTCCCACGAATGGCGAGCGTCCCGAACGGGCGACCGCGGGCACTGCTATGAAAATCTGCGAACTTTGCGCCGTCGACTTCACCATGTACCGGCTGCTTGGACCGCTGCTTCACGCGCTTCGCACGTCCGGTCATGAGGTCGTCGGCATTTGCGCCGATGGACCGATGCTCAATCCCTTGCGTGCCGAAGGCTTTCGGTTCGAGAACATCCCATCGGCCAGGCGGCTATCGCCCGTGGCCCATATCAAAGCCTTTATCGCGCTGGTACGGATTTTTCGCCGCGAGCGTTTCGATATGGTTCATGTGCACACGCCAAGCGTTTCTCTTGTCGCCCGGTTTGCGGCGGTGGCGGCCGGCGTGCCGACGGTGGCCTATACGGCGCACGGGTTCTATTTCCACGACAACATGCCGTATCCTCTGCGACTCGTATTCATCGCCGCCGAATGGCTCGCAGGCCGGTGCACCGATATTCTCATGACGCAATCGGCCGAGGATGCGGAGTCCGCGCGACGGTATCGCCTCTGCCGGGGCACCATCGACGTGATCGGCAACGGTGTCGATCTCAGGATTTTTCAACCGTCCGCAGAGGCGGGCGAGCAAGATCGCTTACGCCTTCGGCGCGCGCTTGGCGCCGGGCCGGCGGATCGCGTCATCGTCACCATCGGCCGGTTGGTCAAGGAAAAGGGATTTACCGAGCTGTTCGAGGCCATGCGTCATGTGGAGGCGAAGCTTTGGGTGATCGGCGAACGACTGCCCAGCGACCATGCCGGTGCGTTGGCGTCTGTGCTCAAGGACATCGCGGATGATCCCGTTCTTGGGGGGAAAATTTCCTTGCTGGGCCGGCGGGACGATGTGCCGGCGCTGTTATCGGCCGCCGACGTGTTCGTGCTGCCCTCCTATCGGGAGGGAATGCCGCGCAGTATCATCGAGGCCATGGCCAGCGGATTGCCGGTGGTTGCCACGGATATTCGCGGCTGCCGCGAGGAAGTGGCCGATGGAGAAACCGGCTTTCTGGTCCCGGTCCGCGATGCCCGCGCCCTCGCCGCGGCACTGAACCGGCTGGTGGATGATCCGGATTTACGGGACAGCATGGGCCGGGCCGGCACCCGGCGTGCCCAGGCGCTGTTCGACGAGGCCCAGGTGCTGAACCGGCAAATGACGGTGCTGGGCCTTGAACCACGTCCGTCGATGGCCGAAAGGTAGAGCGCGTGCCCGGATTTGTCCTTCTCATCCTGGCCTGTGTCGTGACGGCTGTGTTGTCCTGGGCCGCCGTCGGCTGGGTCCGGCAAATGCTTCTGTGCCATGCGGTGCTCGACCGGCCCAACGCCCGCAGCAGTCATGCCACGCCATTGCCGCGTGGCGGCGGACTGGGATTGATGGTTGTCGTGAGTCTGGCCTGGGCGGCGGCGGCCGCCTGGCTGGGCAGCGCGCCGCCGGGCTTTCCCCCCGTCATGGCCGGTGTGGCCGTTCTCGCGGTGATCTCGTGGCTTGACGATGTGCGGGGCAGCCTGCCGGTGGCGGCCCGCCTGGCGGCTCAGATTATGGCGGTGGCGGTGGCGCTGCTGTCCTTTCCGGATGCGGGGCTGGTGTTCCAGGGCGCGCTGCCGTGGCTCTTCGATCGGCTGGCCACGGCCCTTCTATGGCTTTGGTTTATCAATCTTTTCAACTTCATGGACGGCATCGACGGGATCACCGGAGTCGAGACCGCAGCGCTGGGTATGGGCCTGGCACTGGTAGCCTGGCTGGCCGGGCTGGCGGCGCCCCAGGTGGCCATGCCGGCGCTGCTGGCGGCGGCGGCGCTCGGTTTCCTGGCCTGGAATTGGGCGCCGGCCCGGATCTTCCTCGGCGATGTCGGCAGCATCCCGCTCGGCTTCGTTCTCGGCTGGCTCTTGCTGATCACGGCGGCACACGGGCAGTGGCTGGCGGCGGCCATTCTGCCGCTTTATTACCTGGCCGATGCGACGATCACGCTGGTGCGGCGGCTGCTGCGCGGGGAACAGGTCTGGCGGGCGCACCGCGCGCACTTCTATCAGCGCGCGGTGGCCAGCGGCGCCACCCACGCCGCCGTGGCGGCCAAGGTGTTGGCCTGTAATCTGGCACTGATCGGGCTGGCCGTGGCCGCGGCCTTGGGGTTTACGTGGGTGGCGCTCCCAGGGGCGGTGGCGGCTGTCGCTTTACTGTTGGCTCACTTCGCCCTGGGCCATCGCGGCGATCGGCGCCGCAATCCCTAACACCGCCGCCAGAGCCGGGAGGAAGTCTTGAACGTGCCCGAACAGGTCGAAGGCGATGGCATCTGGTGCGCGGTACGCGGCGATGCGGCGGCGGGCTGGGCGGCGCGGCGGCCGGCCCTGTTCCTCGATCGGGACGGGGTCATCGTCGAGGAGGTCGGCTATTTGCACCGGCCCGAGGATGTGGGGCTGATCGCCGGTGCCGCCGAGGTCATCGCCGCCACCAACCGCCAGTGCACGCCCGTCATTGTCTTGACCAACCAATCGGGAATCGGCCGCGGCCTCTATGGCTGGGCGGAATTTGCCGCGACCGAAGCCCGCATTGCCGCCGATCTGGCGGCACGGGGCGCGCACCTCGATCTGGTGATCGCCTGCCCGTATCATCCGGAGGGTAAACCGCCGTTCCGCCATCCGGCACACCCCTGCCGCAAGCCGCTGCCGGGCATGATTCTTCGCGCCGGTGCGCGCCTGGATGTGGATTTGCCGCGATCCTGGATCATCGGCGACAGAGCCGGCGACCTGGCGGCCGGCCGGGCCGGCGGCCTGGCGGGCGGCCTGCACGTGCTGACCGGCCATGGCCCAAGGGAGCGGGCGGAGGCAGTGAAGCTTGCTTCCCGGGATTTTCAAGTCCGCCATGCCGATACGATGGCCGGCGCCATGGAATTGATTCCACAATTGCGGCCGGGCCAATAGTCTGGACTCTCGCCACCACGCGCGTTGACAAGCTGCTGGCGGGCGGGCTTGTATTCTTAATAGTGGACTTACATCCGGCGCCGAGAAGCCCGATGGTCGCCAAAGCGGTTCACAAGAGACTTGGGTTGGTGGTTCGGCCGGCCTGCGGGTGGCACGCATCCGTTGGGTCGAGGCCATCGAAATTGCGGAGATAAACCAGCACGGATCAGGTCGATTCGCAGCCAGGGCCCGCTACGAGCAGAGGAGGCTACATACATGAGACAACGCCGCAGAACGGGTTTTTCCCGTCGCTCATTCCTTGCCGGTACCGGCGCGGTTGCCGCCGGGCTGTCCTTCCAGCCGAAATTTTCCTGGGGCGCCGAGGAGAAGAAGCTGAATTTCTATAATTGGGACACGTATATCGGCGAGACGACCCTGGACGATTTCAAGGGGGCCATGGGCATCGATGTCACCATGGACCTGTTCGCCGACAACGACGAGTTGTTCTCCAAGCTCAAGGAAGGCAATCCCGGTTACGATGTCATCGTTCCCACCAACGATTTTATCGAACGCATGATCGGCGCCGAGATGCTCTTGCCCCTGGATCACGCGAAGATCCCGAATTTCAAGAACGTCTCGAAGGCGTTCCGAGATGCGGCGTTCGATCCGGGCCGCAAACATTCCATGCCGTATATGTGGGGCACGATCGGCATCGGCTACCGGAAATCCAAGGTCGAGGGCGTGCCGGACAGCTGGAAGGTCCTGTTCGATTCCGATCAGTATTCCGGCCGCATCGCCCTGCTTGGCGAGGCAGCCGCGGTCATTGGCACGGCACTGAAATATCTTGGCTATTCGTACAACTCGGTCAACCCGGACGAGATCGCGAAGGCCGAAGCGCTGCTGATCAAGCAGAAGCCGCATATCAAGGTCTTCGCCGATGACAATGGCCAGGATTTGCTGCTCTCCAGCGAGGTCGACCTGACCATGGAGTGGAATGGCGACATCCTGCAGGTCATGGCCGAGGATGATGACATCTCCTATGTGGTGCCGAAGGAGGGTGGCAATCTGTGGCAGGACTGCCTGGCCATTCCGAATGGCGCACCGCATCCGGAGAATGCCCACCAGTTCATCAATTTCATTCTCGATGCCAAGGTGGGCGCCGATCTGGCCGATTTCATCCAGTACGCGACGCCGAACGAGGCGGCGAAGAAGTTGATGTCGCCGGAGTATGTAAACAATCCGGCGGTGTTCCCGCCGGATGATGTGATCGCGCGCAGCGAGCCGCCGAGGTACCGAGGTGAGGAGGTGATTCAGCTTCTCGATGCGGCCTGGACCCGCATTCAGGCAGCCTAAGGCGACGTGTGAGTGGGACGGTCCTGTCCCGGGTCGGGCCGGTTGGCCTGACCCGGGCGGCCCAAACCATATCCGGTCAGCGGTACGAACAGGATATGCGGTCACATTAGTCGCGCGGCGAGATGGAAAACTGGCGCCACAATAAGATCGTTTTTTGGCTCATCGGCATACCGCCGACGGCATGGCTCGTGGTTTTCTTTCTTATTCCCCTCGGGATTGTCTGGTTCATCTCGTTCGGCGAGAAGCGCGGGGTTGTCGAGATCGCCATCACCGGCACGCTGGACAACTATGTCCGCGCCCTGCAGCCGCTGTATCTGCAGATCTTTTGGAAATCCATCTGGATGGCCGGGGCGGCCACCTTGATATGCCTGGTGGTTGGCTATCCGGTGGCCTTTGCCATCGCCTTTGCGCCCGAGCGGTGGAAAATTTGGCTGATGCTGGCGGTGATCCTGCCGTTCTGGATCAACATACTGATTCGCACCTATGCCCTGATTGCGGTCTTCCGCACCCGCGGCTATGTGAATTTCGCGCTCGAATGGCTGTGGGATCAGGGCAATTGGCTGCTGACCGCCGTTGGATTAGGTGCGTACCAATTGCTCGGCGAACAGTTCGTGCCCCTGAACATGCTTTACAACAATTTCGCCGTGAGCATGGGGATCGTCTACGCCTTCATCCCGTTCATGATCCTGCCGCTCTATGCCAATATCGAAAAGCTTGACCGATCGTTCATGGAAGCCAGCCTGGATCTCGGTGCCGGGCACTGGCGGACCTTTACCTCGGTGGTCTTTCCGCTGACCTGGCATGGGGCATTGTCGGGCATCATCATCGTCTTCATTC
This sequence comes from Kiloniellales bacterium, assembly GCA_036397065.1. Lineage (GTDB taxonomy): Bacteria > Pseudomonadota > Alphaproteobacteria > Kiloniellales > J153 > JAJFGI01. Next base: position 9,414 of record DASWJP010000099.1, on the reverse strand, counting down.
CGGCGCTCGGCGCTTTTTTCATTCCCGAGCTGCTGGGCGGCACCGACAGCCAGCTCATCGGAAATGTGATCGAGCGCCAGTTTAAATCGGCCAACGACTGGCCGTTTGGCGCTGCCCTGTCGTTCTTGCTGATGTATGCCACGTTCGGTGCCCTGGCCTTGCGCGCCGCGCTGGTCGGCCGCGGCAAGGCGCTGGAGGCTTGAGATGGCACAAGCCTCTCTAGCATCCACGGCCAAGGGCGAGAGGCGTGTGCCGGCGAAGGTGCCGTCTCGCCGCCGCGCGAGCATTGGACCGCTGGAGTATTGCCGCCGGTGGTGGCTGCAACTGATCGTCGGCATCACCTTCGTGCTGCTCTATGCGCCGATCGTCACCCTGATCGCCTTCAGCTTCAATGACAGCCGGCGCAATATCGTCTGGCAGGGATTTACCACCGACTACTATTTGAAGGCCTGGCATAATGATCGATTGTTCGAGGCGTTCATCAACAGCCTGACGATTGCCGTCGTCAATACGGGGATCAGTACGATTCTCGGCGTCCTGACGGCACTGCTGCTGTGGCGGTTCCGTTTCCCAACGAAGGCCGCCTATGAGGGCTTCATGGCCTTGCCGATCGTCATTCCGGAGATTTGCATGGGTGTCGCCATGATGGCGTTTTTCGCCCGCGTCGGCTGGCCCACCGGATTGCCTTGGCCGCTCAGCCTCTCCAATATCACCATCGCGCACATCGCCTTCTCGTTTCCCTTTGTTGCGGTTATCGTCCGCGGCCGGTTGGTCGGCTTCAACCGGGAGTTGGAGGATGCCTCGAAAGATCTGGGCGCCGGCGAATGGCAAACCCTGCGCCATATCGTATTGCCATATTTGCGGCCGGGCATCGTGGCCGGGGCGCTCATCGCCTTCACCTTGTCGCTCGATGATTTCATCATCACATTCTTCACCTCTGGGCCGGATGCCATCACCCTGCCGGTCAAGATCTTCTCGATGGTGCGATTCAGCGTAACGCCCGAGGTCAACGCCGCATCCACCGTGCTCATTGTCATCACTGTCATCGCCACCGTGGCTGCCACGCGCCTGCAGGTGCCGGCGCGCCGGGGCAGCCCCGGAGGAGGTTAGGATCATGGGACAACCGGCCCCGATCATCTCGATCCAAAACGTGATCAAGCGCTTCGGTGCCGTGGTCGCCGTGGACGATGTGACGCTGGACATTCAGCCCAATGAATTTTTCGCCCTGCTCGGCCCTTCCGGGTGCGGCAAAACCACGCTACTGCGCATGCTGGCCGGGTTCGAGATGCCCGATGCCGGCACCATCTCGATCGACGGACAGGATATGACCGAGGTGCCGCCGAACCGGCGGCCGGTCAATATGGTCTTCCAATCCTACGCCGTGTTCCCGCACATGAGCGTCTTCGACAATGTCGCCTACGGCTTGCGGGTGGTGAAGACCCCATCCTCGGAAATCGAGCCGCGGGTGCGCGAGGCGATCGAAATGACGCAGTTGAGCGATCTCGCCAACCGCAAGCCGGACCAGTTGTCCGGCGGCCAGCGGCAGCGGGTGGCCCTGGCCCGGGCCCTGGTCAAGCGGCCGAAGGTGCTGTTGCTGGACGAGCCGCTCTCGGCCCTGGATGCAAAACTGCGCGAGGCCATGCAGCTCGAGCTGGTCAATCTGCAGCACAACGTCGGCATTACCTTCATCATCGTCACCCACGACCAGAACGAGGCCCTGTCCATGGCCGACCGGATCGCCGTCATGGAAGGCGGCCAGATCCGCCAGATTGCCCGCCCCTCGGAGTTGTACGAGTTTCCCAACAGCCGCTTCGTCGCCGACTTCATCGGCAAGATGAACCTGTTCGAAGGCCGCGTCGCGGGCCGGGAGGGCGACAAGCTGGGGGTCGAGGTGGCCGGTCTCGGTCAGCTCTGGCTGCCGGTTGCGGCCGGGCTTTCGGTGCCGCCGGAGGCCGGGGCGGTCGGTATCGCCGTGCGCCCGGAAAAGGTCCGGCTGCGCCGACAAGGCGGGGAAGCTAATCGCATTGGTTTGCCCGGCAAGGTCAATCAGATCGCCTACTACGGCGATACCAGCCATGTGTTCGTGACCCTGGAAAGCGGCCGGACGCTGAGCGCAAACCTGCAGAACGAGGCCCGATCGACCACCCTGGGGATTGCCGTCGGCGAGGAGGTCTGGTGCTCCTGGGACCCGGGCGACGTGCTGGTCCTGACCAGCTGAAAGGACCGGCACCGGGGCCTATGTCCCGGTTATGTCAAATTCCGGAGCAAATGCCGCGTCTTACGAAAATGATTCGGGATGTGGCAGGGGATTTGTTAAGATTTCCGCAACAGGTCTGGGCCGAGTATGTCAATCGGCCGTTAAGAGTGGCCCACTACGGCGGTAGTCAGGATTGGTGCGATGATTCGCCGCTTAAGCAGCTTGGTGCTGGCGACGAGCTTGCTCGCCGCCTGTGCCCCGCTGGATTCAGCGTTGAAGGGTTTGGATCTCGGCGTTTTATCGCCCGGGAGTGGCGATGATACCTTGCCTGACGCCAAGACCGATACGGCGGTCCTGGTCGATGTGCCGGCGGTCGAGGCCACCGCAAAGACCGCGGCCTCCGAACCACCCATGCCGCGGCGCAAGCCGGTCGAATCGACCATGGTGGCGCGGCGGGAATTTCATCCCGACCTACTCGTAGGTTTGGATTTCAATGCCACCAAGGCCCTGCTCGGCGACCCGGCACTGCAATCAGAAGAGCCGCCGGCGAAGATTTGGGCCTATAACGGCGGCACGTGCATGTTGAATGTGTTTTTCTACCCTAGTGTTGGCGACAACATCTTCCGTGTGCTCACCTACGAGGTCAGGGGCGGCGATATCAAGCAAGGTGCAACCACGGCCGATATTTCCGCGGCGACCAAAATCAGTGACAAGAACAGTCCTGTCGTCCGCAGTTGTTTCGCTGAATTGCTGCAAGGCAGAGAAGTACCTGACGCGGGATAAATGATGGTAATGCAGGAAATGGCACTTTCAGATGCGCAACAACGCGTCGTGATCGTCGACGACGACGATTTGTTTCGTGAATCCCTTGGCCTCAACCTGGCCGAGGAAGGCTATGAAGTGGTCGACTTCCCCAGCGGCGAGACTGCCCTCGACTATCTGCTGGGCGGGAAAGATGCGGATGCCGTGCTGCTGGATTGGCGCATGCCCGGCCTGGACGGGCCCGGCGTGCTGCGCCGCCTGCGCGATGCCCGCATTCAGGTGCCGGTCATCTTCCTGACCATGCTCAGCGACGAGATTTACGAGGAAGCGGCCTTGAAGTGGGGCGCCGTCGATTTCATCGACAAGTCGCGCCGCCTGCCGATTATTCTCGGCCGCCTTAAAATCATCACCGAGGGCGCCAAACCGATCGCCATTTCCGCTGGATCCGCGGTCAGCGAGGAGAGCCACGGCACCGTTCTGCGCCGTGGGCCGCTGGAGCTTCGCCAGGATATCCACCGGGCCTTTTGGCGCGGCAACCAGGTGGACCTGACCTTGAGCGAGTTTGGCATCGTCCGCTATCTGGTGACGAAATCGGGCGGCGATGTCACCTATCGGCAGATCTATGATCTGGTGCGCGGCAAGGACTTCCTGGCCGGTTATGGGGCGGAAGGCTTCCGCGCCAACGTGCGTTCGTTCATCAAGCGCATTCGCAAGAAGTTCCGCGACGTGGATGGGGAATTCGACCGGATCGACAACTATCCCGGTTTCGGGTATCGCTGGCGCGACGAGCCGGGCGATGACGGGTACAGTCAAACCGCCAGCGGTCAAGACTCCACGGGTCATCCCAGGGCAGAGTGAGCATGGCGCAGGTCGAGCGGGAGACCATTGGCGCTCCTGCCGTACCCCGAGGATGGTTCCGGCCCCTCGGTCAGATCAGCCGCTCGCTGGTCAGTAAATTCGTCCTGCTGCTGCTGGTTTTCTCCGCGGTGCCGATCATTCTTTATGCGGAGTTCCGCCAGGCGGATTCGGACAAGCGGACGCTGCTGCTGCAAAGCGTGCGCGCCCAGGGGCGCTTGATCGCCGAGAGCTTGCGTCCCCTGCTCCAACGGGAAGGCACATCCACCCTGCCGGCCTTGAACGAGGCCATCAAACCGTTCGCCACGCCGCCGGCGGGCATCAAGGTGCTCTATCGGCCGGCCGGTGCGACCGGGTTGGAAAGCTTTTATTTCGTCGCCTCGGAGCCGCCTGTGCCAGCCGCCACCCTGGAGGCGGAGCGGGACCGGCTGATGGAGCGGGGGGTCCTCGACAAGCTGTCGCAATCCTGCCAGGGGCAACTGTCCATGGCCCTGCGCCACCGCCGGTCGAGCGGCGAAGAGGAACTGCTGACCTCGATCACGCCGGTGACCACGGATGCCGGCTGCTGGGCCATCATCACCACCCACACGGCGCGCGAGATGCTAGGCACCGCCATCGACCAGCCGTATTGGAAGACTATCGAGGTTCGCGTCGCCGCGGTGATCTACCTGGCCATGGCGATCTTCACCATCGGCCTGTTCTTCTCCATCTGGCGCGGCCTGATGCGGTTCCGGGAGTTGGCCCACGGCATCACCGCCGGCAAGGTCGGCGAGGGCGGCTTTTCATCGCAAAACCAGGTGCCCGAGCTGGCCCCCGTGGCCGAGGAATTCGACCGCATGACCACGGCGCTGCGCGATTCGGCGGACAGCATCCGCCGGGCTGCCGAGGACAATGCGCATGCCTTCAAGACGCCGATTGCCATCATGCGCCAGTCGGTGGAGCCCTTGAAACGGCTGGTGCCGGAAGACAATTTGCGCGGCCGCCGCGCCCTCGATGTGATCGAGGAATCCGTCGACCGCCTGGATCATCTGGTCTCGAGCGCCCGCCGCCTGGATCAGGCGACTGCCGAATTGCTCGATCCGCCCCGGCAGGACATCGATCTGTCGCACCTGTTTGCCCGCATGCTGGATGCCTACTCGGGCAGCATGGCCAGCCACGGCCTGCATCTGGAAAGCGATATCGATCCGAACATCATCATCCGTGCCGGCGAGGATTTGATCGAAACCGTCATCGAGAACGTGATGGACAATGCCATCGAGGTCGCCCCCCGCGGCTCGGCCGTCACGGTAGCCCTCAAGCGCATGTCCGGGGTGGCGGTCCTGGCGGTCTGCGATCGCGGCCCCGGCGTGGCCCCCGAGGATGTGGATCGCATATTCGAGCGCTATGTCTCGCTGCGCGGGCCGCGCAATGGCGATGCCGCGGTCAATGGCGAAGCCGCGGGCAATGGCGTGGATGCGGAGGCGGAGACCGGTGGACCGAATGGGCCGCACCTGGGCATCGGCCTATGGATCGTCCGCCGCAACCTGCAAGCCATCGGCGGCAATATCCGGGCCGAGAACCGACCCGGCGGCGGTTTGGCCGTGGTCATGGGCCTGCCGGTGGCCAGCCAGGACCGGGCCCGCCACGCCAAGCGCCGGTAATTTCGAAACTATTCGCGTCGATCCGCCGCGGTGCTTGTATCGGAGAGTAGCCCGGGCAAGTCGCTTAGCGGCACCAGGGCCGCGGCCGCGAACAGCACGCTGACCCACATGTTCTGCCATATGCCGTAGGAGCTTGTGGCAATGACCAGGGTACTGGCGAGGAATCCCTGGGCACAGATTTCCGCTGAGGGCGTCAGCCGGTCCAGACGCCGGATGACACACAAGACAAAACCCATGGCCAACAGAACGCCGGGCAGTCCCAACTCGAGCCAGATCTGCAGGACCGCATTATGCGGGTGCAGCGGCATGACCTGGCCGGGCTGCTGTTTGAAGGACTGGACTCCGAAATTCGGCATGTTCCGGGAGGAATCGAAGCCCCAGCCCTGAAGCGGGTGTTCGGCGATACGATCCGCGACAAATCCCCAGACATAAATTCGATGCTGGGCCGAATTCACTTGTCGTTGCAATTCGGAATCGAGCGTGTCTGGACGATCCAGTCCCATGGCGTGCAAGCCGGTCGCGATGAAAGGCGCGCCCAGGAATCCGACAATGACGGCCAATGCAAGAATCCGCCGGCCCAGTGGCCGCGACATCACCGATATCCCGGAGAGCACAATACCCGCCGCAAGGCCAAACAGCGCCGAGTCGCTTTCCGATAACAGGACGATACCAAACATACAGACAGGCAGCAGCGCGGCCGGTCTGCCTTTCAGCCACAACAAGGCCGCTGTCAGTGGCCATGCCATCAAGGTCATGGCGACCGCGGGACGGTTCAACCTGAATAGGGGTACGTTGAAATCCGGTTCCAGGAGATTTGCGAGCCGGTGGATGGGAAAATCGAAGGCACGCTCAAACAGGAAGATAGATACACCCAGCGCAAATCCCGCTATCAACCATTTGACCAATCGCTGCCGCTCATCCTCCCCGCGGGACCGGCAGACCTCGAACAACACCAAGCCTGAGAGGAAGAGGACTGCCAGCCGCACGACACTGAACAGCGCCCACGAGGGATCGAAACTCCAAGTGGCGGTGATCGCCGACCAGACCAGCAGCAGGCCAAGAAACAGGGTGGCGGTCCGGTCGGGCCGTGGCAAGTGGCCGGTCTCGCGCCAGGTGCTCAGGCCGGCCAGGAGAGCCGCAACAATCAACAGGGGAACGACCGCATTCGGGCTGAGTACGGCCAGCGGAGGCAGGATCAGGCAGAATCCCGACAGCACGTTCCTGGTGGTAAAGTGGCGGATTGGCATTGATGGTCGTCGACCACTTTTCCGGGAACAGGGGCGGCCGCTTGGGTTCTTCGCCAATCGGGCGTGCGGCTCGCCGGCAGGGTCAATAGCGGCAGGGCGGTCGCGGCGCGGCCATTGTTTATCATCAAGGATGGCGAAGCCAAAGCATTTCCGCGCTTGGCCCCGCCGGGGCTGGGTCCGCCTCGTGCGGCCGATGGGGCAGCCCTGGCCATCATACCCAATCGCCGGCCTCTCCGGCAAAAGCCGGTGTCAAGTTCACCGGAGATCAGGCATCTTGGCCACGGCGGTGGGCATGACGCGGTATTGGGTGCGGTATGGGCATAAACTGCGGAAATCTGGTCTTACTGGCGGAATACGCGCGCCGCGCGCGTCTGGGTTCCGTGCTGACCTATGGGCGTCTGTTCAATACGCTCACGGCTAGGGATCGCCGCAAGATCGTGCGCAGCCACGGTCTGCCGGACCCCGTGCTTGCAGCGCAGGCGTCCGAGGACCTGTTTGAGGCGCTTGGCGCCGATCGCGTGACCTCGCTGGACATCGCCGACCATGACGGGTGCGACCTGCTCGCCGACTTGACCGACGATTTCGCCCGCACCCCGGCGATGCAGCCCTACCTCGGCAAATTCAATGCAGTCGTCGACTACGGCACTTCCGAGCATGTCTTCAACTTCCCGCAAGCCCTGGCCAATGCCTACAATCTGCTCGCCGACGGCGGGGTGTATATCTTCGATCTTCCTGTGTCAGGTTGGCTCAGCCACGCCGTCTACCAGTTCACGCCCAGCTATTTCCTGTCCGTCGGCGCTTCGCCCTACTTCGATTTGACGCACTATTTCTTTCACCGAAAGCATGGCGATCGGATCTACCGCATCAACCACTACAACAACATCAGCTATTTCCGGATCAATGGGCGGACGCGTGTTTCAGCGTGGGGTGTGCTGCGCAAGGCGCGGCCGGACGGCGACGAGGGGCCGCTCACCCTGGAACGCTTCCGCGTCATGCAGGTCGATCCAAGGACGCTGAACAAGCCGGCAAAGCTTTCATTGGCAGGCCGGCTTGGCAGCATCGAAAGCTTTTCCGCCGCCACCATCCACCGGGCCTTTACCTGACGCGGCCTCGCCCGTTTGAAAAATGTATCGGCCCTGGCGGTTGGCGCGCGCTTTCCGCTAACATGCGGCCCTAAATGGGTGGGAGGCGAAGAACTTAATCTATGGCGATCGAAAATCCGTACCTGTTGTTTCTGGGCGATGCGCCGGATCAGCTGGCCGCCAAGACGGCCCATGGGATCGCCGACTGGCGGCGCGACTGGTGCGTTGGCCAGTTTCGCATGGACGGGTGCCAGGCCGATCTCGGCCTACCGAACATGTCCATCGAGGACGCGGCGGCGGCCGGGGTGAAGACCCTGGTCATCGGGGTGGCCAATCGCGGCGGCATCATCTCGGAGCGCTGGATCAGCATATTGGAGTCGGCCTTGATCGCCGGCATGGACCTGGCGGCGGGCCTGCACAACCGGTTGGCGGACGTGCCCAGCCTGGCGGCGTTGGCAACCCAGCATGGCCGGCAATTGTTCGATGTGCGCCATGCCACGCACCGCTTCGACGTGGCCAACGGGAAGAAGCGCTCCGGCAAGCGGATCCTGACGGTCGGCACCGATTGCGCCGTGGGCAAGAAGTACACGGCCCTGGCCATTGAGAAAGAGATGCGCGAGCGCGGCATGAAGGCCGATTTCCGAGCCACCGGACAAACCGGCATTCTGATCGCGGGCGGCGGCGTTTCCATCGACGCGGTGGTCGCCGATTTCATTTCCGGCGCCGTCGAATGGCTGGCGCCGGCCAACGATCCGGACCATTGGGATGTGATCGAGGGCCAGGGGTCGTTGTTTCACCCGTCCTTCGCCGGGGTCAGCCTGGGTCTGCTGCATGGGGCGCAGCCGGACGCCATCGTCCTCTGCCATGAGCCATCACGGCCGCATATGCGCGGAGTCCCCGGCTATCCGCTGCCGGATCTGCACACGTGTATCGAGGCGAACCTGACGGCCGCGCGCCTGACCAACCCGGCGGTGAAATGCGTGGGTGTCTCGGTCAATACCTCCCGCCTCGGCCCGGCGGCGGTGCGCCAGACGTTGCTGGGCATCGAGGACAAGCTGGGCGTGCCAGCGGTGGATGCCTTCAAGGATGGGGCCGGACCCATCGTCGATCAGTTGAGATAATCCATGCCAAGTCTGACCGTTCGCCGCGAAACCTGGCCGATCCGCGGCACCTTTGCCATCTCCCGCGGCAGCCGGACCACCGCCGAAGTGGTGGTGGCCGAACTTATGGAGAGCGACGGCGCCGTGGGCCGGGGCGAGTGTGTCCCGTACGAACGCTATGGCGAGAGCGTCGACGGGGTGGTCCAAGTCCTCGAAGAGCTGGGGCAGCGGGTCGCGGACGGCCTGGATCGGATCGGCTTGCAAAAAGTGCTGCCCGCCGGGGCGGCGCGCAATGCCCTCGACTGCGCGTTTTGGGACCTGGAGGCCAAGCGGGCAGGTCATCGGGCCTGGCAACTTCTCGGCCTGTCGCCGCCGAAGCCGGTGCTGACCGCCTACACGCTGTCTCTCGGCACCGCCGAGGCCATGGGGCGCGCGGCGGCGGAGCACGCCCAGCGCCCGCTCTTGAAGCTGAAGCTGGCCGGGCCGGACGATCTGGCGCGGGTCGAGGCGGTGCGCCAGAACGCGCCGCGG
>DASWJP010000098.1:0-1515 GCA_036397065.1 Kiloniellales bacterium | reverse complement strand
TCGAAACCTTCCGGCATGAGCGGCGAGCCGGTGGAGGTGATGGTGCGCACGGACGCGAGATCGTGCGTCGTCTTGGGATCGAGATGGGCGTTTTTCAGGGCATCGATGTACTTGGCCGAGGTGCCGAACAGGGTGCCCTTTTCCGCGTCCATGTAGTCGAAGAGAATGTTGCCGTCGGGATAGAACGGCGAGCCGTCGTAGAGAAGCAGCGTTGCTTCCGACGCCAGGCCCGAGATCAGCCAGTTCCACATCATCCAGCCGCAGGTGGTGAAATAGAACACCCGGTCGTCGCGTTTTACGTCGCACAGCAGGCGATGCTCCTTCAGGTGCTGCAACAGGGTGCCCCCCTGGCCGTGGACGATGCACTTCGGCTTTCCGGTGGTGCCGGAGGAATACATGATGAACAGCGGCGCATCGAAGGCCATGCGCACGAAGCCGATGTCCCCGGCGCTGAACGGGGCGATGAAGTCGCCATAGATGAGCGCCCGGTCGATCCCCGATACATCCGGCGCCAAAGTCACATAGGGCACCACGACGATGCGGCGCACCGAGGGCAGCTGCGCGGTAAATTCGCGCACCCGGGCGAGCGAATCGATGGTCTTGCCGTTGTAGAAATAGCCGTCCGGACAGAACAGAACCTTGGGTTCGATCTGGCCGAAGCGGTCGAGCACCCCCTGCACCCCGAAATCGGGCGAGCAGGAGGACCAGACGGCGCCGAGGACGCTGGCCGCCAGGGTGGCGATCACGGTTTCCGGCATGTTCGGCATGAAGCCGGCCACCCGGTCGCCGGGCTGCACCCCCGCCTCGGTCAAGGCCTGGGCAAGGCGGGATACCTGTTCGTGCAGCGCCCGGAAAGAGAGGCGCCGCTTCACCTTGTTCTCGCCCCAGAAGACGATGGCATCCGCCCCGTCCCGGCGGCGCAACAGGTTCTCGGCGAAATTCAGCCGGGCCTCGGGAAAGAACCGGGCGCCGGGCATGCGATCGCCATCGGCCAGCACCACGGACCCCCGGGTCTCGGCGATCACTCCGCACCCATCCCAGAACGCGGTCCAGAACGCCTCCATCTCATCGATCGACCAGGCGTAGACCTCGTCGTAGCTGTGCAGCGCGACCCCATGGTCGCGCTCCACCCGCCCCATGAAGGCGGTCAGATTGCTGGCGGCAATGCGCTCGGCCGAAGGCCGCCACAGCGGTGCCTGTGTGTGCGTGTCTGCCAACCCCGACTCCCCAACACGACTCCTGTGTGTCGCCGCCAGTATGGCGAAGGGCCCGGCGCCGATCCAGCCCAGTGAACTGCGGACTTCATGCACCCGGCGTTGATGCGCTATGCTGGCGCCCATGAGCAATGCCAAAACGACACACGCGGGCGGCTGTTTGTGCGGTGCGGTGCGCTTCATGGCGGCGGAGGCGCCGGTGTGGGTGGCGCACTGCCATTGCCACAGCTGCCGGAAAAGCACGGGATCGCCGTTCGCCGCCTTCATCGGCTATTTGCGCGGCCAGGTGACGTTCACCGGC
>DASWJP010000097.1:0-22254 GCA_036397065.1 Kiloniellales bacterium | reverse complement strand
CCGTGGTCGCCCCCTTGCGCGCCGTTCGCCGCCAATTGAAGGCCATGGAGGGGACGCCCGAGTCGGCCATCGGCCGCCTGCGTTCGCGGATCAAGGGTGCCGAACTGGATGCGGAAGCCGTGGAGCAGCGGCTGTTGTTCGAGGGCCTGGCCATCGCCGCGGGCGCCGGTGTGCCCAGCCTGTCCGGGGCCAACATGATCGCCTATCTAGCGGCCATGAATGTGGCCGTCGATGCGGCGGATGTGGCCGATCTGGCCACGGTTCTGCGCGGCTGTTATCCGGATCTGCCGCCGCTACAGGCGGTGTGGGCTGTGACCGGCTAGCTCGCGTCCGAACGGCCTTGGCCCTGGCGCGGGCCTTCACCCCAACGGCTGACTTTGCCGCTGTCCAGGCCGAACAGGTCGAGCACCCGGCCCACGGTCTGGTCGATGATCGCATCCACCGAGTCCGGGCGGTTATAGAAGGCCGGCACCGGCGGGGCGATCACCGCCCCCATCTCCGACAGGGCCAGCAGATTGCGCAAGTGGCCGGTGTGCAAGGGTGTTTCCCGCACCATGAGCACCAGGCGGCGGCGCTCCTTCAGCACCACGTCGGCGGCGCGGGTCAGCAGGCTTGAGGTGACCCCCGTGGCGATCTCGGACATGGAGCGGATGGAGCACGGGGCCACCACCATCCCCAGGGTCGGGAACGAACCGCTGGCGATCGCCGCGCCGACGTCGGCGGGCGGGTACCAGACATCCGCCAAGGCTTTGACCTGCGCCGCTTTCAGCTCGGATTCATGGGCCAGGGTCAGCTCCGCCGATTTGCTCATGACCAGGTGCGTCTCGACCGGCAGGGGGCGAAGGACCTCCAGCAGGCGGATGCCATAGACGACGCCGCTGGCGCCACTGATGCCGATGATGAGGCGGTCGTTTCGGTTCATGGCGATGGGAACATCATCCTATTTTCCGGCCGCAAGATTGCAATGCCGGGGAATCGTATGTAGCATATTTCTCATCGTCGAAGGCAAGGAGGAGATATATGACGGCTGAAGTGCGTATCGACTCTCTGACTCAGAAACATGCCTCCCTCGAACGGGCCATTGAAGAAGAAAACCAGCGGCCCCACCCAGACGACTTTCGTCTCACCGAATTGAAACGCGAAAAGCTCCGTATCAAGGATGAAATCGCTCATCACCGGGATTGATTCCGGCGGTCAGAGAATATTGTTGTCCGGGCACCGCGAAGTGCGGCAGCCCGAGGTTGGAGTACTGGCAACCGCGCCCTGAAGATATTCGAGGCGCGGTTTTGGTTTTTTTAAGCAGGCCTCGATCCGGGCTGGTGGGATGTTGCGCCCGGGTCGTGAGGATCTGAGTCATCCGCAGAGTTATGAATGCCGCGCGTTTTTGCGGTGTGCGCATCCACCACCCGTTGCAACAACGGGACATAGTGCGTAATGGGCGGCGTTTCCTTGTCGGCGATCTTGCCGCCGTCATCCCACCTGCGAACCTGAATGGCGGCGTCGAGATTCTGGATCTTGCGGAATTCCTCGATCTCGCGGCCATGCATCGGCCCGCCTTGCAAATTCATCGAATGCACGGACGCGCGGGTAAGGGTAGCGAAGTAGGCCGGATCGGTGGCGCAGAGATAGCGCTTGGCCTGCACATGATGGCGCACGCAGTCGGTGACGATCTCCGGGAAAAACGGCGCCAGGATGGCGGCTCCCGCGTCGTCGTGCCGGTTGTCGATGCCGTTTTCCAACGCATCCTCCGGGAATTCGTTGGTGTAGTGGCCAATGTCGTGCAGCAGGGCGGCGGCGATCAACTCGTCGCCGGCGACGGCCTCTTCCGCCTGCAGGGCCGATTGCAGCATGTGCTGGGACATGGTCACCGCCTCGCCGAGATAGGAATCGGCGCCGCGGCGGTCGAAGATATCGACGATGAAGTCGACGATCGTGTCCGGAGTCAGCGGCGATTGTTTTTCTGCGCTCATTCGGCGGCCTCGATCAAACCGCTTTCGATGGTCGCCAGGGTCGAGAGCAATCCGTCCTTGTCCGGATAGCATCCCTGCAACCAACGGGTGCCGGTGCTCGCGTAACCGGTGCGCGCATGCAGCACACGCGTGTTGTCGACGATGAAACACTCGCCCGGCGACAATTTGAAACGCACGGCCATGCTGGGATCGTCGATGATCTCGGCGAAGCGCCGATAGGCGGCGTAGTAGCCGGGCATGTGATCGTATGGCACATCCACGATCGGCGCGGTGGAGCGATTGTTGAAGCGAATGCCGATCAGCTCGCCGTCGGGCGCGAGCTCGATCATCGGCTTGCGCGCTTGCAGGCACACATCTGCTGTGCCGCGATATTCGAACCGCGCGCAGTAACGGCGCAGGAGATCGAACATCCCGGGCGTCTCGGCGCGCAGCCGTGTCGCCGCCGCGAAGCCATCGACCACCAGGGAGTCACCTCCGTCTGCCGAGTTTTCCAGGCAGTAGAGAATCTGCATGGTCGGCACCGGGTCGCGGTAGGGGTTGTCCGTGTGCGCCTGCAATCCCAGGCCGGTATAGGCGAGATTGCTGGGCTTCACCTCCGTGCGCACGTCGAACCAGCGGCCATAATTGGTCTCGCGCACGAAGCCGAACAGCGCCACCACGTCGCACAGCGCGCCCTCGGCCACCGGTCCGCCGGTCATCACCGCGAAGCCGTACCGGCGAATGCTCGAAAGCCACGCCCCCAGACCGGCGCGATTTGTGGACAGGGTCCGGTAGTCGCCGGTCGGGATGGCATGCTGCAGGCTGGAATCCCACGTGGCGATTCCCGGTTGCAGCCATCCGGGCTGACGGACCTCCCGGGGCTCTTCCGGGCGGTCATAGGCATGCGCCATCAGCCACGCGCCGGGGAAGCGCACGGCCTTGCCGTCCGGCGTGAACGTAACGGCCACATCGCCCGCCGGGCCGATCTCCGCCCGGGCGATGCGTGTGGCCGCCGGAATGTCCCGAAGGGCGATCAGGCGCTGCCCATTCCCCGGATCGCGGGTTTCCGGGTCCAAAGCGTTGTCCCGCAGCCAGATCCCATGAAACCGGGACCGGCCCCCGGACGACCACCCGACAACCAGCGCCGCGCCACCGTCGATAACGTCTACCGCAACAGGCGTACCCATCCATCACCGCCGCTGTTGAAAGCCAATTTGCCGTTATAATTCCACCGGATCGGCCGCGACCGCAAAGGAAATGATGGCCCCGAGGAAGGCCCCGTATCGGCCGGGGGGCTGCCATGGCATGGATACGGTTTTTCAGAGTTATGTGACGGCTATAGGTCTACCGGTCGGAAAGCCCGGCCATCGCTAGGCCTTCAAGATACATTTGCCGTTGTTCCGGGCTCTTTAGGTAGAACAGCTTCTGCCGGGCGTAGGTCACCGAAAACTTCCGGTTTTGCGCCATCAGGGTGTCTATGGATTTGCGCGCTTCCTCCTGGCGTCCGAGATAGGCCAAGGCGACCGCCTTGTGGGCGGCGGTCCAGTACTGGCAGTTGGGTATCTCGCTTGCCTTGTTCGCCCAAACCACCGCTTCCTCGAAATTGCGTTGGAAGATCAGAGCCAGCGCCCCATAGGTCAGGAATGCCCACCGTTGCGGATCGTTCGGGCTGAGATCGATGGCTTTCTTGAATCCGACCAGGGCTTCATCGTAGCGGCCTTCGTAAGCGAGCGAGTCGGCAAGTCCGCAGTGGGCCGTGGCCAACGTCGGGTTCAGCGAGATGGCAATCTCGTTCTCGGCGATGGCGCTGTCGTATTCGCCACGGGCCAGCTGTACACGCGCCTTGAGCGCATAAAAGACCGCGTTCTGGTCATCCAATTCAAGAGCTGTATTGGTAGCCGCCAAAGCCGCGTCGAGCAATTCCGGCGTGGGTTGGGTATCCCAGTAGACCATGCCCAGAACGGTGGCGTAGGCCCACCACGCATGTGCCTCGCCAACGGACGGATCCAGCTCGCGGCTGAGTTGCAGCAGGCGTTGCGCCTCCTGATTGGCCTCGCCCGTGAACTTGAACAAATTCCAGGTGCCAAGGTGATAGCAATCCCAGGCCTGCAAGTCCGTATGGGCAATCCTCTTGACGCGCTGACGCTCCGCGGCGCCAATTTCCGGTTCCAGCCGCGCGACGATCGTTTCCGTGATCTGATCCTGGACGGCGAAGATATCCTCGATATTTCGGTCGTATCGTTCTGCCCACACATGATTGCCGGTATCGGCATCGATCAACTGGACGGTGACTCGCACTCTATCCTTGGCCCGTCGCGTGCTGCCCTCGACAACATAGCGAATCCCCAGCTCCTTGGCGAGTTCGCGGACGTTGGTCACGCGCCCTTTGTAGCCAAAAGTGGTATTGCGGGAGACCACCCCCAGCCATCGATGTTTCGACAGTGCCGTGATGATGTCCTCCGTGATGCCGTCCGAGAAGTACTCTTCGCTTGCCACGCCGGACATGTTGTCGAAGGGCAGGACGGCGATCGTCGGCCGGGCCACTGGCGAGCCGTGGCGGACTTGGTAGCCCCCGGCGTGCTCGGGAAGGGCGGCTAGCGATCCTCCCTCGGTCGTGGCTGGCCGGTCTTCCTCGTGGATCAGAGAGCCGACGAAGCGGAACCCCTTGCCGTGCACGGTCCGGATCAGGCGCTGCTCCTTGCCGTCGTCGCCCAGGGCCTGGCGGGCGGATTTGATGCGGCTGCTCAATGCCGCCTCGGAGACGATGCGCCCACCCCAGATTTTTTCGCTGATTTCTTCCTTCGAAACCATTCGACCTTGATTGGTTACGAGAAACACTAGGAGGGAAAATACCTGGGGTTCGATAGGCACCGCGCTGCCACCGCGGCGCAACTCGTAACGGTCCGAATCGAGCTCAAAGTCTTCAAATTTATAAATCAACGCATAGGCTTCCAATTTCGGGGCCGAGGGCCAATGAGAAGTCGGCGGTCAGGCGATTGCAAGCACTATTGGCCGCAGGGCCAGGATAGTCTCCAGCACGTTTCCAGGAAATCTTCAGGCCATCTACAAGCTTGTCCGGTATTAAATCACTAAACTCCTTCTCGCTCCGGGGACGTGGTGTCCTCGGAGCGATCGAAAGGATAACCCAAATGACTGCTATTGTTGAATCCACCCTCAACCATGGCGCGGCGACGGCCATAAATCCAGCCGTTGCGGCCTCGCCACCCAAACCGGACTATGACGCCATCAAGTCCCGTCAGCAGGCCGCCTGGTCGGCCGGTGACTATGCCGTTGTCGGCGTGACCCTACAGATCGTCGGTGAACGCCTGTGCGAGGCATTGGACCTGCGCTCCGGACAGCGCGTTCTCGACGTCGCCGCCGGCAACGGCAATGCCAGCCTGGCGGCAGCGCGCCGCTGGTGCGACGTGGTTTCGACCGATTACGTCGAGGCGTGGCTGCAGCGCGGCAAGGAACGCGCGGATGCCGATCGACTGGAGATCACCTTCCGCGAGGCGGATGCCGAGGCGCTACCGTTCGGAGACGGCGCATTCGACGCCGTCATGTCGACATTCGGCGTCATGTTTACGCCCAATCAGGAGCAGGCGGCCGCCGAGTTGTTGCGCGTTTGCCGGCCGGGCGGGAAAGTCGGCCTTGCCAACTGGACGCCGGAAAGCTTCATCGGCCAACTGTTCAAGACCATCGGCAAATACCTGCCGCCACCCGCTGGTGTAAAATCCCCGGCACTGTGGGGCACGAAAGCGCGGCTGACGGAGCTGTTCGGTGCCCAGGCGGCCGCTTTCGATATCAACGAGCAAACTTTCGCTCTGCGCTACAAGTCGGCCGACCATTGGCTCAACATGTGGCGGGCAATTTACGGCCCCATGCAAAAGGCGTTTGCAACCCTTGATACGGCGAAGGGCGAAGCCCTTGCCGGCGACCTGTGTGCGCTGGTCGGGCGCTGCAACGTGGCCACGGACGGAACCATGGTGGTACCCGCTCAATATCTCGAGGTGGTGGTGACCAAACGTTAGCACACCGTGGTGGACGGGAGCGTTTCGAACACCGCTCCCGCTTGCCACGGCAACGATGCGAAGCCCCCGATCGCGCCGGAACATCCCAAGCTGGCCAGGCAAAACGCCGAATACCTGTTCAAGCAGATCCTCGACTTCAAGGGCGGACTCCGGGCCAACCACGCATATTCCGCGCTGAAGGAGGCGGTCGTGCCGTTGTCCGAAAACGATACCCAGGCGATCGCTTATTGGCATTCGGTGCAATAGGGAGTCTTGAGACCTCCCACACCTGGGCAGGACAGCAAATGCAATTATCTGGCCCGCCGGATCTTTCGCGGCAAAGCCGCCCGCCCGGCCCGCTATTTCACGTATTGTGTTGAAGGCAAGATTGCAGAATGGTGGCGTATATTTGACGGCGATACCGGGGATGAAAAAACCATGGACCGGCTGCTCGACTTGGAGCGGTTCCCTCTCGACGATTTGGCGCGTGCGCCGGGGCGGGCGCTCATCGAGCGTTGCCGGCGGGAATTGGCCGACCATGGGACATTCAGCCTGGCGGGTTTTGGTCGGCTCCAAGCCCTGGCCCAGGCCATCGCCGAGGTTCAGCCCGTTTTCGCGACAGCCGCGTACCCGCACAAGCGTAGCCACAATATCTATTTCAAGAACAGTATCGACGGCTTGCCGGCGAACCACCCGGCATTGCGCCGGTTCGAAACGGCCAGCCATACCATTTGCGCCGACCAGATTCCGGATAGCGTGGTATGCCGAATCTACGACTGGCCGCCGCTGGTGGCATTCCTCGCCGCCACCATGGGCAAGCCGCGCCTGTATGCGATGGCCGATCCCCTGGCGCGCGCCAATGTGATGTCCTACCGCGAAGGCGAAGCCATCAACTGGCATTTCGACCGATCGGAGTTCACGACCACGCTGCTGCTGCAAACGTCCGAGGCCGGCGGCGTGTTTCAGTATCGCAGCGGCCTGCGCAGCGAAGACGATCCGAACTACGACGGTGTCGGCCGCTTCCTGGCGGATCCTTCCCGTGAGGTCCAAACCTTACCGCAGCAGCCGGGCACGCTCACCGTCTTCAAGGGCAAATACGCGGCCCACAGCGTCACCCCGGTCGAAGGCGCGCGGGTACGCATCGTCGCGGTGTATTCATACTATGAACGGCCGGGAGTCCTGTTCAGCGCGGAAGAGCGCCTCGGCTTCTATGGCCGCGCCGAGGCAATAGGCCCGGCCGCCTAGTAACGTACTAAATCTCCCGCGCCCGGTCGCGCAGGGCGAATTTTTGCGTCTTGCCGGTGGAGGTCTTGGGCAGCGGGCCGAAGACAACGTAGCGGGGCACCTTGAAGCGGGCCATGTTGTCGCGGCAGAAGGCGATGATCTCGTCGGCGTCGGCCGTGGCGCCGGGTTTGAGTTCGATGAAGGCGCACGGGGTTTCGCCCCATTTCTCGTCCGGCTTGGCGACCACGGCGACCGCGGCCACCGCCGGGTGGCGGTAGAGCACGTTCTCCACCTCGATGGAGGAGATGTTTTCGCCCCCGGAGATAATGATGTCCTTGGAGCGGTCCTTCAGCTCGATGTAGCCGTCCGGGTGCCAGACGCCGAGATCGCCCGTATGGAACCAGCCGCCGGCGAAGGCCGCGCGCGTAGCCTGCGGATTTTTCAGATAGCCCTTCATGACGATGTTGCCGCGCATGAAGACCTCGCCGAGGGTGGTGCCGTCCCTGGGCACGGGCCGCAACGTCTCCGCATCGGCCACCATCACGTCTTCCAGCACCGGGTATTTGACACCCTGCCGCGACTTCAGGTCGGCCTGCTTTTCCGGCGGCAGGGTGTTCCACTCCGCATGCCAGGCGCAGGCGACCGCCGGACCGTAGACCTCGGTCAGGCCATAGACGTGGGTGACATCGATGCCCATCTGCGCCATGGCCGCCAGGACACTGGCGGGCGGCGGCGCGGCGGCGGTCATCATGCGCACTTTCTGTGGAAAATCGCGGCGTTCCCAGGGGCCGGCCGCCAGGATGGTCTGCATGACGATCGGCGCGCCGCTCAGGTGGGTGACGCCATGCTCGGCGAAGGCCCGGTAAATGGCCCCGGCCTC
Source organism: Kiloniellales bacterium (assembly GCA_036397065.1). GTDB lineage: Bacteria > Pseudomonadota > Alphaproteobacteria > Kiloniellales > J153 > JAJFGI01. The sequence goes on along the minus strand of DASWJP010000097.1, from coordinate 14,191 downwards.
GACCCGGCGCAGGCAGACGTGGGTGCCGGCCAGGGCGGTGATGGTCCATGGGAAGCACCAGCCGTTGCAGTGGAACATGGGCAAGGTCCACAGATAGACCGGGTGCGGTCCCATCTCCCACACCTGGATGTTGCCCAGGGCGTTCAGATAGGCGCCGCGATGGTGATAGACCACGCCCTTGGGATTGCCCGTGGTGCCCGAGGTGTAGTTGAGAGCAATGGCCTGCCATTCGTCCGCCGGGGGCGACCAGGCGAAATCCGCATCGCCCGTAGCCAGGAACGCCTCGTAGTCCATCTCGCCCAGGGCTGGTCCAAGCTCTTCGCCCGTCGCCGCGGCCAGCGGATCGTCGATATCGATCACCAGGATCTTGCGCTTCAACTGGGCCAGCGCAGCCTGGGCGGTCGTCGCATACGCCCGATCGACGATCAAGACCTTGGCCTCGCCGTGCTCCAGGATGAAGCCGATGGTGGCCGCATCCAGGCGCACGTTCAGGGCATTGAGGGTGGCCCCGGCCATGGGCACGGCGAAATGCGCCTCGAACAGGGACGGGGTGTTGGGCGCCATCACCGCCACCGTATCGCCCAGGCCGATGCCGTTCTGGTGCAGAGCCGAGGCGAAACGGCGGCAACGCGCATAGGTCTCGGCCCAGGTCTGCCGCAAGGGGTCATGCACCACCGCCAGACGGTCCGGGTACACCTCGGCGGTGCGCCGCAGAAAGCCGAGCGGGCTCAAGGGCGCAAAGTTGGCGGCATTGGGGACGAGGTCCGTATCGGCGAAGGTGCTGTTGGCCATGTCCTTGTTTAACCGCGAATACCGGGTCGTGTCAGCCCGGAATCGGGCGCCCGGCGATTGCATAGAACACTGCTTTACCGCATCCTGGCGGAACCCGGGGGGACGTGGCAGGGAGGACAAGGCAACATGGGCCGTTTCGATCAGGCGCAGCAGCGAGCACTCGCCGATCCAGAGGGGTTCTGGGGCGAAGCGGCGGCGGCGATCGATTGGGACAAGCCCTGGGACAAGGTCCTCGATGAGAGCAAGCCGCCGTTCTATCGCTGGTTTACCGGCGGCCGCCTGAATACCTGCTACAACGCCCTGGACCGCCATGCGGATGGCGGCCGCGGCGGCCAGGCCGCCCTGATCTACGACAGCCCGGTCACCGAAACCATCCGGACCTATACGTACAGCGAGCTGCGCGACCTGGTGGCGCGCTTTGCCGGCGCCATGGCGGCGCATGGGGTGGGCAAGGGCGACCGGGTCATCATCTACATGCCCATGGTGCCCGAGGCGGTGATCGCCATGCTGGCGTGCGCCCGCGTGGGCGCCATCCATTCCGTGGTCTTCGGCGGCTTTGCCGCCAACGAGTTGGCCACGCGCATCGACGATGCGGCACCGAAGATGATCCTGGCCGCTTCCTGTGGCGTCGAGGTGAACCGGGTCATTCCCTACAAGCCGCTGCTGGATGCGGCCATCGCCCAGGCAAAGCACAAGCCGGACCACTGCATCATCCTGCAGCGGCCGATGGCCCGCGCCGAGATGACCGCCGGGCGCGACGTGGACTGGGCCGAAGCGGCGGCGGCGGCCAAGCCGGCCGATTGTGTCTCCGTGGCGGCGACCGATCCCCTGTACATCCTCTATACCTCGGGTACCACCGGTCAGCCGAAGGGCATCGTGCGCGACAACGGCGGCCACGCGGTGGCCCTGAAGTGGTCCATGAAGGCGGTCTACGACATCGAGCCGGGCGAGGTGTATTGGGCGGCTTCCGACGTGGGCTGGGTGGTCGGCCATTCTTACATCGTCTATGCGCCGCTGCTGCATGGATGTACGACCGTACTGTACGAGGGCAAGCCGGTGGGCACCCCGGACCCGGGCGCCTTCTGGCGGGTCATCTCGCAACACAAGGTGGCGGCCATGTTCACGGCGCCCACCGCCTTTCGCGCCATTCGCCAGCAGGACCCCAAGGGCGCTTACATCGGCAAGTACGACCTGGCGCGCTTTCGCACCCTGTTCCTGGCCGGCGAGCGGTGCGACCCCGATACCCTGGCCTGGGCACAGGAGAAGCTGGGCGTGCCTGTGATCGACCATTGGTGGCAGACGGAAACCGGCTGGGCGATCGCCGCCAATTGCCTGGGCATCGAGCCGTTGCCGGTCAAGCCAGGTTCGCCCAGCCGCGCCGTGCCGGGCTGGGACGTGCGGGTGTTCGACGAGGGTGGGCACGAGGTGCCGCGCGGCAAGATCGGCTCCATCATCTGCAAGCTGCCGCTGCCGCCCGGAACCTTGCCCACCTTGTGGAACGCCGAAGCGCGGTTCCGCCAAGCCTATCTGGATGAATTCCCCGGTTACTATAAGACCGCCGATGCGGGGTATGTCGACGCGGACGGCTATGTCTACGTGATGGCGCGCACCGACGACATCATCAACGTCGCCGGCCACCGCCTGTCGACCGGCGCCATGGAGGAGGTGCTGGCCGCGCACCCGGATGTGGCCGAATGCGCCGTCATCGGCGTGGCCGACTCGCTCAAGGGGCAACTGCCCCTGGGCTTCCTGGTGCTCAGCGCCGGGGTCGAGCGCAGCGACTCGGACATCGTCAAGGACGTGGTGCAATTGGTGCGCGACAAGATCGGCCCTGTTGCCGCCTTCAAGTCGGCCACGGTGGTCAAGCGCCTGCCCAAGACCCGCTCGGGCAAAATCCTGCGCGGCACCATGCGGGCCATCGCCGATGGCGAAAGCTACAAGCCACCGGCGACCATCGACGACCCGGCGATCCTGGACGAGATCGCCGCCGCCCTGAAAACGGTCGGGTATCCGAAAGGCGCTTGATACGAAAGCGCGTTGATACGTCGAAGAACGGCGTGTCACCCCCACCCCAACCCTCCCCCATCGAGGGGAAGGGGTAGGGAGCATGCTCTGGCGGGTGCAACAGCCTCCGACTCCTCCCCCCTTGATGGGGGGGAGGTTGGGCGGGGGGGGGGGGGTGAACGGCGGCCGACTATTCGCTCGGCAGGACGTACGGGTTGTGCGCGGCCGCGGTGTCCGGTTGGGCTTCGCTGGGCGGGGTGGGCAGGGTAATGCCCGCCCGGGCCGCCGCCTTGCGTGCTTTTTCCACGGCTTGATTGAGATCGCCCTGGCTGCAGAGGCCGAGAAGCACCGGATCGCGCGGCCGGATGTTGGGCGAGTTCCAATGGCTCCGCTCGCGCACCGACTGAATGGTATTCTTGGTGGTGCCGATCAAACGGGCGATCTGCGAATCCTTCAACTCCGGATGGTGGCGGGCCAGCCAAGCGATGCCATCCGGCTTGTCCTGCCGCTTGGCGACCGGCGTATAGCGAGGGCCCTTGGTGCGTTTGGATGGCATCGGCAGGTCTTGCTTGGCCATTTTCAGCCGGGCCGATGGGTCCTTTTCGCAGCGCTCGATCTCCTCGCGGGTGACCTGGTTGCGAATGATCGGGTCCAGACCCTGAATCCCGGTGGACACCTCGTCGTCGGCTATGCCTTGCACTTCGAGCGGGTGCAAACCGCAGAAAGCCGCGATCTGGTCGAAACTCAGCGATGTATTCTCGATCAGCCACACGGTGGTGGCCTTTGGCATCAATGGATGCGCCATGAATCCTCCTACCCTGCGTCGGCCCCGGGGTCCTCCGATGGCCTGGCGCGGCGCCATATTCAGCGGCAGCACGCGTCTTGTGGGATGCTGTTGGATACTCTGAATATGGGGGCCAGCCAAGGGTGTATTCCAGCCGGATGGCAAGAAAACCGGCCGGATTGGGCGAAAAACCCCCGTTTTCAGGGCTCTCTTACTCAGGTCTGCAATACGATCTTGCCGATATGGGCGCTCGATTCCATCAGGCGATGGGCTTCGGCCGCCTGGGCCAGGGGCAGGGTCTTGAACAGGACCGGCTTGACCGCGCCCTTTTCGACCAGGGGCCAGACGTTTTTCTCCAGGGCGCGGGCGATGGCCGCCTTGAACTCGACCGGCCGCGGCCGCAAGGTCGATCCGGTCAGGGTCAGGCGCTTGAGCATCATCGGCAGGAAATCCACCTCCGCCTTGCTGCCGCCCAGGAAGGCGATCTGGCACAGCCGCCCGTCCGGGGCCAAGGCTTTGATGTTGCGGGCGATATAGTCGCCGCCCACCATGTCCAGGATGACATCGACCCCGGCGCCGCCGGTCAGATCGCGCACCACGGTGACGAAATCCTCGTCGCGGTAGTTGATGGCCCGCTCGGCGCCCAGTTTCTCGCAGGCCGCGCATTTATCCGCCGAACCGGCGGTGGTGAAAACCCGAGCGCCGAAGGCTTTGGCCAGTTGAATGGCCGTGGTGCCGATGCCGGAGGAGCCGCCGTGCACCAGAATGCTCTCGCCCGCCTTGAGGCGGCCGCGGTCGAAAACGTTGCTCCACACGGTGAAGAACGTCTCGGGAATGGCCGCCGCCTCGATCATGTCCAGGCCCTTGGGGATGGGCAGGCATTGCGCCGCCGGGGCCGTGCAGTATTCCGCATAGCCGCCGCCCGCCACCAGGGCCATCACCCGGTCGCCGAGCTTGCGGCCCTTGACCGCATCGCCCAGGCCGACCACGTCCCCCGCGATCTCGAGGCCGGGAATATCGGAGGCCCCGGGCGGCGGCGGATAGCCGCCGGCGCGCTGCAGAACGTCCGGGCGGTTGATGCCGGCGGCAGCGACTCGGATCAGGACCTCGCCGGTGCCGGGTTCAGGAACTGGGCGGCTGGCGGGAACCAGGACCTCGGGCCCGCCAGCTTCACGGATTTCGATGGCGGTCATGGTCGCGGGAACGGCAGGGCGCATGGCAAGTCCTCGATGTTGTCTTGATTTTCGGCCTGACCGCTTCCGGCCCGGGGTCATAAAGGTCTAGTATGTCGGCTGCACCGTGACAAGGCAGCGACAGGAGGCCGCCGGATGGACATCGAAGATCTGGAGCCGCGCCAGAAGCAGCCCAAGCCCAAAGATCTGGACGCCATGGGCGTTGACGATCTGGTAGCCTATCTGGCGACGCTGGAGGCAGAGGCTGATCGGGTGAAGGCCAAGATCGCCAACAAGAAATCCTATCTCGCTGGCGCCGATTCCTTTTTCAAACGATAGGATGGCTTGCTGACGGGCGCCGGCGCGCCCGCATATACAAAAACCAGCCAATCGGCCCGAACAGGAGGACGATGACCAGCCACCCGACGCGCGGGCCGAACGGGCAGCGCGAACCCGGCGGGGGGGTCCACGAGCCGCTACGGGGCGAACACGCGATATGACACAGCGGCACGACGAAACCGAAGATAACGATGAGCCAAGCGATCGCGGCCGCGCTGATCATGATCGCCAGTGTGACGGGGACCGGCTGCCCGTGCCAGCGGTTCCTGCACCATGGCAACAGGTGCAGAGGGGAAGGTCACTATCATGCTGAAAGGTAAGACCGCGGTGGTCACTGGATCGACCAGCGGCATCGGTCTGGGCATCGCCAAGGCGCTGGCGGCGGACGGCTGCAATATCGTGCTCAACGGCTTCGGCGATGCCAAGGAGATCGAGGCGATGCGCCGGGGCCTGCAAAGGAAGGCCGGCGTCAAGGTGACCTATTCGGCCGCCGACATGAGCAAGCCGGCGGAAATCGCCGCCATGATCGCCGAGGCCCAGGCGCACTTCGGCGCCGTCGACATTCTGGTCAACAACGCCGGCATTCAGCACGTCTCGCCGGTCGAATCGTTTCCCGTGGACATCTGGGATCGGATCATCGCCATTAACCTGTCCGCCGGATTCCACGGCATCCGCGCCGCCTTGCCCGGCATGCGCGCAAAGGGCTGGGGGCGGATCATCAACATCGCCTCGGTCCACGGCCTGGCCGCCTCTCTCCACAAGGCCGCCTATGTTTCGGCCAAGCACGGCGTTATTGGGTTGACCAAGGTCGTGGCGCTGGAAACCGCCGGCGCCGGCATCACCTGCAATGCCATCTGCCCGGGGTGGGTGCTGACCCCATTGGTCGCCAAGCAGATCGAGGAGCGGGCCAAAAAAGATGGGATGACTTTCGAGGACGCCAAGGTCGACCTGTTGCAGGAGAAGCAGCCGTCGAAGGATTTTGTCACACCGGAACAGATCGGCGCCCTGGCGTGCTTCCTGTGCAGCGACTCGGCGGCGCAAATGACTGGCGCGGCTTTGAATATTGACGGTGGTTGGCTGGCGCAATAGGGCATAGACGGTGAAATGTTGCAATTATGCCACACATCTAACGCCAAATTGTTACACTCTTTCGAATTTCGTTAACCATTTTTTAGGCGGTTGTGCCTACATTGTTCCTTAGACGAATCGGGAACCCGCCCTGGGATCTCCCGACCGTCGAGCGGATGAGAATCCGTTTCTTGTTATGCCTCCCTGTTAACTTGCCGCCGGCTCGTCCGGCGGCATTTCTTTTCCGGCCAATGGTTTGAGTCGGCGACTATTAACCATTGCACTCTTGACCGTGGGTGTGGGGCGCCGTAATCTCACGGTCCGGCAAGTTGACAGGTTGAGGCAATCACAAATCGGGTGGGCCACGGTTCGATTAAGCGAACCCAAGGCCCACCATTTTTTTTTGCCTTTTCCCGGTTCCATCAAACGCCGGAAATTCCTCGGTTTTTTGCATTTTGCCCGGCGGCGGACACGGCGTTGAGTGTGATGCCGCCGGTCGTGTAGTCTGGCGGGTGCGGCGGCACGCATATTTTCCGAGCTGGGGCCATGGCAAACCCAAAATTTCTGAAATTCGATACCCTGGCCCTGCATGCGGGACAGCAACCGGACCCGGCCACCGGCGCGCGCGCGGTGCCCATCTACCAGACCACGTCCTATGTGTTCCGCGATACGGACCATGCGGCGGCGCTGTTCAACCTGGAGCGGGCCGGGCACATCTACAGCCGCATTTCGAATCCAACCGTGGCGGTGCTCGAGGAACGGGTGTCCGCCCTGGAGCACGGCGTCGGCGCCGTGGCCACGGCCTCCGGCCAGGCGGCGTTGCACCTGGCCATCGTCACCTTGATGGGGCAGGGCGGGCACATCGTCGCCTCCTCGTCCCTGTACGGCGGCAGCGTCAACATGTTCGCCCTGACATTGCCGCGCTTCGGTATCGAGACGACCTTCGTCAAGCCGCGCGATCTGGACTGCTTCCGCGCCGCCATCCGCCCGGAGACCCGGCTGATCTATGGCGAAACCCTGGGCAACCCGGGCCTCGAGGTGCTCGACATTCCGGCGGTGGCCGAGATCGCCCATGGCGCCGGCGTGCCGCTGATGATCGACAGCACCTTCGCCACCCCGTACCTGTGCAATCCGATCGAGCTGGGCGCCGATATCGTCATGCATTCGGCCACCAAGTGGCTGGGCGGGCACGGCCTGGCCATCGGCGGCATCATCGTCGATGGCGGTCGTTTCGACTGGGAGAAAAGCGGCAAGTTCCCCACCCTGACCGAACCCTACGCCGGCTATCACGGCATCGACTTCGCCGAGGAGTTCGGCCCCCAGGCCTTGATCATGCGCGCCCGGGCGGAAGGATTGCGCGATTTCGGCGCCGCCATGAGCCCGCAAAACGCCTTTTACATCCTGCAGGGAATCGAGACCCTGCCGCTGCGCATGGAGCGGCACGTGGCCAATACGGCGCGGGTCCTCGAATTCCTGACGGGCGACGACGAGGTCGCCTGGGTCGTGCATCCGACCCTGCCCGACCATCCCGACCATGCCTTGGCGCAGCAGTTGCTGCCCAAGGGGGCCGGTTCGATCGTCAGTTTCGGCCTGAAGGGCGGCCGCGCCGCCGGGGCCCGGTTCATCGAGGCGTGCCGGCTGGCTTCTCACCTGGCCAACGTGGGCGACGCCAAGACCTTGGTCCTGCACCCGGCCAGCACCACGCACCAGCAAATGAACGCGGCTCAGCTGGCCACCGCCGGGGTCGGCGAGGACATGATCCGCCTGTCGGTCGGCATCGAGGATGCGGCGGACATCATCGAGGATCTGCGCCAGGCATTGCGCGCCGCGCAAAAGGCCTAGACCCGATCCCATGGACTTTACCGTTCAGCACAAGGCGATCTACGCCGCCACCGGCGGGCGGCCGTTCGATCCGGCCCAGGACAGTGTGGTCTTCGTGCACGGCGCCGGCATGGATCATACGGTCTGGGCCCTGCAAACGCGCTATTTCGCCCACCATGGGCGGTCGGTTGTGGCGCTCGACCTGCCGGGTCATGGCCGCTCGGCAGGACCGGCGCTGGAGTCCATCGCGGCCATGGCCGATTGGCTGGACGCGTTCCTGCACGCCGCGGGCATCGGCACGACGGCGCTGGTGGGCCATTCCATGGGCGCCCTGATTGCCTTGGAGACCGCGACTCGATTCCCCGGCCGGGTGCGGGCGCTGGCGCTGCTCGGCGCCGCCCCACGCATGCCCGTACACCCCGATCTGCTGGCGGCGGCCCAGGCGAACGACCCGCTGGCCTACGATCTCATCATGGATTGGGGCCATGGGCGCGCCGGGCATGTGGGCGGCAACCGGGCGCCCGGCCTGTGGCTCATGGGCGGCAGTGAACGTCTCCTGGAACGCGGCGCCGATGGCGTGCTGCATGGCGACCTGGCCGCGTGCAATGCCTATGACGGTGGCGCGGACGCGGCGGCTCGGGTCGCGTGCCCCGCGCTTCTGGTCCTCGGCAGCGAGGACCGCATGACACCGGCCAAGGCCGGCCGCAAACTGGCGCTGGCGATTTCCGGCGCCCGGGTGACGGAGATCGCCGGCTGCGGTCACATGATGATGCTGGAAAAGCCGGACGAGACTCTCGACGCCCTGCGGACCATCGTCTAGGGCGGTGCAATGACCAAGACTCATCCGCCTCAGGACGCCCGCGCCGCCTTCCCGTATTTTTTGACCATCCCGACGCGCTGGATGGACAACGACATCTACGGCCACGTCAACAACGTGGTCTACTATTCCTACTTCGATACGGTGATCAACGAATACCTGGTGCGCGCCGGCGGGCTGGACATTCACGGCGGAACGGTGATCGGCATCTGCGCCGAATCGCACTGCCGCTTCCAGGCCGCGCTGGCGTTTCCAGAACCGGTCGAGGCAGGCCTGCGCGTCGCCAAGCTGGGGCGCAGCAGCGTGCGCTACGAGATCGGCCTGTTCAAATCAGGGGAACAATCGGCGGCGGCGATCGGCCATTTCGTGCATGTGTTTGTCGGCCGGGCCGACATGCGGCCGGTGCCGATTCCAGGATCGATACGCGATGCCCTGACACGTATTCTAAGCAATTCGGGTAGTGTCCCAGTTTGAAATCTAACGTGCTGAGAGCACGAAGCCGATCCGTATGTCTGCTTATCGTCCGCCAGCAGTCATCGATTTAGTGCAGTCATTGAGTCCGAGATTAGCCAAGTGCCGACTTCCCATTCTTCACACAACTTATCCTGTCTTTGATCTCTTTGATCCGTAACTAGCCACTGATCACGTAGAGCCGGACGAATGCGATTTGGTGCGCTAGGATGATCCCCATGCTTCGAATCGGTATTCTATTCGCCATTCTTTCCGCCTTCCTATTCGGTGCGAGCACCCCTTTCGCCAAGCTCCTCCTGGGAACAGTCGATCCCTGGATGATGGCTGGACTGCTCTATTTGGGAGCGGGTGTCGGGCTCGCGGCAGTCCACTTTTCGCGGAAAGGCCTACGGATTCCTGCTGTCGAGGCCCCTCTGCGGTGCGCGGATTTGCCGTGGCTGGCGCTGGTGATTGTGGCAGGTGGTGTTGTTGGGCCACTGCTGTTGATGTTCGGCCTCGCCCGAACCGATGCCGCGGGCGCCTCGCTCCTGCTCAATCTTGAAGGCTTGGCGACCATGGGCATTGCCTGGGTTGTGTTCCGGGAGAATGTGGACCGTCGCCTGCTGCTCGGTGCGTTCGCTATCCTAGCCGGAGCGGCTTTGCTCGCCTGGCAGGGCCAGGCTTCCTTCCAATGGGGTGCTGTCTTGATTGCTGGCGCTTGCCTGTTCTGGGGCATCGACAACAATCTGACGCGCAAGCTCTCTTCGGCCGATCCGGTGCAGATTGCCATGATCAAAGGCCTGGTCTCGGGCACGGTCAATCTGCTGCTCGCCATGACGAATGGCGCGAGCCTGCCGGATGTCGGCATTCTCCTGGCCGTGATATTCGTTGGCTTCCTGGGGTACGGCGTGAGCCTCGCTCTCTTCGTGTTGGGCCTGCGCCATCTTGGCGCTGCACGCACTGGGGCCTACTTCTCGCTGGCGCCGTTCGTTGGTGCTGTGCTTGCCGTCGAGATGCTTGGCGAACCACTCTCCATCAAGCTGCTCGTTGCCGGTGGCCTGATGGGGTTGGGCTTATGGCTACACCTATCGGAACAGCATGAGCACGAACACCGGCATGGCGCGTTGGAACACGAGCATCGGCACCACCACGACGAACACCATCAGCATGAGCATAGTCCGGACGTGAGTCCAGGTGAACCGCATGCACATTGGCACCGTCACTCGCCGCTGGTCCATCGGCACCCGCATTACCCCGACTTGCATCACCGGCATAAACACCAGATATCCACTGAACCTTGATCAATATTCCGGCGTGGCCCGTCAATAATTGCTTCCCGCCCTTGGCAGGCGTCCGGCCTGGGTATCCGCTATGTCCGCTCCGGGTCACGAACGGCTGTGCCACTGACCTTCTGCTAATTTCTGCCGTTGGGCGCAGAGCAGAAATGAGCCGCTGAAAAGCTGGCGTTTTAAGCAGTGCTCAGCAGGATTTAGATTCGAGGCACGACCGAAAAACGAAACGGGGGCGGCCAACTGACCGCCCCCGATGGTGTGTGTGCGGCGGACTGATTACGCAGCCTTGCCTTCCAGGACTTGGTGGCCTTTGCCGACCCGCGTCTCGACCTTGATGGTCCGCGGCTTCATGGCCTCCGGCACCTCGCGCACCAGCTCGATGAACAGCAAGCCGTTTTCGAGGCGGGCGCCGGTGACCCGGATGTGGTCCGCCAGATCGAACCGGCGTTCGAAGGCGCGGGTGGCGATGCCACGATAGAGATAGGCGTCTTCACCGGTCTCGGGCTTCTCCTTCTTGCCCGTAACGGTCAGGCTGTTCTCCTTCACCGTGACGTCCATCTCGTCCTCGCCGAAGCCGGCCACCGCCATGACGATTCGGTAGGCGTCCTCGCCGGTTTTCTCGATGTTGTAGGGCGGATAGCTGAGCGCGCCTTCATCCACACGGTTGGCCGAATCCAGCATGTTCATCATGCGGTCGAAACCGACGGTGGCGCGCATAAGGGGGGTCAGATCGATGCTTCTCATAGCCATATCCTCCAGTTGAGCAACATGGTTCAATTTGCGGGGTTCACCACCATGGCCGAACCCCTCTATGGTTGCCGCCTCCTGGGGCCCTAACCATAGGCGCCCCTGGCGACAGTTCTCATTTAGGTCTTGGACGGCGTCTTTCAAGATCCTTGGTTAAACCGGCCATTTTCGCCCAAACCAATGAAATCAATGATAAATATCAAGTGTCGCGGACCCGGCCGCGGCGGGCGGCAAGCGTATGCCCAACCAATTGTTAAGATAGCGTTGGATAGAGTCATGGGTTACCAAGGCGACAACCATCCGCAACCCGTGCCGGGCCTCACTTGTGACACATGCCGTTCACCAGATTGCCTATTTCGACAGTACCCTCGATGAAGCCATGGCTTTGGCGCGGGAGGCGCGGGACTATCTGGCCCACCAGAAACAGGCCGACTTCGACAAACTGAGCCCGGCCGGCAAGCTGGTGGCCAGTTGCGAATCCATGCGCCTCACGGCCCGGGTGACCCAGGTGGTGGCCTGGCTGCTGGTGCAAAAGGCGGTGCATGCCGGCGAACTCACCCGCGCGCAAGCGGCCGAGGAAGACTATCGGTTGGCGGGCCAATCGGTGTGCGAGCAGACCGAGCCGGTCATCGACACGCCCATGCCGGAGCGCCTGGCCCAGTTGCTGGAGAGCAGTTACCGGCTGTATCAGCGGGTCGCGCGGCTAGATGCCATGCTCGACCAGGATCACATTGGCGCCGCCTCGGCTAAGACTTGAGGGGCTAAGACTTGAGTGGCTAAGACTTGAGGCCGATGCCCTGGAAGCGCTTCTTGAACTTGGCGACCTGGCCGCCGGTGTCGATCAGGCGGTGTTCGCCGGTCCACGCCGGGTGGGTCTTCGGGTCGATGTCCAGACGCAGGGTCTGACCCTCTTTGCCATAGGTCGAGCGGGTCTTGAAGCTCGTTCCGTCGGTCATCACCACGGTGATTTCGTGGTAGTCCGGGTGGATATCCTTTTTCATCGCTCAGCCCTCCTCGGCGGCGGGCTATATAGCCGACCGCCCGCCGCGAGGCAAGCCTGCCGGTGACCCGTTCCGGCGCGGCCGGTTGCGGTTGGCCGGATGCGGTTGTCGGGGCGGCCCCTTTGCGATACCCCTAAGCCATGCGACGACAAGGGGATACAGGCCAGCCCGGAAGGTTCGGGGCCAGGGCTGGTGTTGGGGCTGAGGCCGAGCGGCCCAGCGGCGGCGATCTGGCACGCATCCGCCTGCTGTGGCAATTCGTCCGGCCTTACAAGCTCCAGGTGGCCGGCGCCGCCATCGCCCTGACCGTGGCGGCTGGCACGGTGCTGGGCCTCGGCATCGGCCTGCGCAAGCTGGTGGACGAGGGCTTCGCCAGCGGCAATAGCGCCCTTCTGGACCAGGCGGTCTTGGTCCTGGTCGGGGTGATCTTGCTCCTCTCCGGGGCCAGCTACGTGCGCTTCTACCTGGTTTCCTGGATCGGCGAGCGGGTGGTGGCCGATATCCGCCGCGCCGTCTTCGACCGGGTGATCGCCCTGTCGCCGGCCTACTATGAGATCACCCGCACCAGCGAGATCATGTCCCGCCTGACCACGGACACCACCTTGCTGCAGATGGTGGTCGGCACCTCGGTGTCCATTGCTCTGCGCAATACCCTGATGCTGATTGGCGGCACGGTGCTGCTGGCCGTGACCAGCGCCAAGCTGACCGGCCTGGCCTTTCTGGTCATGCCGCTGGTGGTGGTACCGATCCTGGTCTACGGGCGCCGGGTGCGGCGCCTCAGCCGGGAAAGCCAGGACCGGGTGGCCGACGTGGGCGCCTACGCCGACGAGGCATTGGGCGCCATCCGCACCGTGCAGGCCTTCGGCCACGAGTCCATCGACCGGGCGCGGTTCGCGGCCCATACCGAACAGGCCTTCGCCACCGCCCTGCGGCGCATCTCCGCCCGTGCCATGCTGACCGCCTTCGTGCTGATCCTGGTCTTCGGCGCCGTCAGCCTGATCCTGTGGATTGGCGGCCATGACGTGCTGGCCGGGCGGATCACCGGCGGCGAGCTATCGGCCTTCGTCTTCTACGCGGTGGTGGTGGCCGGGGCCGCCGGCGCCATCAGCGAGGTCATCGGCGATCTGCAACGCGCGGTGGGCGCCACCGAACGGCTACTGGAATTGTTGGCGACAGAACCGGATATCGCGGCACCCGCCGTTCCCCAGCCGTTGCCGTCACCGGCGCGCGGCGAGATTCGCTTCGAGCAGGTGAACTTCCGCTATCCTTCGCGCCCCGATCGGCTGACGATCGACCATCTGGATCTGGCCGTGCGGCCGGGCGAGAAGCTGGCCATCGTCGGCCCCTCCGGCGCCGGCAAGACCACTCTGTTCCAGCTGTTGCTGCGCTTCTACGACCCGCAAGGCGGGCGCATCCTGCTCGATGGGGTGGATATCCGGGCCGCCGAGCCGCGGGACGTGCGCGCCCGCATCGGTTTGGTGCCGCAGGAGCCGGTGATCTTTTCGGCCAATGCCTGGGAGAACATTCGCTATGGCCGGCCTGAGGCCAGCGACGAGGAGGTGCGCCGCGCCGCCGAGGCCGCCGCCGCCCTGGAATTCCTCGAGCGTTTGCCGGAGGGCTTGGACAGTTTCCTCGGCGAACGGGGAGTGCGCCTCTCCGGCGGTCAGCGGCAGCGCCTGGCGGTGGCCCGGGCCATCTTGCGCAACCCAGCTGTGCTGCTGCTGGACGAGGCGACCAGCGCCCTGGATGCGGAAAGCGAGCGTGCCGTGCAGCACGCCCTGGATCGTCTCATGGCCGGACGGACCACCCTGGTCATCGCCCATCGCCTGGCCACGGTCCTCAAGGCCGACCGTATCGTGGTCCTGGATCAAGGGCGCATCGTGGCCACCGGCACCCATGGCGAA
>DASWJP010000096.1:0-6515 GCA_036397065.1 Kiloniellales bacterium | reverse complement strand
CGAAGTGCTCCGGCTTCTGGTCCTTGCAGAAGTACGGGGTTTCGAACAGCTCCTGGAGCAGGACGATCTGGGCGCCTTGCGCCGCCGCCTCCCGCACCAGGGCCTCGGCGCCGGCGATGTTCGCCTCCCGGTCCCAGGTGCAGGCCATCTGCGTGGCGGCGACGGTGACGTGGGTCATGGTGTTACTTTCTTGCTTGCCTGCCTAAAAGTCCAGTTCGCGGTGCGTGGACCCATGTTGAGGGCTTGGCGCTGCGCCCCTGCCTGCCACCGTCACCCTCGGGCTTGACCCGAGGGTCCATGTCTCGGGCTAGTCCCGGACCGACGAGCCTCCGCCCACCATGGATTGCCGGGTCAAGCCCGGCAATGACACCGGGGAGTAACAGAGCGCGGCAGTCTATGGGGCTGCCACATCCCCTGCCGCGCCGGACGTTCAGGTAAAAACCATGTCCTTTGCCGTCTGATCCAAGGCCTTGCGTATGACGCCGATCATGTCGTCGATCTGCTTCGGCTCGATGATCAGGGGCGGGGCCATGACGATGGAATCGCGGACGGCCCGAATGATGACGCCGTTGGCGATGCAATGGTCGCGGACGCTGATACCGACCTTGCCGATCGGATCGAAATGCTGGCGCTTTTTCTTGTCCTTGACCAACTCGATACCAGCGATCAGGCCGAGGGACCGGACCTCGCCGACCAGCGGATGGTCCAGCAACTCCGCCAGGCGCTCGGCCAGGCGAGGGCCGGTGGATGTGCGCACCTTCTCGACCAGGTTCTCCTGCTCGATGATGCGCAGATTCTCCAGGGCCACGGCACAGGGCACCGGGTGACCGGAATAGGTATAGCCGTGGTAAAACTCGCCGCCCTTCTCGATCAAGGCATCGGCGATGCGGTCGCCCATCATCACCGCCGACAGCGGCAGGTAACCGGAGGTGATGCCCTTGGCCAGGATCATGGCATCCGGCGTCAGATTGTAATGATCGGCGGCGAACCAGGTGCCGAGACGGCCGAAGCCGGTGATCACCTCGTCGAGGACGAACAGCACATCGTGCTTGCGGCAAACCTTTTGCACCTCCGGCCAATAGGTCTCCGGCGGGACGAGCACGCCGCCGGCGCCTTGAATGGCCTCGCCGACGAAGGCGGCCACGTTCTCGGCGCCCAGTTCGAGAATCTTGTCCTCGATCGCCTTGGCCGCCTTGCGGCCGAACTCGGCCGGCGAGAGATCGCCGCCGAAGTCGTACCAGTAGGGCGGCATGACGTGGACAAAGCCGGGCAGGGGCAAATCGCCCTGCGCATGCATGACCGACTGGCCGCCCAGGCTGGCGCCGGCCAGGGTGCTGCCGTGATAGGCGTGGATGCGGCTGATGAAGGTCTTTTTCTTGGGCTTGCCTTCCAGATTCCAGAAATGGCGCACGGCGCGCACCATGGTATCGACCGATTCCGAACCGGATGAGCCATAGAACACATGGTTCAGGCCTTCCGGCGTGATCTGCGCCAATTTCTCCGCTAGTTCGATGGAGCTGGGCGTCGCCGTCTTGAAGAAGGGGTGGTAGTAGGGCAGCTCCAGCATTTGGTCGTAGGCGACCTTGGCCAGCTCCTTGCGGCTGTAGCCCACGTTGACGCACCACAGGCCGGCCATGCCGTCGAGCAGGCGGCCGCCCTCGGAATCGTTCAGGTGAATGCCGTCGGCGCTGACGATGATGCGGCTGCCGCCTTCCGCCGCCAGGCCCTTGTAGTCGGTGAAGGGATGCAGATGGTGGCGGGTATCGGCTTCGCGCCAGCGGGTGGTCGAGTTGCGGGCGGGCGACGTACGCGCGGTTTTCTTGCTCATGATCGAAATTTCCTTTGGCTCGGGTTCAACGTCGGCTGCGGGTATCCGCCGCGGGCGGCCGGGGCCGCCGCGCGTCGATACGATCGCGGGCCTAGGGGTTGAAACCGTTCCGGGCGCAAAGGATCAGCAGTTCGGCGTGGCTTTTCGTGCCGGCTGTCCCGGTGCCGTCTGACAGATGTAATTTCCGCACCAATCGAGGCTCCGACATATTCGGTCCGGCGGCAAGCATAACACTAAACGTTGAGCAATAGGTGCTCTCGTTCCCAAGAGGATATGACCAGCTGGTAGGCATCCAGCTCCGCTTCCTTCACCAAGGTCACCGCGTCGATCACCTTTTGGCCCAACACCTTCTTCAGGGCGCGGCTGGCGTTGAAGCGGTGCAGGGCATCGAACAAGGTGCGGGGCAGGGTATGGGCCAGGCGATAGGCGCTGCCCTCCACGGGCGGGCGCGGTTTCAGCCGCTCGGTCATGCCCAGATAGCCGCAGGCCAGCGAGGCGGCGATGGCCAGATACGGGTTGGCATCGGCGCCGGCAACCCGGTTCTCGATGCGCCGATCCTGCGGCTCCGAATGCGGCACGCGCAGGCCGACGCTGCGGTTGTCGTAGGCCCAGTGGGTGTTGATGGGGGCGTCGGAATCGCGCATCAGGCGCCGGTAGGAGTTCACGTTCGGCGCCAATAGCGGCATCACCGCCGGCAAGTACTTCTGCAGCCCGGCAATATAGTTGTGGAACTGCTTGGAATCGTTGCCGTCCCGTTGCGCGAACAGGTTGCGGCCGTTCTTGGCGCTGAGCAGGCTCTGGTGCACGTGCATGGAGCTGCCGGGCTGTCCCTGCATCGGCTTGGCCATGAAGGTGGCATAGAGCTTGTGGCGCAGGCCGGCCTCGCGCACGGTGCGCTTGAACTGGAACGCCTGGTCGGCCAGTTCCAGGGCCGGGCCGTGGTTGAAATTCATTTCCATCTGCGCAGCGCCCCCCTCGTGGCTGAGGGTATCGATGTCGATGTTCTGGGCCTCGCAGAAATCGTAGACGTCCTCGAACAGCGGATCGAACTCGTTCACCGCGTCGAGGCCGTAGGATTGGCGCGAGGTTTCCCGCCGGCCCGACCGGCCGATCGGCGAGATCAGCGGATAGTCCGGGTCGGTGTTCACATCGACCAGGAAAAATTCCAATTCCGGCGCCACGTCGGGCACCCAGCCGCGCTCCTCGTACAGGCTCAGGATACGCTTGAGCAGAGTGCGCGAGGCGATCTCCACCGGCTGGCCGTCGAGATGAAACGGATCGCAGATGATCTGCGCCGTCGGTTCGTCGTACCAGGGCACGATGCGGATGGTCGACGGGTCGGGCACCAGGTAGACGTCCGACATGGACTCGCTGGTGACGATGCCATCGTCCGGATAGTCGCCGGTGACCGTCTGAATGAACACGCCCTCGGGGATGCGCAGGCTGTTCTTGGCCAAGCCCTTGAGGAACTTCTGCGCCGGCAGGATCTTGCCACGGGCAATACCGGCCATGTCGGGCACCAGGCACTCGACCTCGTCGATGCGGTGCTCTTTCAAAAACTCTGCAATCTCGTCCATAAATCACACTGTGGAGCCGGCCACGGCGCCGCCCGGACGGGGGCGCGGCTTGCAGCCACCCCACGGCACATTTGACCCAATCAGGCCAAACGGCGAGGCAGCCCGCCAGCCCCAGAGCAGTACCACGACCGGCGGGGGACGTTCAAGGTGGGGTGGCTTTAGCCTCGCCTGGGTTGAAGGTGCCCGGCATCACACATGTTAACGCGCCCACCGGTTTGGCTCCCGTTGACAGGGGGGTGGGGGGCTCTGGTAACTCTAGCGCCATGCCGCGCGAGCCGCACGTCGACTCCTATTACGCCGCTACCGCCAACGATCACCCGGAATACCCGGAACTGACCGGGGAGGTGAGCGCTGACGTCTGCGTCATCGGCGCCGGCTATACGGGATTGTCGGCGGCTATCTGCCTGGCAGAACGCGGCTACAGCGTCATCGTGCTGGAAGCGCACAGCGTCGGCTGGGGCGCCTCGGGCCGCAACGGCGGCCAGGTGTGCACGGGATTTTCCGCCGGCATGGAAGCCGTGCAACACGCGGTCGGCAAGAACGATGCGCGGAAGATCTTCGCCATCACCGAAGAGGGTAAGGCCCTCGTCCGCGAGCGGGTCGAAAAGTACAAGATCGATTGCGACCTGCATTGGGGCTATTTTCACGCAGCCCTCAAGCAGCGCCAACTGGACGATCTGGCCAAGTCGCACGAGGTGATGGCTCGGGATTTCGGCTCCGACGACGGCACCCTGGTCCGTGGCCGGGAGGCGGTCGCCTCATACGTCAACAGCAAGGCCTATGTGGGCGGCCTGTACGAGCGCGGGGCCGGGCATCTGCATCCGCTCAATTACTGCCTGGGCCTGGCCCGCGCGGCCGAGGCGGCCGGGGCGAAGATTTACGAGGGCTCGGCGGTCGAGCGGCTGGAGCGCGGCGCCACCGCCCGCGCCGTCTGTGCCAAGGGGAGCGTGACGGCGAAAACCGTGGTCTTGGCCGGTAATGCCTATCTCGGCGGCCTGGTGCCGGAGATCCAAGGTAAGATCATGCCCGTCGGCACCTACATCGCCGCCACCGAGGTTCTGGGCGAGAACCGGGCGCAGAGCCTGGTTCCCGGCAATATCGGGGTCGCCGACTGCAATTTCGTGCTGAATTACTACCGGCGCTCGGACGATCATCGCCTGCTGTTCGGCGGCCGGGTCAGCTATTCGACCCTCATGCCGCCCAATCTGCCCCGGGCCCTGCGGCACAAGATGCTCGAGGTGTTTCCGGACATGGCCGATACCCACTTCGACTACACCTGGGGCGGTTTCGTGGCCATCACCATGGAACGCACGCCGCATTTCGGCCGGCTGGGCGACAATATTTATTTCGCCCATGGCTATTCCGGCACCGGCCTGGCCATGGCCGGGGTCGCTGGCAAGGTCATGGCCGAAGCCATTGCCGGCCAGGCGGAACGGTTCGATGTGCTCACCCGGTTACCGCACACGACCTTCCCGGGCGGGCGCCTGTTCCGCACCCCGACCCTGGCCTTGGCTATGCTTTGGTTTCGGATGAGAGATATTCTCTAAGATACTATTATTGAAATATATTGTTCCGCGTATTCTCGATCTTCACGCCCGTCGCGGCTGATAGTGCGGCCGCCCGTGGCGGGTTCCGATGGCTCACACCGCGAGGAGCTGATACAGCGCCACCGCAGCGGCGGTCGAGACATTCAAGGCCGAGATCGGTTCGCGCGTGGGCAGGCGGGCCAGCACATCGCAACTTTCCCGGGTGAGCCGGCGCAGGCCGCTGCCTTCGGCGCCCAGGACCAGGGCCAGCGGCCCGCCCGGGTCGGCCTTGGCCAGAGTCTGGTGGGCATCGCCCGTCAGGCCCAGGCACCAGAATCCGGCCGCCTTCAGGTCCTCCAGGCAACGGGCCAGGTTGCCGACCTGGACATAGGGCACATGCTCCAGGGCGCCGGAGGCAGCCTTGGCCAAGGCCCCGGTCTCCGGGGCGGCATGGTGACCGGGGGCGAGGACGGCCTCGGCGCCGAAAGCCGCGGCGGAGCGCAGGATAGCCCCCACATTCTGCGGGTCGGTGACCTGATCGAGCACGACGATCAGCCGGCGAACCGCGCCGCCATCCGGGGCCTTGGCGATGAGATCGGCAAGGGCCACGTCCGCCAAAGGCGCGGTGAGCAAGGCCAGACCCTGGTGCACAGCGCCGGCGGGCAGGGCTTGGTCCAAGGCGTGCGGCAACGCGGTTTCCGGCTCGATCGCCGGGCTGCCGCGTTTTGCCAGGGCGGCGGCCAGTTCTTCGCCATGACGGCGGCCGGCATCGACACTCAGCAGCAGGCGATGGCAGCGGCGGGCGGGATTGGCCAGCGCTGCCAGCACCGGATGGACGCCGTAGAGCCAGATTTCACCCGCCGCGGTGGCTTCGCCATGGCTGGTTCGCCCACCATGACCGGCCCTCTGGCCCGATGCGCCGCGGGAACGGCCCGGCGTGGAGCCGGACCGGGACGGACGATAACCATGGGGGGGCTTGCGCTTACTCATTACCGTGCATAATATGTCACTGACGATGACGTTTTTCGCAAGCACTGCGTTCAGCCGGCCACGAGGGCCGGGCTGCGTGCGGTGCTGCCTTTATGTTTCAAGTTGACAGGCCGATCATAATCAACATATTTCGCAACTCCGTTGCGCCACTTAGCGCGATTTCCGGAGGGGTGCCCGAGTGGTTAAAGGGGACGGACTGTAAATCCGTTGGCTACGCCTACGTTGGTTCGAATCCAACCCCCTCCACCACCAGGCCCGCCCCGCAAGTCGCCGGCAATGGATCATGGACCAACGCGGGTGTAGCTCAGTGGCAGAGCTCCAGCCTTCCAAGCTGGCTACGCGGGTTCGATTCCCGCCACCCGCTCCAGGAAAGGCACCGCACGGTCGGGCTGGCAACGACAAACGATTTAGGCAGCTAAGAGCACACTCAGGCCAGGCGAAGACGCAAGCGAGGGACCGATGGCGAAGGCGAAGTTTCAGCGAACGAAGCCGCATTGCAACGTAGGGACGATTGGGCACGTCGATCATGGCAAGACGACGCTGACGGCGGCGATCACGAAGGTTCTGGCGGAGACTGGGGGGGCGACGTTTACG
>DASWJP010000095.1:0-4268 GCA_036397065.1 Kiloniellales bacterium | reverse complement strand
CGGCTGATCTCCTCCATGGCCACGCAATGCTCCAGGTAGCCCATGCCGGCGCCGCCGAATTCTTCCTCGACGGTGATGCCGAGCAATCCCAATTCCCCCAAACGCGGCCACAAATCGCGGGGGAACTCGTTGCTGCGGTCGATCTCGTCGGCGCGCGGGGCAATGGCGTCGGAGGCGAAGCTCGCCACCGTATCGCGCAGCAGGTCGACCGTTTCGCCGAGGTCGAAATTCAGCGATGGGATTTGGTTGGGGATCATGAACACGCTCCTCGAAGGGTAGGCGCGGCATGTAAAACCAGTGCCATCCGCACCCGGTACGATCTCAAATTAGCCGCCGGGCCGATCCGGCCTTCCGTCCAGGCGGATCAGGGTTTGCATGCCACGGGCGCACACCGTCACGGCGCCGTCTTTGACGGCGGCGACTTCCATCTCGCAGATCGTCAGGGTGCGGCCCGGCTTCACGACCCGGCCGATGGCGATCAATTTCTCGCCGTCGGCCGGGGCGATCAGGTTGATCTTGTATTCAACGGTCAACATGGTCGCATCCGCCGGAATCAAGGTGAACGCGGCGTATCCGCCCGCCGTATCGGCGATCGCCCCCGTGATGCCGCCGTGGAAAAAACCATGCTGCTGCGTCAATTCCGGCCGATAGACCAGTTCAATCTCAACCTCGCCGGGCTCGATTCGCGTCATCCGGGCGCCGAAGTGGCTCATCGCGCCTTGCCGATCAAAGCTGTCGCGTATGCGCGCCGCGAAATCCGCATCGGCCGGTTCGAAACGGCTCATCGGGCGGCCCGCCGCGGCTTTTTCGCACGCCGGCCGTGGCCATTCCCCCTGGCCATTTCCTGCAGCCGAACGCGGCAGGTCTCGGCAACCGTTTCCAGATCCCGCACACTGGCGTCGATATCCTCGCGCTTGGCTTCCAGTTCAACGCGGCGTTCGGCGATCCGATCCAACAGCCGGTGCAACTGCGCATCCTCGCCCTGCGGCGCGTCGTAGAGATTGACGATCTCGCGCACCTCGGCCAACGGAAAGCCGAGGCGCTTGCCGCGCAGGATGAGCTTCAGCCGGGTCCGGTCGCGCGGCCGGTAGATGCGCCGCTGCCCGTCCCGCAAGGGGCTGAGCATGTCCTGATCTTCATAGAAACGGATGGTGCGCGTGGTCACGCCAAACTCGCGCGCCAGTTCGGCAATGCTGAAGGTTCGGGTCTGAGTCATGGCGCGCATCCTACATTACGTTTACGTAAACGTAAATCACGGAATGGGCCATTATCCACTTAAAGTTGCAGCGCGAGATTTCCGCCTATCACTATGAAATTAAAATAGAAAAATAGCAGCCAAGCCAAGAAAAGCGAAGAAGCCGACGACATCGGTGACCGTGGTGACGAAGACGCTGGAGGCCACCGCCGGATCGACCCCTACCCTCTCCAGGCCCAGGGGGACTAGGGTGCCGGACAAGCCGGCCACGATCATGTTGACGATCATGGCGGCGCCGATGACCAGGCCGATGCCCGGACTGTCGAACCAGAGCCAGGCGACCACGCCGGTCAGCACCGCAAAGAGCACGCCATTGAAGGCGCCGACAAGCAGTTCCTTGCCGACGAACCGGGCAGCGTTCGCCTCGGTCAGATCCTTCATGGCGATGGCCCGCACCGCGACGGTCAGGGTCTGGGTGCCGGCGTTACCGCCCATGGAGGCGACGATGGGCATGAGCACCGCCAGCGCCACAAGCTGGCCGAGGGAAACCTCGAACAGGCCGATGACGGAGGAGGCAAGAATGGCGGTGAACAGATTCACCACCAGCCAGGGGAAGCGCGACTTGGTGGTATCCAACAGGGCGCTGTAGACATCCGTCTCCTGCACGCCCGCCAGCTTCATGATGTCTTCCTCGGCTTCGTCGCTGATGATGTCGACCACGTCATCCACGGTGATGACGCCGACCAGCCGACCCGCCTCGTCCACCACCGGCGCCGAGACCAGGCCGTACTGACGGAACAGGTAGGCCACTTCCTCCTGGTCCATGGCCAGGGGGATGATCTTCATGTCGGTTTCCATGATCTCGGTCAGGCGCACCGGCCGGCGCGTTCGCAAGGCCCGGCTGAGTGGAATAAACCCGATCGGATGGTGGCGCGGATCGACGATATAGAGATCATAGAAGTCGTCCGGCAAGTCCTCGGCGGCGCGCATGTAGTCGATGGTCTCGCCCAGGGTCCAGGCCGAGGGCACCACCACTACCTCGCGCTGCATCAGGCGGCCGGCGGACTCCTCCGGGTAGGAAAGGCTCGCTTCCAGGATTTGCCGATAGGCGCGCGGCAGGGCGCTGAGAATCCTGTGCTGGAATTCCTCTTCCAGATCCTCGAAGACCTGCACCGCGTCGTCGCTGTCCAAGCGCGAGAGCAGCCGCGCCAGCCGCTGCGGACCAAGCTGATCGATGATCTCCTCGCGCACCGCCACATCGAGATAGGGCAGCACTTCGGCATCCAGCTCGGCGCCGAGTATCTCGATAAAGGATAGCCGGGAATCGCGGGCCAGGCTTTCGATCAGATCGGCGAGATCGGCGTCGTGCAGGTCGGCGACCAGGGCACGAACCTTCGCCGAGTCTTGCGCCGCCAGGGCGTCCTCGACGGCATAGACCACATCCGTGGACAGGCCGTAGCCCTCCTCGGGATCGACCGGCGTGTCGGGGCCGTGCGACTCGGAACCTGGAGTCGACATGGGGACTATCCCTTGGATTTTCTCATCGGTTTAGGCTTCGTCTGCGCGGCGGCCCGATCCTGTGCGTCGACCGCGGCGATCGCCGACATGTTCACCACCCCGCGCGCTGTTACCGAAGGGGTCAGAATATGCGCCGGCAGACGCGCGCCGATCAGGATCGGCCCGACCGAAAGACCTTCACCC
Source organism: Kiloniellales bacterium (assembly GCA_036397065.1). Taxonomy (GTDB): domain Bacteria; phylum Pseudomonadota; class Alphaproteobacteria; order Kiloniellales; family J153; genus JAJFGI01. Next base: position 1,372 of record DASWJP010000095.1, on the reverse strand, counting down.
ATGGCCTTGACCAGATTGAAGGCGATGTTCGCCGCATCCAGGGTCGGCAGAATCAGCAGATTGGCCTTGCCGTGCAGCCGGGAGTTGGGAAAAACACGCTCACGCAATTCCGGCAGCAGGGCGGAATCCGCATGCATCTCACCGTCCACCTCCAGGTCCGGATATTCGGCGTGCAGGCGCCGCACGGCGGACTGCATCTTGCGGGCGCTGTCCGTATCGGCACTGCCGAAGTTGGAATGCGAGATCAGGGCCACCTTGGGCTCGATCCCGAAACGCCGCAGGTGCGCCGCCGCTTGCACGGTCATCTCCACGATCTCGTCGGCTGTCGGCACCGCCGTGACGTAGGTATCCGCCAGGAAGTAGGTGCCGGTGGACAGGATCAGCAAGCTCAGCGCCGAGAAATCATGCACGCCGGGCGCCAGCCCGATGACATTGCGCACATAGTCCAGATGCCGGTGATAGCGCCCCTCGACGCCGCAGATCATCACGTCCGCGTCGCCCAAGCGGACCGCCAAGGCGGCGATCACGGTGCTGGTCGTGCGCACCACCGTGCGCGCCCGATCGGGGGAGACGCCATTGCGCTCCATCAGCCCGTGGTAGGTCTGCCAATAGGTGTCGTAGCGGGGATCGCTGTTCGGGTTGATGATCTCGAAATCCTTGCCCGGCGAAATGCGCAGACCCAGGCGCTCCAGGCGGCTCTGAATGACTTTCGGCCGGCCAATGAGAATCGGCTTGCCCAATCCCTCGTCCACCACCACTTGGGCGGCGCGCAGAACACGTTCGTCCTCGCCCTCGGCGTAGATGATCCGTTTAGCCGCCAGCCGGGCCCGCTCGAAGATCGGTTTCATGACCAGGCCGGAGCGGAAGACGAACTGGGCTAGGATCTGCCGGTAAGCGTCGAAATCGGCGATGGGCCGCAGCGCCACGCCGCTGTCCATGGCCGCCTTCGCCGCGGCGGGCGCGATTTCCAGGATCAGGCGCGGATCGAACGGGCGGGGAATCAGGTAATCGGGACCGAAACGGCCGGTCTGGCCGCCATAGGCCTTGGCCACCACCTCGGACGGCTCGGCCTGGGCCAGATCGGCCAGCGCCTTGACGCAGGCCAGCTTCATCTCCTCGTTGATGGTGGTGGCACCGACATCCAAGGCGCCGCGGAAGATGAAGGGAAAACAGAGCACGTTGTTGACCTGATTCGGATAATCCGACCGGCCGGTGGCGATGATGGCGTCCGGGCGCGCCTTCTTGGCCTCTTCCGGCATGATCTCGGGCACCGGGTTGGCCAGCGCCATGATGATCGGCCGCTTGCCCATGCGGGCGACCATTTCGGGCTTGAGCACGCCGGGCGCCGACAGGCCAAGGAAGATATCGGCGT
>DASWJP010000094.1:0-33821 GCA_036397065.1 Kiloniellales bacterium | reverse complement strand
TCCACCAGCACCTGCAAATGCTCACTGGGCAGGACCACGCCGACACGCTCGCCGATCGCGCCACCGCCGAGAGTCGTGCGGGCGATCAAGCTGCCGCCCTGATCCAGATCCATGTGGATGTGCGTGCCTGAGCCAAAATAGATGACGTTGGTGATGACGCCGGTGCAGGTGCGGTTATCTTCCGCCGGTCCGCACAGATGAATATGCTCGGGCCGGATCGCCACGCTGACCGCGCCTGGCGCCAATGCGGCCGATGGGACGTGGGCACGGGCGACGGCGCCGGAGGCCAGGCGCACCGTGCCGGTGTGATCGCGAACCTCGGTCATCTCAGCCTTCAGGATATTGATATCGCCAATGAAATCCGCGACAAACCGGCTCGCCGGATGGTTGTAAATTTCCTTCGGATCGCCAATCTGCAGTATTTTGCCGGCCTCCATGACCGCGATCCGGTCGGACATCGTCAGGGCTTCATCCTGATCGTGGGTGACGAACACGAAGGTGATCCCGGTCTCGTGCTGCAGCCGCTTCAGCTCGATCTGCATGCCCTTGCGCAACTTCAGGTCCAGGGCCGATAGCGGCTCGTCCAGCAGCAGGACTTTCGGCTGCGGCGCCAGGGCCCGGGCCAGCGCCACCCGCTGCTGCTGGCCGCCGGAGAGCTGATCCGTGCGCCGGTCGGCCAGGGCCTCCATGCGCACAAGGGCCAGCATGCGCCCGACCGTATCGGCGATCTCAGCCGCCGGCTTGCCAAGCATCTCCAGGCCGAAGCCGATGTTCTGCGCCACGGTCATATGCGGGAACAGGGCGTAGTTCTGGAACACGGTATTCACCGGCCGGCGATAGGGAGGCAGGTGGCCGATTTCCTGGCCATCCAATAAAATCAATCCCTTGTTCGGCAATTCGAAGCCGGCGATCAAACGCAGCAGCGTGGTTTTGCCGCAGCCGGAGGGCCCCAGCAGGGTGAAAAACTCGTTCTCGCTGATGGTGACCGAGACATCGTCCAGCGCGACGACCGCGCTTTCCCCCATGCCGAAACGCTTGGTCACGCGCTCGACACTGATCATCGGCCGTTTGCTCGTTTGTTTAGCCGCCGTCCCCACGCCAGCCGAATCCTCCCCTTAGAGGCCGGTTAGCTCCAGCCCCGCCTACATCCGCGGTCCATTCTTGGTGGTCCACCAATGAATGCGTATGCTTTTATTGGCAATACCATACGGCCTATCCGCGCGGCCGGTAAATACCCCCTTTGGGTAGGGCGATGGTAGGCAGCCCGGCCGGCCCCATGGGGCGCCGGCAGACCTCGCCGCGCCCGCCAGCCGCAAGCCTACTCCGGCCCGGACTCATCCCCCTCATCCGGCACAATCTCCCATATCCGCGCATGGTCGGCCGCCCGGTCGGGACGGATGATGCGGAAGCGCTCGGTAATGCCGTCGCCGGTCACCTCGCGCTCCAGGGCGAGCAGGCTGCCGGTGGGGTGCTCGCACAGGCCGGTGGCATCCTCGACTTCCTCACGCGCGGCCGACAGGGCGGCGGCAAGGGTGGGGGCGCCGTAGGTATCGACGAAATGGCGGGCCAGGCTCTCGACGACGGCGGCGAAGGCGGCCTCGTCGATTTCGGCCACCTCCACCAGGGTGCAGCGGCCAAAACTGCCGGTGCCCAGCCAGCCGGTGTGGAGCGCTAGGTCATGAACTCATGAATCAATGCCGTGACAGACGATCCGGTTATATTCGGAGTGGTACTGCGAAATAGCCCGCTTCATCCCTTCAGCGGATTTTCCCGATGCCGATTTGGTCAGTTGCCAAGCGATATCGTGCATTAAATGTGCTAAGTGTCTTCACAACCCGAAAAATCGCATACAACCGTCTCTGCCTCTCGCAATAATGTCTGCCCGCTATTGAATTCAGCGACCAATCTGTCAAGAACAGACACGACAGTTCTTCTTGCTCTGTTAAGATCACTGGTTAAAGGTGGAAGTTCAGCGACTGTTTGGCGAAATTCGTTCATTGATTCTTCCGTAGTTGCCAAAGTTTCTCGCAATGTTGTAATTGCTTTCAGAGCTTCCATTGATTGTTCGGCGACATTTCCATCGGTATCCAAACTTGCGGACATGGATACGCTGCGTACGATCGCATTCACCCCAGTATTGAACGCATCACTGAAAAGCGGGAGTTCGACCTCTATTCGTTTTGTAAAATGATCCATGTCGGCAGCCGCTCGTGAAATGAGCCGTTTTGCGGCCTTGCGATTTACATTCCCACGCGAAATCTGATGCAATTCATTTAACTCAGTTGTATGTACCGTTACTTTTTTAGCGAGGTCTTCCGTAGCCACCCCAATCCGTTCAGAGATTTGCTCAAGTTCTGCAAACCGATCTTCGAAAATTTCTAATAAGTCCAGGATACCAAATTCGTCTTCCGAGTCTGCGTCTGGCGCCTGTTTAGGCTGCTCAGCTGATTCGTTTTGAAGAGCGTTCCCCTCCATTTTGTGGAACTGGGCGTACCACGCTTGAACCTGGCGGGTTAAGTGGAGGCGAATCAGTTTCTCAAAGTTTTCTACGTTAGTGAAATTCCAGTGCAATACGCCATCATCGCCAAGGGATCTCCGAAACTCGTTCACTTTTGAAAGTTGAACCGGATCAAGGCGACTTGGCGGTATGGGCTCGTCTTTGAAGTACACCATAAGCTTAACGCTAGAAGAATCAGCATTATACCGCGCCTTTGCACGCTCAAATTCTTCTACAGTGCCGGAACCGGATCGACCAGTTGGTGTCCCGTAGTTGCACCACATCATGCCAACGAACAGGTCGTAGTCATCTGAAATTTGTTGGTTAATTACGTCTTGGGCGTCGTCGCCTGCCCCTGGAAATGCGTGGGTTTCCCACCGGACCAGATCAAGGCGAACACCTAGCTCTCGACTCCACGTGACGTTGAGTTCACGAATTACCTCTTCGAGTTTGATTCGCTCGTCACTTACATCGCTAGGCGATGCGGCGAAAACAGTAAGCACATGTTCTTGACGTGACATGAGCGGCTGCCCTTAGCGGAAACGGGACATAACTTACAACTTTCCGGTTTTCAGGTGGGATTGCCGTCTGCATTTTCTCAGATCAGAACACTGTACGGAATCTCTACCAGTGATTGCTACTCAATGATTAATGTGAAGACTAATATGAATTTTTGCAACGCATGACATGCTATGATTTTCAATTCACAGATTTATTACATGGTTGCGCGTGCCATGCCTGACTAATTTTGTGCTCGGAAATGTCATCTTCCGCTAGGGTTAAACCAAACCCGATATCTCCAATTTACTCATCCTAACTGTACAAGATAGCGAAATGTTCAACCAACAACCCGTATTGAGGTGCGGTTTCCGTAGCTCATAAGTATTCGTGTTCACGTGCAAAAGTGCCTATAGATGCCGATTTGTGACCAGCGCACGCAGTCGAGCCGGTATCGGCGCCGCCAAGTCAATTCACATTATTGAGCCCCAAATCTAGTCGGGCTCCGGTTTGTTGGACTCATCCCCCTCATCCGGCACAATCTCCCATATCCGCGCATGGTCGGCCGCCCGGTCGGGACGGATGATGCGGAAGCGCTCGGCGATGCTGTCGCCGGTCACCTCGCGTTCCAGGGCGAGCAGGCTGCCGGTGGGGTGCCCGCACAGGCCGGCGGCATCCTCGACTTCCTCACGCGCGGCCGACAGGGCGGCGGCAAGGGTGGGTGCACCGTAGGTATCGACGAAATGGCGGGCCAGGCTATCGACGACGGCGGAGTAAGCGTCCTCGTCGATCTCCGCCACCTCCACCAGGGTGCAGCGGCCAAAACTGCCGGTGCCCAGCCAGCCGGTGTGGAATGCCAGCTTGTCTTTGCCGGTCAGGGTGGCCGGGTCGCGGCCGGCGAAGGCGAAGGTGCCGGGCACCGCCCATTCCCCCGGCTCGGCGGCGGGGGAGAAAATGTTCGGATCGGATTGGTCGAGACGAATGCTGCGGGGAAACTTCATGCCGTGCTCCGGCCGTGATGGGCCGCGAGTATAGGGCGTGGAGTCAGATTTTGGTAATGGCGGTACGGTGGGACGGCCGCGGGCTAGTCGTCGTCGCCCTCGACGTCCACTATGTCCAGGCTCATGTTCAAGCCCGTGTGCGGGTCCTTGTGCGGGCCCATAGGTATGCCTTGCGGCTGCACGGCCGGGCTGACCAGGCGGGGGCCCTTGTGCTTGTACAGCGAGCGGTCGGCGAGAAAGAGCAGGGCATTCTGCTGGCTGCCTTGATGATAGCCTTCGAAGCCGAAGCTGGCCGAGATCTGAATTTCGCTGCCCTCCCAGTCGACCACCAGGCTGTTGACCAGGGCCGCCAGGGTCTTGCCGCGGCGTTCCGCGTGCTCGCGCGGGCTGTTGGTCAGCAGGACCGCGAACTCGTCGCCGCCCAGGCGGGCCACATAGTCGATCTTGCGGGTCTTGGCCTGCAGCAACGCCCCCACGGCGCACAGCACCGCATCGCCGGCCATATGGCCATGGCTGTCGTTGATGGTCTTGAACCGATCCAGATCGCAGAGCATTAACAGGCCGGATTCCCGGTTCCGCTGGGCCCGGGCCAGGGCCCGGTCCAACTCGCCCTGAAAGCCCCGGCGGTTGAGCAGGCCGGTCAGCTCGTCGGTGATCGACAGGCCCTCGAGAAAACGGATGCGCGCCCGTTGCACCGCCAGGGCCTGCTCGGCCTTGACCGCGACTTGCATGGTCTCCTCGATCGCCGCCTGTTCGACCACGGAAAAACGACCGTCTGGGGCGGCCGCCAGGCGGCGCAAGCGGTCGGTGGCGGCGCACAACAGCGGCAACGGGTCGCGGTCGAATTCGCCGAAGTCGTTCTCGATGTGGCTTAAATTCACGGTCGGCCTTCGCACATACCCAGGGTGCCCGACCGCTATCTCGCAAATGATGTGCCAGATTTAAACGATTGATTTATAATGAATATATATAGCAATCGCCGGGGTAGGAATTGCCGTGCGGCAGCTTCTGCCAGCGCCGGCCGTCCCGGGGCGGCCGGTGGCCAGGTAAGGCGAAGGGGGCGGATTTCCGCGTGACAACGCGGACCTCCTCTGCCCTGATGGGCCGGCGAGATGCCCTGCGAGTTGAATCATGACGAGGTGTCCTTGATGCCGTTTTTCCTTGCGCCGATCCTGCAACGCCCGGTCGCAAATGTGCTTGTGGCCGTCCTGGCCATTGGCACCCTGGCATGGGCGCCGGCACTGACCGCCGCCGCCTTCATGCCGCACCGGGCGGTCTATGGCCTGAGCCTGGACAAGTCGCGCGCCAACGGTTCCATCTCGCGGGCTCAGGGGAAACTGGAGTTCGAGTGGGCGGATGTGTGCAGCGGCTGGACCGTCAGCCAGCGGACCCTGGTGCAACTGATCTCCAGCGAAGGCCAGGTGATCGATTACGGCTGGACCCTCAATTCGCTGGAATCGAAGGATGGCACCGACTATCGCTTTTTCATCCGCCGCTACAACGCCGGCGGGGAGGGGGAGAGCCAGCGGGGCGAGGCGCACCTGCGCGGCCCCGGCGAGGGCGGTACTGCCACCTATACCGAGCCCGCCGCGCAGGACCGCGCGCTGCCCAAAGGAACGCTGTTTCCCACGGCCCATTCGCTGATGCTTCTGGACGCTGCCGCGAATGGCGGCCTGCCCATTCTGCGGCAGGTGTTCGATGGCTCCGGCGACGAAGGCGGCCTTTTCAGCATCAGTGCGGCATTGTCGGCGACATTGCCGCCGGACAGTTCGGTGAAACTGGACTCGCCCTTGCTGAAGAACCAGAAATCGTGGCGCCTGCATCTGGCCTTCTTCGGTCCGGATGAAAGCGTGTCGGTGCCGGAGCATGAACAGGTCTTCCGCATCTTCGCCACCGGCGTGGTCGACGAGATGCTGCTCGACTACGGCGATTTCACCCTGCGCGCCGATCTGCAATCCGTCGAGGCCCTGCCCGCGCCGCAGTGCTGATCGCTGTGGGCTGATCAGGACGTCAGTCCGCGCCCCTTGCCGATGGCATCGACGCCCAGGCGGGCGCGGACGGTATCTATCGCCTTTTCCACGCGGGCCTGCCGGTCCCGGTCCGGATCCAACAGGTTCGGCGGGTCCGCCAGGGCACCATCGACCAAATCGGCGGCGCCGATGCCGATCAGGCGGAAGGATCGCCCCGTCGCCTCGGCCTCCAGCAATGGCTTGGCGGCGCGGTAGAGAACCTCGGCCAAGCAGCTGGGATCGGCCAGCCGGCGGCTGCGGGTCAGCAGTTTGAAGTCGGCCGATTTCAGCTTCAAGGTGACGCCCCGGCCGGCGAGCCCGGACTTCTTGAGGCGCCGCGACACCGTCTCGCACAAGGGCCACAACTCGGCCAACAAGGCCGCGGGATCGGCGATATCCCCGTCGAAGGTGGTTTCCGCCGAGATGCTTTTCGTCGGTGAGTTGGGATCGACGAGCCGATCGTCCTGGCCGCGGGCGAAACGATACAGCCGCCGGCCGATGCTGCCGTAACGGGCCACCAGGTCCAACTCCTCGCGGGGCAGAAGGTCGGCGATACTGGTGATGCCATCGCGGGCCAGGGCCTGGCGAAAGACCTTGCCGACCCCCCAGATGATGCCGACCGGCTTGCTCGCCAGGAAGGCCGGTGCATCGGCCCGGCCGAGCACGGCGAAGCCGCGCGGCTTGTCGATCTCCGAGGCAACCTTGGCAAGGAACTTGTTGAAGCTCAGGCCCACCGAGGCGGTCAGGCCCATCTCCTGTTCGATCCGGCGCAGCAGCCCCGCCAGGCTGCGCGCGGGGATGCCGCCGTGCAGGGTTTCGGTCCCGGAGAGATCGAGGAAGGCCTCGTCGATGGACAACGGCTCCACCAGCGGGGTCAGCTCCAGCATCATTTCGCGAATGCGCCGGCCGGCCGTCTGGTATTTCGCCATGTCCGGACGCAGCACCACCGCGTCGGGGCACGCCTTCAGGGCCTGGAACATGGGCATGGCCGAGCGCACGCCGCGCAGGCGCGCCACGTAGCAGGCGGTGGCGACCACGCCGCGCCGGCCGCCGCCGATGATCACCGGCTTGTCGCGCAGCTCCGGCCGGTCGCGTTTCTCCACCGCGGCATAAAACGCATCGCAGTCGATATGGGCCACCGACAGGGTTTCCAGCTCGGGATGGCTGATCAGGCGCCGCCCGGAACAGGCCGGACAGCGGCGCACGGTGGCGGGCACCTCCGGAAAGACCGTCAGGCAGGATCGGCACAAGGTGCTCATGGGCCACGCCTGGCATGACCCCGGGAGCGGCCATGTGTATGGCCAAGGGCCGCGTCCAATTCCTCTTCCGCCCACAACCAGGCGGCGCCTCGCACGCCGCTGGAATCGCCGTGCCGGGCGCGCACGATACTGGTGTCGATGCGGTCGGACAGAACATACGGCTTTAAGCGGTCCGGCCAGCCCTGGATCAGCGCCTCGATATTGGACAGACCACCACCGAAGACGATCACGTCCGGGTCGATGATATTGATCGCATGGGCCAAGGCTCGAACCAGGCGATCCAGATACCGTTGCAGGGTCGCGCCGGCATCGGCATCGCCGGCCGCGGCGGCGGCGGCCACATCCTCGGCGCTCAGGGCCTGGCCGGTCACCAGGGCATGATCGCGGGCCAGGCCGGGGCCCGACAGGAAGGTCTCTATGCATCCACGCCGACCGCAAAAACATGCAGGACCGGGCCGCTCGTCGTCGCGCGGCCAGGGCAGGGGGTTGTGTCCCCATTCACCGGAAATGGCATTGCGCCCCACCAGCGGCTGGCCGCGAACGACGATGCCGCCGCCGACACCGGTCCCCAAGATGATGGCAAAGACGGTCTCGGCACCGGCGGCGGCGCCATCCCGCGCCTCGGACAGAGCCAGGCAGTTGGCGTCGTTGGCCAGGCGCATCGGCCGGCCCAGGGCCGCCGCCATGTCGACATCCAACATCCGGCCATTCAGCCAGGTGGAGTTGGCGTTCTTGATCTTGCCGGTCGCCGGCGATCGTGCGCCGGGAATGCCGATGCCGACACTGCCCCGGCGGCCCATGGCGCTCTCGACGCCGGTTACCAGCCCGGCCACCGCGCGCACGGTTCCATCATAGTCGTCGCGTGGCGAGGCGATCCGCCGGCGCTCGGTCTCCCGGCCGTCGCCGTCGATGGCGATGATCTCGATCTTGGTCCCGCCCAGATCGACACCCAGGCGGAGAGTCTCAGGGTTCGGCATGGCCACCTCGTGCAGCCGCCAGTATCACCGATCGAGGCCCGCCACGGCTAGGGTTGGCTCGGTTGGGGCAGGACCTATAGGACGAGGCCGGCGGCAAAGGCGCCGATGGAGAGCGCCACCGAGGCCACGATATAGATCGCCGCCGCGGGCCTGGCCTGCCGGCCGGTCAGATAGGCCACATCCAGGGCGAAGGTCGAAAACGTGGTGAAGCCGCCCAGCACCCCGGCCCCGAGAAAAAGCAGCAGGCGATCGTCCACGGTCCGATCGGCGGCAATGGCCACGACCAGCCCCAGAAGAAACGATCCGGCGACGTTGACCAGAAGCGTGCCATACGGGAAGTCGGTGCCAAGCCAAGCGCCGACTCGCCCGATGACGACATAGCGGCCAACGGCCCCCAACGCGCCACCGGCGGCCACCGCCAGGAAGGCCGTCATGCCCCGTATTCCCTGCGCTTCAGCATCGCCTTAACCGCATTACGAAGAATTAATGGCCCTGACAGAGCCCCGACAGGTGCCCGAGCCTACCTTCCCGGTATGCAGCGTGTCGATAGGCGACCGCCGCTTTTTCCGCGCACCCGCCAGCTTCGCATACTACGGGGGGTAGTTTCGGGAAAGTCATAAAATATTAGTATTTTCAATGGATTATATGAAAAACCTCGGTTTCGATGTAGGCCGTGTTTCAGTCACGAAGCGAGGTCTCTTGGGAAAGCCCTTACCAATCGTTAACACTATTTGCCTAGGGTTTTCCTCAATGCCAATGGTTTGCCACGGCGTGCCCGGCGGAGTAGAGGGAGCGACCTCCGGTTGTGGAGCCTTCGCCGAAGAAGGCCTATGATGGCAAAGGCACCCGATGAGAATCGGGTTCTGAATGCAAAAGGATCAAGATCGCGTGGCGAATGAGACCATGAATGGCGCAGTAAAGACCGTCCTCGTCGTGGAAGACAACGAGCTTAACATGAAGCTCTTCCACGATCTGCTCGAGGCACACGGTTACAACATCCTGCAGACCAAGGACGGGATGGAAGCACTGCGCATGGCACGTGAACATCGCCCCGATTTGATCCTCATGGATATCCAGCTTCCGGAAGTCTCCGGCCTGGAAGTCACCAAGTGGATCAAGGAAGACGAGAATTTGAAAGCGATTCCGGTGATCGCAGTGACCGCGTTCGCGATGAAGGGCGACGAAGAGAAAATCCGGGAGGGTGGCTGCGAGGCCTATATCGCAAAACCAATTTCGGTTACCAGCTTTCTGCAGACCGTCCAGCGATATCTGCGCTGATCGCCGCGACGGAGGGCCGAAATGACCGCCCGCATTTTGATTGTCGACGACACGCCGGCCAATCTACGGCTTCTGGAGGCGAAGCTGACGGCTGAGTATTTCGAGGTCGTCACCGCCGCCGATGGCATGTCGGCGCTCGACATCGCGGCGGCCAATGCGCCGGATCTTATTTTGTTGGATATCATGATGCCAGGCCTGGATGGGTTCGAAGTCGCCAAGTGTCTTAAGTCCAACCCAAATACCCAGCACATTCCCATCGTCATGGTGACCGCCCTGACGGATTCCGCCGATCGGGTCCGTGGGCTCGAGGCGGGCGCCGACGATTTTCTCTCCAAGCCGGTCAACGATGTCGCGTTGTTTGCCCGTGTGCGCTCGCTGACCCGTCTCAAGGTGATGATGGACGAGCTGCGCATTCGCCATATGGCGACGGGCCGGTTCGATATGTCGGGCAAGGACCCGTACGGCGACGACGGCGAGGCCGTCACCGGCAAGGTCCTTCTGGTTGATGGCACATCGCAAACCACGGCACAGGTGCGCGGCTATCTGGAGGAAGCCGGGCACACGGTGGCCCACGTGGCCAGTGGCGCCGAGGCCATCGAGGTGAGCCAGTCCGGATCATTCGACCTGGTGATCATGGCGCACCGCCTGGATGGCGGTGGGGATGGGCTGCGGCTATGCTCGCAATTGCGTTCGCAGGACGAGACGCGCCATGTGCCGGTTCTGCTGATCCTGGACGAGGGGGATCTCAAGCTTCTTGCCAAAGGTCTCGACATCGGCGTCACCGACTACTTGGTTCGGCCTTTTGACAAGAACGAGCTGCGCGCGCGCGCGCGCACGCAAATCCGCCGCCGGCGCTATCACGACCGCCTGCGCAACATGCTCGTGGACAGCGTGTCGCTGGCCTACACCGACACCCTGACGGGGGTCTACAATCGCCGGTATATGAACGACCATCTAGCGCACAAGATCGCCGAGATCGGCGAAACGGCCAAGCCCGTGTCCGTCATGATCTTCGATCTGGACCGCTTCAAGCAGGTCAATGACACCTATGGTCATCCCACCGGCGATCGAATCCTAAAGGGCGTGGCTGAGCGGGTCGGGACCAGTATCCGCGACATCGATCTGCTGGCGCGCTATGGCGGCGAGGAGTTCGTCGTCATCATGCCGAGTACGCCGACCGAGGTTGCCCTGTCCGTCGCGGAACGCTTGTGCGCCCGCCTGGCGGAGGAGCCCTTCGTCATCCCAGGCCAACCGGACCCCCTGCCGATCACCGCCTCGATCGGTGTGGCCACCACCACCGATCCGGCGGAGACGGTGGAAGATTTGCTCGGCCGCGCCGATGCCGCCCTGTATGCCGCCAAGAATGGGGGGCGCAATCAGGTGTGCGTCGGCCAGGAGGCCCGCTCGCCCGACATGGGCCGGCGCCCGCAGGGGGCGACCAAGTCCGCCTAAACCAAATCCACCCAGTAGAATGCAAAACGGCCGCCCCAAGGGCGGCCGCCGAAGTGCGCGATCACCGGGTGGTCCCGGTCACTTCATCTTCGATTCCTTGAAGATCACGTGCTTGCGGGCGCGCGGGTCGTATTTGCGCAGCTCCAGCTTTTCCGTCGCGGTGCGCGGGTTCTTCTTGGTCACGTAGAAAAAGCCGGTATCGGCGGTGCTGACCATTTTGATCAATAGGGTCGCTGGCTTGGCCATGGTTCTATCCTTGGAACGGTGGTGGCGGGAAGATAGCCGCCCCGGGCGGCAAGTCAAGCTTCATGGACGGCAGACTGGAGGCCCGGCTAGACGCTGAATACGGGAAGATCCCTGGCGTCGTGAGAATCGGTCTGTAGGGACAAGGCTTCCTCCAGGATCAGCCGTGTCACCTCGGCCATGGGTAGCGACAGGGCGGCACCGGCCGGGACCCAGCCGATATCTTCCAATTCGCCGTTGCCGGTCAAATCTCCCCAGGCCACCGTCCCGTCGGCGGCGAAGAAATAGGTATCGAAGCGGATGGGGCAGTCGGCCGGCGTCACCGCCCGGGCCACCAGCCGCATGGCCATGAACGCGGGGGCCAGCCCGGCCTCGGCGAAGGTCGCCCATATCCCGCCCGTGGCAGGCTTGGCCGGGGCCGGGGGGCTATCCGGCAAGCCGATCAGCAAGCCGGTTTCCTCGAACATTTCGCGGACCGCGGTGCGGGCGCAGGTGACGTATTCGGGAGGGGTCAACTCAAGCGCGCCCGGCGCCGCCGGTAGATCCTCGGCAAAGCCGGAGGGCAGGTCGTCCTCGGCATCGACCCTGCCGCCGGGGAACACATAGACATTCGGCATGAACCGGCTGCGCCGGTGCCGGCGGCCGAGAAGGACTTCGATTGTGTCGCTGGTTCCCGGTGCCGCGTGCCGCAGCAGCACCAGGCCGGCGGCCCGCGCCGGCCGGACGGTCACTGGGGCGTAGCGGCCGCCGCGGCCAATCCAGAGCTCAAGGTGCCCGCGCCCGACTTGGCCGTATTGTGGGTGACGCCCCGGGCCAATGCAAACAGCGCCGGATCGTCCAGCAGGCGCTGGGCGACCTCGATGTCGATATCGGATTCGCTTTGCCGCGGCGGGCATTTGGCGCGCAGGGTTTCCGCCCCCGGCGCGTTGTTCGGGTCGATGTCGCTGCGCTGGGTGATCTGGTCGATCGGCAGGGCGCCGGTCCGCAGCATGTTCAGCACTTCATCCGACTTGGTTACATCGCCACTGGTGCAGATGTCGGGCATGACGCCGCGGCGGCTCAGTCCATACCCGGACGGCGCATGGAAACGCGCCCAGGTCAGCGTCAATTCGCCTTCGTTCGGCAGACGCAGCACGGTTTGGACCGTGCCCTTTCCATACGAGGTGCTGCCGACCACCACGGCACGCCCGAGGTCCTGCAGCGCCGCCGCGACAATCTCGGAGGCCGAAGCGGAATTGCCGTTCACCAGGACCGCAACTGGCAAGTTATTGGACACATCCTCCGGCTCGGCGTCGAAATACTGGTGACTGTCCGGATGCCGGCCATGAGTAGAGACGATGCGGCCGTTGGACAGGAAAAGATCGGCGACCGCCACCGCCTGGTCGAGCAAGCCGCCCGGATTGCCGCGCAGATCCAGGACGATGCCGACGATGGGCGGGTTGTTTTCGGCCACCACCAGTTTCAGCTTCTCGCGCAGGGAACGGGTGGTGCTTTGATTGAAACCGCTGACCCGGATGTGGGCGACGTTGCCCAGGCGATCGTACTTGACGGTCTGCGGCACGATATGCGCCCGCACCACCTGAATATCCAAATCCTTGGTGTCGCCGGCCCGGGCCACGGTGAGATCGACGTTGCTGCGCAACGGGCCGCGCAGGCGGCGCACGATATCGCGCTGGCTCAGTCCGACCGTGGATTCGCCGTCGATGGCGGTGATGACGTCGTTGTCCTTGAGGCCCGCGATTTCCGCCGGTGTCTCTTCCATGACCGACAGAACCTGCACGCCGGTATCGATCAGGCGGATACGCACGCCGATGCCGCCGAACCCATCGCGGCTGGCCCGGTTCTCACGCGCTTCCTCGCGCCCGGCATAGCGGGAGAAATTGTCCAGGGCGCCAAGCACGCCGTCGAAGACGACTTCATACATCTTCTCGGGATCGGCCTCAGGCTTGTTGCCGGCATGGTTGCGCACGACCGTCAGCGCCGTGGCGGTCAGGTTGCCCCAGCCTTCGGCATCGAATTTCTGCGGTGCCTGGAAGATGCCGGCCGGCTGGTTGCCGAAGGAGACGGAAACCCGGCCGATGTCGTTCTTCACGGCGATGTCGGGCTCGATCGCGGAGAGATTTCCCAACCCGGCGAGCGCCAGATCGGAGACGCTGATGTCGTCGATATAGATGTCGGTGATGTCCTGGAAACCGACGCTGAACAGGCGGGTCGCCTGGGACAGGTCCCGTGCGGCCGGTGCTCCGGTATCCTGCGCCGCGCAGGCCACCATCAGGAAGGCGACGGACAGGGCGCCCATCCGGCGCATAGCCCCGCGCTGGGCGCGTGGCGCCCTCAGGCCTTCCCTAGAGTCCCTAAACATCAATTGTCCCTTCGACCCCACGAGCGCGGTTCCCAACGCCGCGATCGCATAGTAATCGAGGGAGTGGGTCCTAGGCTACTAATAAATCGAAAGGTTTTGTTAACCATGCGTAAAATGACGTAAAATTGCGATCAGGTTACGGCAAGTCGAGGCGGCGTAAAGGTTACTTGCCGGTCTTGTGCCGCGACTCCGTTTGCATCCCACCCGCGCCCCGCTCAAACCGACGTGGAGAGTGTCATGTTGTTCATGGTCATCGAGACGTTCCGCGATCAGAACGCCAAGGCGGTGTACCGGCGGTTCCGCGACAAAGGGCGCCTGATGCCGGACGGTCTGGCCTTTGTGAGCAGCTGGGTCAGCGCCGATCTGGATCGGTGCTTTCAGGTCATGGAGACGGATGACATCACACTGCTGCAACGCTGGGTTGCCGAGTGGTCCGATCTCACCGTCTTCGAGATCGTGCCGGTGGTGCCGGGCAAGGAAACCGCCGCTGCCCTCTCCGATCAGCTTTAGCGGCCGCGCCGCGGCTTTCGGTGCGGCTTGCCGGACGGTTTTTTCTTCGGCGGGCCGCGTTTGCCGGTTTTCCGGGAACTGGGCTTGGCGCGCGGCTGACCCCGGCGTCCGCGTTGACCATTGCCGGTGTCGGCAGCATCGGATTCGTCGCCTTCGACCATTTCCAGGATCAGGCCACCGGTGGCCGGCTCGGCTTCGCGCAGACGGATCTGCACCCGCTCGCCCAGGCGATAGACCCGGCCCCAGCGGCGGCCGACCAGACAGTGTTCGGCCTCCACATGGGTATAGAAGTCGTCGGGCAGGAAGCTCATGGGCACCAGGCCGTCGGCGCCGCTCTCATCCAAGGTGACGAACAAGCCGAACCGGGTCACCCCGTTGACGGCACCGGCGAAGATGGTGCCCACCTTGTCGGCCAGGAAGGCGGCGGTGAAGCGGTCGACGGCATCGCGCTCGGCGGCGGCGGCGCGCCGTTCGGTGCCGCTGATGTGCTCGCCGGCCTCGGCCATGCGGCCATCGGCATCCGGCGGCAAGCCGTCGGTTCCCAGGCCTAATCCGCGAATCAGGGCGCGGTGCACCAGCAGATCCGCATACCGGCGAATCGGCGACGTGAAATGGGCGTAGCGGGGCAGGGCCAGGCCGAAATGGCCGATGTTGGCCGGGCTATAGACCGCCTGGCTTTGCGTCCGCAGGACCAGCTCGTTGACCATGCGCGCCGCCGGTAAGGGCCGGACCTTGTGGAGAATGTCGGTGAGCACCCGCGGGCGCATGACCTGGCCGCGGGGCAGTTTGACTCCGAGGCCGTCGAGGATCTGCCGCAGGGCTTCGATCTTCACCGGGTCGGGCTGGTCGTGCACCCGGTATATGCACGGCTGGCGCAGGGATTCCAGGCGCTCGGCCGCGGCCACGTTGGCGGCGATCATGAACTCCTCGATCAGGCGGTGGCTGTCCAGCCGCTGCCGCGCTTCGATGGCCGCGACCGTTCCATCCGGGTTCAGGACCACCTTTCGCTCCGGCAGCTCCAGGTCCAAGGTGCCGCGCCGCTCCCGGGCCCTCAGCAGGGCACCGTAGGCGCCATAGAGCGGCGCCAGCACCGGCTCCCGCAACGGCGCCGTGTGCGCATCCGGGTGGCCGTCGTGGGCCGCCTGCACCTGCTCGTAGGTCAGGCGCGCGGCCGAACGCATGAGGGCGCGGTGGAAGCGGTGTTTACGCACTGACCCGTCCGCATCCAGCCACATCTCCGCCACCAGGCAGGACCGATCCTCGCCGGGTTTCAGGGAGCACCAGCCGTTGGACAGCGCCTCAGGTAGCATGGGCACCACCCGGTCGGGGAAATAGGCCGAGTTGCCGCGCTCGTAGGCGGCCCGGTCCAGGGCCGAATCGGGGCGCACATAGGCGGCCACGTCGGCGATGGAAACCATGATATGCCAGCCGCCGGGGTTACGCTTGTCGCCGTCCGCCTCGGCCCAAACCGCGTCGTCGAAGTCGCGGGCATCGGCGCCATCGATAGTGACCAGGGGCAGGGCCCGCAGATCGGTTCGCTGGCCCAAGGGGATCGGCTTGGCGACTTCAGCCTCGGCCACCGCGGCAGCTGGGAAGTCCACGGGAAGCTCGTGCTCGTGAATGGCGATCAGGCTGAGGTTGCGCGCATCGCCCACAAGTCCCAGCCGTTCGAGTACGCGGACCTCGCGCAATCCCACACGGGATGCCGACGGCCGGATCTCGGCCAGCACCAGCTCGCCGGGCCGGGCGCCGGCGGCATGTTCCGTCCGCAGAATGAAATCGTCGCGGGCGCGCTTGTCCGTCGGTCGCAAGCGGCCGCCTGCGTCGCCCACCTCGTAGATACCCAGGACCCGGCGCTCTACCTTGGCGACGCGGCGGATGATCCGCGCCTCGTAGGCGCCGGCATCGATGCGTTGCAGCTTGGCCAGAACCCGATCGCCGGGAGCCACGGCGGCGCGGCTGCGCTTATCCGGTGCCAGGTAGATGGTGGGCGGCGCCTCGGGCAGATCCCAGACCGCCGGCCGGGCCAGCAGCTCGCCATCCTCGTCGAGGCCGGTGACTTCGATCACCGCCACCGCCGGCAAGGTGCCGCGGGCGGCCACCTTGCGCTTGGCCTGACGGTCCAGCAGGCCTTCGGCGGCGAGGTCCTTGAGCAAGGCCTTGAGCGGAATCTTATCACTGCCCTTTAGGCGAAAGGCGCGGGCGATCTCTCGCTTGCCCACGGGGCCCGGACTCTCGCGAATGAATGCGAGCACCTGCTCGCGCGTTGGCATCGGCGGTGAGGCGCCTTTGCGTCGGCCCTTGGCACCGCTGGTTGCTCCGCCGAAGCGGGGGGGCTTGGAACGTGGCTTGCTGGTTTTCCTGTCGCCCATGGTTGGGCCGGTTCGTCAGCCGGCTGCCTTGCGCGCCGCCGGTTTGCGCGATTTCGCTTTAGCGGTTTTCGATATTCCGGTCTTGGCCTTGCTCGACTTCGCCTTGCTCGACTTGCTCTTCGTCGATTTGGCCTTCGTGGTTTTGGATTTGCCTTTGCCGGCGCCCTTTTCGGCGCGGGCGGCAATGATCTCGACGGCGCGATCGACGGTCAGGGTTTCGGCCTCCACGCCCTTGGGCAGTGAGGCGATGGTTCGGCCGTGCTTGATGTATGGGCCGAAGCGGCCGCTGTGCAGGGTGATCGGCTTGCCGTCCGCCGGATGATCGGCGAACGCCTTGCCGCCGCCGCCGCGCTTGGCCGGGGCTTCCGCGATCAGGGCCACGGCGCGGTTCAGGCCGATGTCGAGAACGCTTTCGTCCGCCGGAATCGAAACGTAAGTCGAGCCGTGTTTCACGTACGGGCCATAGCGGCCGATCCCGGCGGTGATCGGCGAACCGCTGTCCGGGTTCTTGCCGATCTCGCGGGGCAAGGAGAGCAGGACCAGCGCCATCTCCAACGTCACATCGTCCACCGCCGTGCCTTTGGGCAGGGAGCAACGCTTCGGTTTCTCCGGGTCTTTCGCCTTGGCATTACCCTTGCCCTTGCCTTTGACTTTGACCGGATTCTCGCCGCTCTGGACGTAGATGCCGAACGGCCCCTTGCGCAAGGAGACCGGCTCGCCGGTCTTCGGGTCGGCGCCTAGCTCGCGTGGCTGGATCAGCTCGAGGCCTTCCTCCGCCTCGCCATTGCCGGGAACGCCCAACGGCCGGGTGTACCGGCATTCCGGATAGGCGGAGCAGCCGATGAAACCGCCGCTGCGACCCAGGCGCAGGCTCAGCCGTCCCTGGCCGCAGGCCGGGCACGTGCGCGGGTCGGCACCCGGCTTGGCCGGATCCGCCGGAAAGAAGTGCGGCCCCAGATCCTGGTCGAGAGCGTCGATGACCTCGGTGATGGACAGATCCTTGGTGCCGGCGATGGCTTCGTTGAAGGCGGTCCAAAATTGCCGCAGCACGTCCTTCCAGTTCATGCGGCCGCCGGAAATGTCGTCGAGCTGGGTCTCCAAATCGGCAGTGAAATTGTACTGCACGTAGCGGGGGAAGAAGCTGGTCAGGAAAGCGGTGACCAGGCGGCCCCGGTCTTCCGGAATGAAGCGGCGCTTGTCCAGGCGCACGTACGCGCGATCCTGCAGCACCTGCATGATCGAGGCATAAGTGGATGGCCGACCGATGCCCATCTCCTCCAGCTTCTTGACCATGCTGGCTTCGCTGTAGCGCGGTGGCGGCTGGGTGAAATGCTGCTCGGGCAGAACGGCCTGGCGGCGCACCGCATCGCCTTCGTTCAGCTTGGGCAGGCGGCGGTCGCTGTCGGCGTCGCCATCGGCGCCGTTCTTCGTCTCGTCGCGGCTTTCCTGATACAAGGTGAGGAAGCCGTCGAAAACGACCACGGAACCGTTGGCGCGCAAGGAGGCACGCTGGCCATCGGCGCCGATATCCACCGCCACTTGATCCAGGCGGGCGCTTTCCATCTGACTGGCCACCATGCGGGTCCAGATCAGCTCGTAGAGTTTCAGTGACTCGGGATCGAGGATGCGCGCCAGGTCCTGCGGCCGTCGCGACAGGGTGGTGGGGCGGATCGCCTCGTGCGCTTCCTGGGCGTTCTTCGCCTTGCTCTTGTAATATCGAGGCGTGTTCGGCAGGTAGTCATCGCCATAGCGCTCGCTGATCAGACTTCGGGTGGCATGGATGGCCTCGTTCGCCACCTGCACCCCGTCGGTGCGCATGTAGGTGATCAGGCCGACTGTCTCGCCGCCCACATCGACACCTTCGTACAGCTTCTGTGCCACCCGCATGGTCCGCGTGGCGCTGAACCCCAACTTGCGCGAGGCGTCCTGCTGCAAGGTCGAGGTGGTGAACGGCGGATAGGGATTGCGCTTGACGGTCTTGCGTTCCACGGCGCCGACGGCAAAGCCCGCGGCGGACTCGAGCACGCCGGCCGCACGGCGCGCGGCGGCTTCGTCGCCCAGGTCGAAGCGGTCCAGCTTGCGCCCATCCAAATGGGTCAGGCGGGCGGTGAAGTCCTCGCCGTTGGGCGCGGTGAGGCGGGCATCGACGGTCCAGTATTCCTGCGCCCGGAAAACCTCGATCTCGGCCTCGCGCTCGCAGATCATGCGCAGCACCACCGACTGCACCCGGCCGGCGGACCGGCTGCCAGGCAACTTGCGCCAGAGCACGGGGGAGAGGGTGAAGCCGACCAGATAATCCAACGCCCGGCGCGCCAGATAGGCCTCGATCAACTCCTGGTTCAATTCGCGGGCGTTCTCGAAGGCCTGCACCACGGCGGAGCGGGTGACTTCGTTGAAGACCACGCGCTTGACCTCGACATCGCGCAGTTTGTTGCGCCGGCGCAACTCCTCGATGATGTGCCAGGAGATGGCCTCGCCTTCGCGGTCCGGATCGGTGGCCAGGAAGAGCCGGTCGGCACCCTTCATCGCTTGCGCGATCTCGCGCAGGCGCTTTTCGCCGCGCTCGTCCACCTGCCAAAGCATGTTGAAGTCATGCTCCGGGTCGACCGAGCCGTCCTTGGCCGGAAGATCGCGCACATGCCCATAGCTGGCCAGGACGTGATAGTCCGGTCCCAGGTACTTGTTGATGGTCTTCGCCTTGGCGGGCGATTCGACGACAACGACGTTCATCGGCGGGTCTGCACTACGGCGAAATATCTCGGTTAGGTGGAAACGTTCAGAGCCCGTGGGCGGTCACGCTGGGGCACCGGCGATCAGCGACACGCGGTTACCCGGGTGCCGCTCGAGGCGACCGGCAAGCTCGAGTTCGAGCAGAACCACATGCACGATCGCGGCAGACACTTGGCATTGTCGGATCACTTCGTCAACCGCTGCCGGTGTGGGAGAGAGCAACTCCTCGACCGCGCCGCGCCCTTTGGCGACCTCTGACTCCTCGATTGGAATCGGCTCTGCGCCCTGGAAATCCGCCATCTTTGGTTCGGATGCAGTGACTCTCAGCGACGGCGCCAAAGTTTTTAGGACATCCGCCGCGGATTCGACCAAAACCGCGCCCTGGCGGATCAGATCGTTGCAACCGCGGGCCCGCGGGTCCAGGGGCGAGCCGGGCACGGCAAAGACTTCTCGCCCTTGGTCGAGGGCGCAACGGGCGGTGATCAGGGAGCCGGAGCGGGGCGCCGCCTCGACCACCAAGGTGCCCATGGCGATGCCGGAGATGAGCCGGTTGCGGCGCGGGAAATGGCGGGCCTGCGGCACCGTCCCCACGGGCATTTCGGAGAGCACCACGCCGCGCGCCTTGATCTCGCCGTACAGGGCGGCGTTCTCCTCCGGGTAGATCACATCGATGCCGCCGGCCACCACCGCCACGGTGCCGGTGTCCAAGGCGCCTTGGTGCGCGGCCGCGTCGATACCGCGGGCCATGCCGGAAACCACGAGCAGACCATTCGTCCCCAACTCGGCCGCGATCAGCCGCGCCAGTCGGCAGCCGTTGGCTGAGGCATTGCGGGCGCCGACCATGGCCACGGCATGCCTTTGCAACAGGTGCGGATGACCGAAACAGGTGATGACCGGCGGCGCATCGTCCAGCGCCGCCAGGGCCGGTGGATAGTCCGGCTCGAACAGGGTGAGCAGGCGCGCATCCAGCGCCTCGATGGCGCCTATCTCGTCCCGCGCGGCTGCTGCCGGGCAAATGCGGATCGGCCGAGCCCGGCCGCCGCGCCGCGCCAAATCGGGCAGCGCATCGAGCGCCGCTCCGGCGGACCCGAAGCGGCGCAGGAGTTGGCGAAACGTGATGGGACCGACGTTCTCGGTGCGGATCAGGCGCAGCCACGCCAGCCGTTCGGCCTGGCTCAGGATGCGCGGGGCGACAGCTTCCATCGGCCAACCTTGTGCGCCCGCCGCTGCTGCCGTCAAGTCATGGGTCTCAGGGCGCCTTGCGGCCGATCCGCGGTTCCTCGCCTTTGAGCAGGCGGCGGATGTTGGCGTGATGGCGCGCCCAGACCAGAACGGCGAGCAGGGCGGAGAATTGCACCAACTGTAGATCGTGCATCAGCAGCCAGGCGTAAAGCGGTGCGGTGGCTAGAGAAAGCAGTCCTGCCAGCGACGAGATGCGAAACAGCGCGGCGACCGCCAGCCAAGTAACGCATGCGGCTGCCCCGACCGGCCAGGCCAGGGCCAGCAGCACGCCCAGAGTGGTCGCCACGGCCTTGCCGCCCTTGAAACGAAGCCACACCGGAAACAGATGGCCGAGCACGGCACCGAGGCCGGCGGCCAGTTGCATGTCCGGCCCCCACAGCCCGGCCAGCAGCACCGCCGCCGCGCCCTTGCCACCATCCAGCAGCACGGTGGCGGCGGCGAGATCCTTGCGGCCGCTGCGCAGGACGTTGGTGGCGCCGATGTTGCCGGAGCCGATCTTGCGGATATCGCCCAGGCCGCCCAGGCGCGCGACCACCAGGCCGAAGGGGATGCTGCCGATCAGATAGCCACCGGCGAGTGCGGCCAGCAGGTATGGCCAAGCGAATTCCCAGGAAATCGGATCGGGCATGGCTCTTACGCCTTCATTTCAAACTTGTGTCATCCCGGACGCGGTCTTTTCTCCAAGCCTTTGGCTTGGGAAGAAAAGCCAGCGATCCGGTATCTTCGGCTGGCAGCTGGGCTTGGTCTGCCCAAAGGTCCCGGATCGCATGGCTCGCCACCCGGAAGTCGACCGACTTCCGGGCTCCCCTAGCGTCCGGGACGACACGCGAGTCGGAAACATGGACTAAGTCTCGGTTTCGTAGATATGGCGGCCGTCGACCACCGTGGCCAGCACCTTACCCTGTACCGGATGCTGATCGAACGGCGAGTTCTTCGACTTGCTGAGGAACGTGTCCGGGTCGATCAGCCACGGCAGCTCGGGATCGAAGAGCATCAGGTCCGCCGGCGCCCCCTTGGCCAGGCGCCCGCCGGGCAGGCCGAGGATGGTCGCCGGCCGTGACGTCAGGCAGGCCAACATATCGAGCAGGCCGAGGCGATCCTGATGGAACAATGCGAGGGAGAGCGGCAGCAGGGTTTCCAGCCCGGCGATGCCCGGCTCGGCGTTGGCAAAGGGCTGGCGCTTGGCCTCCTGATCGTGCGGGCTGTGATCGCTGGCGATGGCATCGATGGTGCCGTCGGCCACCGCCTCGGCGATGGCCTGCCGGTCGGCCTCGGTGCGCAACGGCGGCGAGACCTTGGCGAAGGTGCGGTAGGCGCCCACGGCCGTCTCGTTCAGGGTGAAGTAGTGCGGCGCCGTATCGCAGGTGACCCGAAGGCCGCGTGCCTTCGCCTGGCGAATGGCCTCGACCGCCGCCGCCGTCGAGACATGCGCCGCGTGATAACGGCCGCCGGTCAATGCCACCAGGCGCAGGTCGCGGTCGATCATAATCGCTTCGGCGGCGGCGGGAATGCCGGCCAGGCCCAGGCGGGTAGCCACCTCGCCCTCGTTCATGGCGCCATCGGCCAAGGCCGGCTCCTCCGGGTGCTGGACGATGATCTGGTCGAAGGTGCGGGCATAACTCAAGGCGCGGCGCATGACTTGGGCATCGGCGATGGCCTTGAGGCCGTCGGTGAAGCCGCGGGCGCCAAATTCGGCCAGCAGGCCGATCTCGGTGATCTCCTGGCCTTCCAGGCGGCGGGTGGCGGCGGCGTAGGTGTAAACCTTCACCAGCTTGGCCTCGCGCGCCCGCCGGGCGATGAACTCGACCCCGGCCACGTCGTCGATGACCGGCTCGGTGTTGGGCAGGGCCACCATCGAGGTGATGCCGCCGCGCGCCGCCGCGTGGCCGGCGGTGACGATGGTTTCCTTATGCTCCTCGCCCGGCTCGCGCAGTTGCACCCGCATGTCGATCAGGCCCGGCGCCAGGCAGTGGCCGCCGCAATCGACGCGCCGGATGCCCTCGGGCACCCCATCGGCGAACAGGCGCGGACCGAGATCGGCGATCCGGCCGCCCTCGACCAGCACCGCGCCGGGGGCATCCAGACGGCTGTCCGGGTCGAGCAGGCGGGCGCTCACATAGGCGGTCGGCGGCGCCCCGTTCTTGGCCCCGCTCATGGCGCGTTGCCGCGCAACGGGCGGGTGAGCACGTCGAGGCAGGCCATGCGCACGGCCACGCCCATCTCCACCTGCTGGCGGATCAGGGACCGGTCGATGTCGTCGGCCAGGTCGCTGTCGATCTCGACGCCCCGGTTCATCGGCCCCGGATGCATGATCAGGGCATCGTCCTTGGCGGCGCTGAGCTTGTCCCGGTCCAGGCCGAAGAAGTGGAAATATTCGCGGATGGATGGCACGAAACTGCCGTGCATGCGCTCGGTCTGCAGGCGCAGCATCATGACGATGTCGCAACCTGCCAGGGCCTTGCGCATGTCGTAGAACACCTCGACCCCCAGCCGCTCGATAGCGGCCGGCAGCAGGGTGGGCGGTGCCACCACGCGGACGCGGGCCCCCATGACGCCGAGCAGGTGAATGTTGGACCGGGCCACCCGGCTGTGCAGGATGTCGCCGCAGATGGCCACGGTCAGTCCCTCCAGCCGCCCCTTGTGCCGGCGGATGGTCAGGGCATCCAGCAGCGCCTGGGTAGGGTGCTCGTGGCTGCCATCGCCGGCATTGATGACCACGCAATTGACCTTCTCCGAGAGCAGCAGGACCGCCCCCGAGTCCGGGTGCCGCACCACCAGCACGTCCGGGTGCATGGCGTTCAGGGTCATGGCCGTATCGATCAGGGTCTCGCCCTTCTTGATCGAGCTCCAGCTGACCGACATGTTGATCACATCGGCGCCCAGGCGCTTTCCGGCCAACTCGAACGACGTCCGGGTACGCGTTGAATTTTCAAAGAAAAGATTGATGACCGTCAGACCGCGCAGCAGGTCTGTCTTCTTCTGCCCGCTGCGGTTCTGGGCGACGTAGGACTCCGCCCTATCGAGAAGATTGGTGATCTCGTCCGCGGCCAGCCCCTCGATACCCAGAAGGTGGCGCTGCGGAAACCCTAGATCACGCGACCGGGAGCCCGAGGGTGTCATTAAAGCGGCCTTATGCCAGCCCCGCCGAGTCGGCGCAAGGCGCGGGTGCGGGGGTGGGTGAAAATAGCCACAGAATATTGAAAACGCGTGGCTTAGAATGCCCGAAAAGGGGGTGTCACAGACATGGTTCGCAATGTCCGCGTTTTTTCCGATTACGAGGCAGCTCTCATCCTTTCCTATGAAGAGGAAATCTCCGGCGAGGCCTATTTCGCGCGTCTGGCGGAGTTTTATTCCGGCCGGCCAAGCCAGGCCCTGTTGCTGCTAGGCGAAATCGAGACATGCACCGCGGCCGCCATACGCCCGCTGCTGGACCGGCATAAGCTTGCTACGGCCGACCCGGCCGGACTATGGGCCATCGGTAGAGCGGAGGCTGAGATCCACAATGGCGACACGTGGCCGACGTTGGTGGCTCATATGGTCAAGAAGTTCCCGGACTACGTCGAGGAGTTCGAGCAGATCGAACGGCTGGCACCGGCCGGCGACCAGGACCTCATCGGCGTTCTCAAGGCCCATGAGGTCGCGGCGATCGAATTTGCCAGGAAAGAAGCCGATGGCCGGCCGGATAGCCTGGCTCCGCTCGAGGCATTCCTGGCTGCCCAGGACAAGGCGTTGACCGGCCACGCGTAGCCGGCGATTGGCCGTAATCAGGCCCGATCCCCGCTTCGCGTTGAAAGTAAGCCGCCAAATAGATATCGTTAATTGACAATATCGCTGTCGAGACATGCCCATGAGTGAGGCTTCTCAAATGTCTGCCGCCCCTGTCATCGCGCCAATTCAGGTGCCCAACACCGCCGACGAAGTTGCTCGCCGCACGGCCATTCTGGATGCGGTGGGCTATGCGGCGACCAAGATCGTTGCCGGCACGGATTGGCGCGCCGGCATTCAGGAGCTTTTGCAGCGGCTGGGCCTGGCGATGGGCGTCAGCCGGGTGAGCCTCTTCGAGATGCATGCCGGCCCCGATGGTGCACTGGTCGAGAGTTGCCGGTACGACTGGGCCGAGCCGGGGCTGGCCTTGATGTCGAACGATCCGCGATGCCAGAACATTTTGCTCGCCGATGCGGACACCGGCGCGCTGGTCGATGACTGGACCCTGCGCCGCCAGCGTGGCGAGGTCATCCAGGCCACGCGGAGCGAGGTGAGCGGTTATACGCGCCAGGTCTACGACGAGCAGGGCACGCAATCGTTTCTGTCCGTGCCCGTCCTGGTGGACGGGCGCTATTGGGGCTTCCTCGGTTTCGACGATTGCCGCCATGAACGCAGTTGGAGCAATCTCGAAACCGATGTGCTGAAGACAGCCGCGGCGCTCATCGCCGGCGCCATCCACCAGGCCGAGGCGCGCGCCCACCTGAAGGCGAGCGAGGAGCGCTATGCCCTGGCGGCGCGCGGCGCCGATGCAGGGCTATGGGAATGGGACATCGCCTCCGGCAAGCATTACTTCGCCCCGCGATTGTACGAGATTCTGGGACTCGACCCCGAAGGCCCGGCGATCACGCTGGACGCAATGTGCCAAAAACTCCGGCCGGCCACCCATGCCAATCTCAAGGAAGCCCTTAAAGACAGGGCCGCCCGGCGCAAGCGCCGGTTCGAATTCGAGTGCGAACTGGTGGACGAAACCGGCCACCCAACCGGGCCCTGGATCGTGGTTCGCGGCATGATTCTATACGAGGACGTCTCGGTGCAGCGTCTCGTCGGCAGCGTGCGGGATATCACCGAGCGCAAGCACATGGAGCGGAAGCTGGCCGAAGTCGAAGGCAAGCGCGCGCAACTGGCCCGTCATTTTTCCGCCAACATGATCGAAGACATCCTCGACGGCGGCACAAATCTCGAAACCGTGCGCCAGCAACAGGTCGCGGTTTTGTTCACCGATCTGTTCAATTTCACGGCCATGACCGCCGCCATGCCGGGGCCGGAGGTGATCCGGCTGCTGCGCGAGTTGCACGGATTGATCGAGGAGGCAGTCTTCGTCAATGGCGGGACCCTCGACAAGTACATTGGCGACGGCGTGATGGCCACCTTCGGCACGCCGCGTCCTGGACCGCGGGATGCCAGCAACGCCTTGGCCAGCGCCCGCGCCATGGTGGATGGGATCGCCCGGCGAAACGCGCGCAGCGAGAACCGCGGGCGGCCGCCGCTGCGCATCGGGGTCGGCCTGCACTATGGCGAGGTGACGCTCGGCAATGTGGGCACCGAGCGGCGAATGGAGCTCACCGTCGTCGGCAACACGGTCAACGTGGCCAGCCGGCTCGAAGGCCTGACCCGCAAGCTGGGACGGGCGATCATTGCCAGCGATTCATTGCTTGCCCAGGCGCGGCGCGAAGGTGGCGAGGATGCACTCGCGGGCTTCACCGATCTCGGTTCGCAGATAATCCGCGGACAGACCGCGCCGATCCGGCTCTGGGGATTCGCCGCGACCGCCTAGACGGTCGGCCCCCGAGCCACCGCCACTTCGACCATCACCAATACCGGAACACGTTTCGGATATACCCTGGTGTTCTGCACCGCTAGCGTGCCGACCGGCGATTGAACACAGGGAACGGAGTTCGGCACATGGCCATGGGCGGCAGGGACTGGGTGCTTCTGCTGACGCTGTCGCTGATTTGGGGCGGCGCGTTCCTGTTCAACGAGGTGGCACTGGTCGACCTGGGGCCGCTGACGGTGGTGCTGGGCCGGGTTGGGTTCGGGGCGATGGCGCTGGTGATCTGGCTGTATGCCGGCGGCGGCCGGCTGCCCGCCGATGCGCGGGTGTGGGGCACCTTCCTGGTCATGGGCGTGCTGAACAACGTCATTCCGTTCAGCCTGATCGTCTGGGGGCAGGTGTCCATCGACAGCGGCCTGGCGTCCATCCTCAATGCCACCACGCCGCTGTTCATCGTCGTGTTTGCCCATGTGGTGACGACGGACGAGCGGATGACGCCGGCGCGCCTGGCCGGCGTGCTGCTGGGATTTGCTGGCGTGGCCGTGCTTATCGGGCCGGCGCTGCTGTTGAACCTGGGAGACGGGGTGGCCGGTCAGCTCGCGGTGCTCGGCGCCGCCTGCGCCTACGCCTGCGCCGGGCTGTATGGGCGCCGGTTGAGGGGGTTGCCGCCCTTGGTGGCGGCGACCGGCATGGTCATGTGCTCGGCCCTGGTCATGACCCCTATTGCGCTCCTCGTCGAGTCGCCATGGCGCACGACACCCGGCGTGGCCGCCCTGGGCGCGGTGGCCGGTCTGTCGGTGCTGGGTACGGCGATGGCCTATTGGCTCTACTTCCGCATCCTGCGCACGGCCGGGGCGACCAACCTGATGCTGGTGACCTTCCTGATCCCGGTGAGCGCGGTCCTGCTCGGCGCGCTGGTCTTGGGTGAACGGCTGGCCTGGACATCCTTCGCCGGCATGGCCCTGATCTTCGCCGGCTTGGCGGCGGTGGATGGACATGTGCTTCGCATGGTCCGGTCAATGGGTGGCCGAAAGGCCGCGAAAGAAGTCTAAACCACACCCTTCGCCCGCAACGCAGCTATGTCATCCGGGCCGAGGTTGAGCAATTCAGCGAATACCTCGTCCGTATCTTTGCCCACAGTTGGTGGGGCGCGGCGGTAGTCGACCGGGGTTTCAGAAAACTTGATGGGATTGCCGATCAGATCGACCGTGCCGCCCTTGGCGCCGGGGTAGGGAAGGGTGATCTTCATGCCGCGATGCTTGACCTGGGGGTCTTCGAAGACCTGGTCGATGGTGTGGACCGGGCTCGACGGCACGCCGAGCTTGGCCAGGCCATCCACCCACTCGGCTTGCGTCTTGCGCCGGGTGATGTCGGGCAACCGGGCGTAGAGCGCCTCGCGGTTGCGCACCCGCTGGGCGTTGGTGGCAAAGGCCGGATCGCCGGCCAGTTCCGCCGCCCCGGCAAATTCGCAGAAGCGGCGATACTGGGCGTCGTTGCCCACCGCCAGGATGAAATGCCCATCGGCACAAGGCAGCACCTTGTAGGGCACGATGTTGGGATGCTCGTTGCCCAAGCGGCGCGGCAGCGTGCCGGAGGTCAGGTAATTGAGCCCCTCGTTGATCAGCCAGGCGACCTGGGAATCCAGCAACGCCACGTCGATGTGCTGGCCTTCGCCGGTGCGCTCGCGGTGGTGCAGGGCGGCGAGGATGGCGGTGGTCGCGTACATGCCGCACATCACATCGGCGATGCCCACACCCACCTTCACCGGCTCGCCGTCCGGTTCGCCGGTGATGCTCATGATGCCGCCCATGCCCTGGGCCAGGAAGTCATAGCCGGCGCGCGGCGCATAGGGGCCGGTCTGGCCGAAGCCGGTGATCGAGCAATAGATCAGGCGCGGGTACTGGTCCTTCAGGTCGGCATAGCCGAGGCCGAATTTGCTCAGACCGCCGAACTTGAAATTCTCCACCAGCATGTCGCAGGACGGCAGCAGGCGCCGGATCAGGTCCTGGCCGCCGGGCTGGCTGAAATCGATGGTCACCGACCGCTTGTTGCGGTTCGAGGACAGGTAGTAGGCGCTTTCCATGGTATCGGCGCCGGCCGCGTCCTTGAGAAAGGGCGGGCCCCATTTGCGCGTGTCGTCACCCTCGCCGGGGCGCTCGACCTTGATCACGTCGGCGCCCAGGTCGCCCAGCAGCTGGCTGCAGGTGGGTCCGGCCAGAATGCGCGTCAGATCCAGAACGCGGATGTCTTTCAGCGGTCCGCTCATGATGGGTTCGGCTGGCCTCTCTATCGCCCGGCGTGCGTCGGCGCGGTTGTCGCCCGTGCCCGGCCCGGCGTCAAGCGGGCGCGCACAATCTCGTGATTTGCCCGGATTACCGGACCGGGGCATGTAACTTGAGGTGCGGTTGAAGCCGCCCACCCGGGGTCGGCCTCAATGTCCGGCATCGGGGCGCCGGTAAGGCATACGAACGGTTGGAACAGGAGGCAACAATGGCATCGCGATTTGTGGCCGCTTTGAGCGGGATCTTGGGCGCGCTCGTGCTCTTCTCGGTCCCTCAGGCCGTGGCCGCGGCAACACCGGAGCGCGTCAAGGTCACTGGGGAGGTGATCGACTCCTGGTGCTACCTCAGCGAGATCATGTACCCGGAAGGCACCGCCCATCATCAGTGTGCCATCTGGTGCGCCGCCGGCGGAGTGCCGGTCGGCATTCTGGGCGAGGACGGGACGGTCTACATCGTGCTCAAGCTGGGCGATGACACGGCCAACGTCGCCAATCCGGCGGTGCTGAAGATACAAAGCCGAAAGGTCAGCGTCGAAGGCGATCTCATCGCTCGCGATGGCATGAACTATCTGTTGATCAACCAGGTGATCGCCGATGAGGGTGTCGTCAACATGACGCATGCCGATTACGGCGTGCAGCCGTTTGGGGAGTAAGGCCATGCGAGCGATATTGAGCACCGTTCTGTTGCTGGCGGCACTGGCTGCCCCGGGCACCGCCGGCGCCGCCGATAGCTGGGGCCTGCCGAACGAGGAGAAAGCGCGCTTCGACGCCAAGGTGGTCGACATGCTGTGCGAGTTGACCGGCGATTGCCCGGCCGACTGCGGGGCGGGCACGCGTCAGCTTGGCCTGCTGATGGACGATGGCCAGCTGATTCTGCCGCTGAAAAATCAGGTGCCCTTCGCCGGTGCGGCGGACGATCTGGCCGGTTTCTGCGGCAAGACAGTGACCGCCGATGGTTTGTTTTCCACCAATCGCGGCCACAAGATCTTCGCCCTGCAATTCGTGCGCGAGGCACCGGACGGCAAATGGCAGCGGGCCAACCGCTTCCTGCCCAATTGGGCCGCGGCCAATGGAGTCGATGCCAAAAGCCCGGAGGCACAAGAGTGGTTTCGCAACGATCCGCAGGTCAAGGCGCTGATCGCCGAGCAGGGCAAGCTGGGCCTGGGGCCGGAAGCCGACAAGAAATTCCTGGGTGCGCAGTGACCGTGATACGTACCGCTAGCCTCGTTGCCGTCTTCGCCGCCGGTCTGGCTGTCGCCGGGCCAGCCGCCTGGGCGCACGGCGATAAGCCGCACGCCACCGCGGAAGGGACCGCCGCGCAACCAATCCCGATGCCCGTAGTCGGCAGCGGCGGCGAGCCCCTGCCGATTGCCGTCGGCGGCCCCTTCGCGTTGATCGATCAGGGCGGGCATCCGGTCACGGACCGGGATTTCCTTGGCCGCTACATGCTGGTCTTCTTCGGCTATGCCGATTGTCCCGGCATTTGTCCCACGGCGCTCAAGGCGATGGCGGATGCCCTCGATGAGTTGGGCGAGGAGGGGGCGATGGTTGCGCCGCTCCTGATCACCGTCGATCCGGAGCACGATACGCCGGAAAGCCTGGCGCCGGCCGTGGCGAAGATCCACCCGCGGATGATCGGCCTGACCGGGACGGCCGAGCAACTATCCGCCGCTGCCGCGGCCTATGGCGTTGACTCGAAGCCGGTCGGCAAGTCCCAGGATGGCATCGACATGTTCTCGCACGGGTCCCTGGTGTACCTGATGGACACCGACGGCAAGCTGCTGACCATCTTTCCGCCAATCATCGACGGCCCCGCCATGGCGGCGGCGATTCGCGGATACTTGGGCTAGGCCATCGGCTTGAAATTCAGCCACCTACGCTAGCACGCCGAAGGTGAGCACCAGGGGCAGTGTGACAAGCGACAACGCGGTCTGCACCGTGACAATGCCGGCCATCAGCCGCGCATCGCCGCCAAGCAGGCGGGCCAGGATGTACGAGGACGGCGAGGCCGGGGTGGCGTTGAACAGGATGGCGACGAAGGCGGCGACGGGGCCCACATCGAGAAGTTGACAGGCCAGCACCGTGACGGCCGGCAAGGCGATCAGGCGCAGGCCGACGGCCACCGCGACCGGCGGTCCGGCGGTTCGCGCCGCGGTTAGATCCAGGCCGGCCCCCACCGCCATCAGGCCAAGCGGCAGGGCGGCCCGGCCCAGGATCTCCAACAAGGGCCCGACGACCGGCGGCAGGCCGATGCCGGTGACGTTCAAGAGAATGCCGACAGCACAGGCGATGATCAGCGGGTTACGCGCCACCT
Organism: Kiloniellales bacterium; assembly: GCA_036397065.1. Classification (GTDB taxonomy): domain Bacteria; phylum Pseudomonadota; class Alphaproteobacteria; order Kiloniellales; family J153; genus JAJFGI01. The sequence goes on along the minus strand of DASWJP010000094.1, from coordinate 3,260 downwards.
GCCGCGCCGCGCCCAGCCAGCTGGCCTGGCCGCCGGTGCCGAAGCGGGCCAGCACCGTGACCGACAGCAAATTGACCAGCGGCACGATCACCGCCACGGCCACGGCGGCGGCGGCCAGCCCCTGTTCGGCAAAGACGGCGAAGGCGACCGCCAGGCCGATATAGGTGTTCTGCCGTACCACACCCTGAAAGACGCTGGTATAGGCCGGACCTGACAAACTCAGCAGCGGCCGCAGCAACAGCAGGATGGCCACCAGCGCGGCGATGGCGGCGACCAGGGCACCGGCCATCGGGGCGATGTCCAAATCCGCGAACTCGGCGTCGGCGAGGGTGGCGACCAGCAGGGCCGGAAACAGCACGAAATAGATCAACCGCTCCGCCGGCTCCCAGAATCCGTCCGCCAGCAGGTGCCGGGCGCGCACGGCATAGCCCAGGAAGATCAGCAGAAACACCGGTGCGATGGCGAAGATAATGGGCAATATGGACTCTTACCTGGCGTTCCGGACGACAAACGGGCAGTACGTATCCCTCTCGCGGCCTCCCCCCATCAAGGGGGAAGTGAAGGGTGCCGGATAAGGTTGCCTCACGATAGCTAGACTGCAGTCAGTTCGATAGTGTTGCAGTCAGATCCGCGCTTCGAAGGGGTTCGTCGATGGTCCGAGCGATGCCCGGCCTTTCACCTGAGCTCTTCTCCGAGCTTCTCGCGCTGTGGGAGCGGTTGCGTGAGGAGTTCGGTGAGGATCGAATCGCCGGCCCGTTCGTGCCGATCGTTGGCGAGTGCTATGGAGAATCCGGTGTGCCCAAGGTGATGTTCGTCGGAAAGGCCACTTACGGGTGGGATGCTAGCCCCGGGATGTCGCTAGGAGAGCGACTGGATCAGGCAAGGGCGTTTTACGAGGACATCGCAAACAATCGCTATCGTCCCACGTTCTGGCGATTCCTCTGTCGTATGACAGGCAAGATCCACGGCGTCGTAGGCTTGAGCAGCAGCGAGCAACCAGGCTGGGCCTTGGAGCGCCTCATCTGGTCGAACCTCTTCTTGATCGGGGCGGCCCGAAGCCAGCCGGGAAAGGCGCTTGCCCGTGCTCAGCACGATCTCATGGGGAAGCTCCTCCATTACCAGCTTCACACTTTCCGCCCCGATGCGATCATTCTGATGTCTAACGAGTACGAGGGCGATTTCGTCGAGCGAGTTTTTGGGACGGAACATAAACGCAAGCTTCCGGGAGTGCTTGGGCCATGGACCGACGTGATCGATCTTTCTTCGATCGGAGCGCGGCTTTATTGGACGCGCCACCCCCAAGGCTGGCCTAACCCTGAGCCCGAAGAACAAGCGATCTGCCAGGACATCAGGGCCTTCTTCACGCGCGCCTAGCGGTTTCGGTTCAGGAAATCCAGAGCGCCTTGCAGGATGAACGCTGCCGCCATGCTGTCGACCGACTTGGCGCGCCGTTTGCGGCTCAGGTCCGCCTCGTCGATCATCACGCGCTCGACGGCGGCGGTGGACAGGCGCTCGTCCCAGAAGGCGATGGGGCCGCCATAGCCGGACATCCCGATCAGGTTGGCGGCGAATTGCCGCACCGACTCGCACCGGGGCCCTTCGCTTCCGTTCATGTTGATGGGCAGGCCGATGACCAGGCCGCCGACCTCGCGCTCGGCGGCCAGGCGCAACAGGTCCCGCGCGTCCTGGGTGAACTTGCCGCGGCGCAGGGTGTCGATGGGCGAGGCCACCCGGCGGGCCGCATCGGAGACGGCCAGGCCGATGGTCTTCTCGCCCAGATCCAGGCCAAGCAGGCGGGTGCCGCCGCTCAGGCACCGGGGCAAATCTGTCAGATCGACGACGCTCATGCGGCCCGCATTACGTCGCGTTTTACCGGCCCGGTCCAGTGCCGAGTGGGCAAGGGGTGCCGCCGCCTGCCTTGCGGTTCTGCCGGGGGCAATGTTAACGTCCACCCGCTTTTTCAAGCGCTCCGGTGACGGGATACCCTGGGCGCGGCACAACACTCACACCACTTGGGGCGGAGATGTCGGTCGACAAAGCCATGGTCGCGAAAATTGCCAAGCTGGCGCACTTGCGCGTGCCGGAAGAGAAACTGGACGGCTTGGCCGGCGAATTGAACAATATCCTCGGCTGGATCGAGCAACTGTCCGAACTGGATACCGACGGCGTGGAGCCGATGACCAGCGTGGTGGCCATGACCCTGCCGCAACGCGACGATGTGAAGACCGATGGCGGCCGGCCCGAGGACGTGGTGCGCAACGCGCCGGAGACCGTGGGCGGCTATTTCGTCGTGCCCAAGGTGGTCGAATAATGGCGGCGCTGACGGAACTGACCATCGCCGCGGCGCGCGACGGCTTGGCCAAGGGCGACTTCACGGCGATCGAATTGACCGCGGCGCACCTGACAGCCATGGCAGCGGCGCGGTCCCTCAATGCCATGATCACGGAGACGCCGGATAAGGCCAAGGCCATGGCCGCCGAGTCCGACAAGCGCCGGCGCGCCGGCCAGGCCGGCCTGCTGGAGGGCATTCCCCTGGCCATCAAGGATCTGTTCTGCACCGAGGGGGTGCTGACCACCGCCGGATCGCACATCCTGGACGGTTTCAAGCCGTCCTATGAGTCCACCGTGACGGCCAACTTGTGGCGGCACGGCGCCGTCATGCTGGGCAAGGCCAACATGGACGAGTTCGCCATGGGCTCCTCCAACATGACCAGCTTTTACGGCCCGGTGGAAAGCCCGTGGCGGCGGCGCGGCGACAACCGGACGCTGGTGCCCGGCGGCTCGTCCGGCGGTTCGGCGGCGGTGGTGGCGGCGCGCTGCGCCCTGGGCGCGACGGGCACGGATACCGGCGGCTCGATCCGCCAGCCGGCCTCCTTCTGCGGCATCGTCGGGTTCAAGCCCACCTATGGCCGGTGTTCGCGCTGGGGTGTGGTGGCCTTCGCCTCGTCCCTGGATCAGCCCGGGCCGCTGACCCGAACGGTGCGCGACGCGGCCCTGATGCTGGGCGCCATGGCCGGGCATGACCCAAAGGATTCGACCAGCGTCGATGCGCCCGTGCCGGATTATCAGGCGGCGCTGACCGGCGATATCCGTGGTCTGAAGGTGGGTATTCCCAAGGAGTACCGGGTGGACGGCATGGCCGTCGAGATCGACGCTTTGTGGCAGCAGGGCATCGACTGGCTGCGCCAGGCGGGCGCCGAGCCGGTGGAGATCAGCCTGCCGCACACCCACTATGCGTTGCCGACCTACTACATCGTCGC
>DASWJP010000093.1:0-25365 GCA_036397065.1 Kiloniellales bacterium | reverse complement strand
GGCATGCTCGACGGGCCGGCGGTCATGGCCAGGTTTCTCAACCTGATCGCCGCCGAGCCGGACATCGCCCGGGTGCCGGTGATGATCGATTCGTCCAGCTGGCCGGTGATCGAGGCGGGCCTGCGCTGCGTGCAAGGCAAGTCAATCGTCAATTCCATCAGCATGAAAGAAGGCGAGGAAAGTTTTCTCGCGCACGCCAAGCTGGTGCGCCGCTATGGCGCGGCCGTGGTGGTCATGGCTTTCGACGAGCGCGGCCAGGGCGAAACCGCCGAGCGCCGCTTCGAAATCTGCGCCCGCGCCTACAAGCTGTTGACCGAGGTGGCGGACTTTCCGCCCGAGGATATCGTCTTCGATCCCAACGTCTTTGCGGTCGCCACCGGCATGGCCGAGCACAATGACTATGCCAATGCCTTTTTCGAAGCCGCGCGCATGCTGCGCGCCCGTCTGCCGCACTGTCATATTTCCGGCGGCGTCTCCAACGTCTCCTTCGCCTTCCGCGGCAACAACCCGGTGCGCGAGGCGATACATTCCGTCTTTCTCTACCACGCCATCCGCGCCGGCATGGACATGGGCATCGTCAACGCCGGCCAGTTGACCGTCTACGAGGATATCCCGGCGGCCCTGCGCGAACGGGTCGAAGACGTGCTGCTGAACCGGCGGCCGGATTCGACGGAGCGATTGTTGGACGTCGCCCAGCAACACCGGGGCGACGGCACCGTGGCGCGCCCCACCATCGACTTGTCCTGGCGGCGAACGCACGTCGACAAGCGTCTGGAACACGCCCTGGTGCACGGCATCGACGAGTACATCGACGAGGACACCGAAGAGGCGCGGTTGCAGGCAACGCGGCCCATCGAAGTCATCGAAGGGCCGTTGATGGCCGGCATGAACGTGGTCGGCGATCTGTTCGGCTCCGGAAAAATGTTTTTGCCCCAGGTGGTGAAAAGCGCCCGGGTGATGAAAAAGGCGGTGGCGCACCTGCTGCCCTTCATCGAGGCGGAAAAGGTCGAGGGCGAAGCGCGCACCCGCGGCCGCATCGTCATGGCGACCGTCAAGGGGGATGTGCACGATATCGGCAAGAACATCGTCGGCGTGGTCCTGCAGTGCAACAACTTCGAGGTGATCGACCTGGGCGTCATGGTGCCGTGCGCCAAGATCCTGGAAACGGCGCGGCGCGAGCAGGCGGACATGATCGGCCTCTCCGGCCTGATCACGCCGAGCCTGCAGGAGATGGCCTACGTCGCCGCGGAGATGCACCGCCTCAAATTCGACGTGCCGCTGCTCATCGGCGGCGCCACCACCAGCAAGGTGCACACCGCGACCAAATTGGTGCCCAACTACGATGGTCCGGTGGTCCACGTGGTCGATGCCTCGCGCGCCGTCGGCGTGGTCGGCGCCTTGGTCTCCGAGGACAAGCGGGCGCCCTTCCTGGCCGATGTGCGCGGCGAGTACGAGCGCATCATCGCCAGCCGCGCCGGCGGCACTGTGCGCTCCGACACCGAACCCCTGGCCGCCGCCCGGGCCAACCGGGCGGCCATCGATTGGTCGCGCGCCGTGCCCGACCGCCCGCTGCGTCCGGGCCTCAGCGTCTTCGACGATTACGATCTGGCGGCGCTGGTGCCGCGCATCGACTGGCGGCCGTTCTTCGCTGCCTGGGAATTGCACGGGCGCTTTCCCGATATCCTGCAGGATTCGCGCGTCGGCGAGGCGGCACGCACTCTCCATGACGACGCGCAGGCGATGCTGCGCCGCCTGGTGGCCGAAAAGTGGTTGCGCCCGCGCGCGGTGGTCGGCCTGTGGCCGGCGAATGCGGTAGGCGACGACATCGAGATTTATGCCGACGAAACCCGGCACAAGGCGATCGCCCGGGTGCACACCCTGCGCCAGCAGATGACGCGCAAGGACCAGGGCCGCGCCAACCTGGCACTGGCCGATTTCGTGGCCCCGAAGGAAAGCGGCATCGCCGATTACCTGGGCGGCTTCGCGGTGACCGCCGGAGCCGAGATCGAGGCCCGCGCCATAGCCTTCAAGGCGGCCCAGGACGACTATAGCGCCATTCTGCTGCAGGCCCTGGGCGATCGTCTGGCCGAGGCCTTCGCCGAGCACATGCACGAGCGGGTGCGCAAAGAACTCTGGGGCTATGCCGCCGGGGAAACGTTGAGCAACGAGGATCTGATCGCCGAGAAGTATCGCGGCATCCGCCCGGCGCCCGGCTATCCCGCCTGTCCGGATCATTCCGAGAAGCGGCCCCTGTTCGATCTGCTCGGTGCCGAGGCGCGCGCCGGCATCCGCCTGACCGAAAGCTTCGCCATGACCCCGGCGTCCTCGGTCAGCGGCTATTATTTCGCCCACCCTGAAAGCCGCTATTTTGGCCTGGGCCGCATCGGCCGCGATCAGGTGGCCGACTATGCCCGGCGCAAGGGTGTGGGCATCGAGACGGCCGAGCGCTGGCTGGCCCCCAATCTGGCCTACGATCCGGTGGAAAACGCCGCCTAGCTTACGGCCGAATAGCCTTCGACGATGGCGAGCGAGCCCGTCGATGCGTTGAGCCGGAGCGGGAGAATCTCCTGGTATTCCGGGGAGTCATAGAACCGCCGGGCCTGGTCGATGCTGTCGAAGGCGACGATCACCAGTCGGGGTTCGGACCATGCGCCTTCCCTGACCTCGATGGCCCCGCCGCGCACCAGATAGCGGCCGCCGAACTTGGCGATCACCGGCGGCACCGCGACCTGGTAGGCCTTGAAGGCTTCGGGATCGGTGACCTCGATGTGGGCGACCAGATATCCGGCCATGGCGTGCTCCTCGCTTGCTGATGGTCGTGTTTCGGCGCCGCGATGCCGGGGCGCGCCCTTTCTCGTTGCATATTAGCGTCCGGTCCCGGAAGAATAGCGGAAATTCAGACGCGCGCCCCGGCCGATGTGGCGGAAGGGAGCGAGAAACAATACTGGAGGGGAGGGCATCGATGACCAAAAAAACAGGAATATTCTCAGCGATTTGTGCCGGCGTTTGCCTGGCGGCCTTGGGGTCCGGCGGCGGCCTGGCCGCGGAGAAGATCGTCATCTCCAATTGGGACGGCTATATGCCGGGCGATCTCTTGGAGAACTTCACCAAGGAAACAGGCGTGGCCGCCGAATTGGCCGTGCACGCCACCAACGAAGAGATCATGGGCAAGATCACCGCCAGCGGCGGCAAGGGCTTCGATATCATCTTCGTCTCCAGCCCCTTCGCCGAGGCGTTGACCAAGCTCGGTCTGGCCGCCGAGCTGGACCACGCCAAGCTGCCCAATCTGAAGAATCTGTATCCGGATGCCGCGCGCCTGGGATACGACGAGGGCAACACCCACTCGGTCCCCTATGCCTGGGGCACCACGGGCCTGTGCTATCGCTCCGATCTGGTCTCCGGCACGCCGGATAGCTGGAACGACATGCTCAAGCCGAAGCCCGAACTGGCCGGCAAGATCACCATGCTCGGCACCGACCGCTGGCTGCTCGGCGCCGGGTTGAAGGCCCTGGGCTATTCCATCAATTCCACCGACGAGGCCCAGATCACCGCGGCGCGGGATCTGTTGATCGAGGCGAAGAAGAGCCTGCTGGCCTACGACGATACGACCTTCTATGCCAAGCTGGTCTCCGGCGAGGCGGCGCTGGTGCACGCCTGGGACGGCTGGTGCAATTACGGCATCGCCGAAAACGACAAGATCCGCTTCGTCATCCCCAAGGAAGGCAGCGATTTGTGGGTCGATACCATGGTCGTGCTGGCGGCCTCCGAGAACCAGGATGCGGCGCACAAGTTCATCGACTATGTGCTGCGCGCCGACACGGGCAAGTGGGTGGCCGAGAACATCCTCTACAAGGTGCCGAACAAGGCGGCCATGGACGGGTTGGATCCCAGCCTGCTGCAGACCTATCCGAACATGGCCATGACTCCGGCCAGCCTGCTGGCGCTTGAGGCGATGCGGGATATCGGCGGCGCGCAAAAAGCCTATACGCGGGCCGTGACCGAGATCACCGCGGCACAGTAGGCGGCAAGCCCCGATCCGGCGCGAACAGTTGTTTCGCGCCGGGGGCCCGGGTGGTGCGGTGATGAACCTTAGTTTGCGCCGATTGGTCCTGCTCGGGCCGGGTTTGACCTGGCTGGCCGTGTTCCTGGTGGTGCCGTGCGCCCTGGTGTTCACCTATAGCTTTTTCGAGCGCGGCGTTTACGGCGGCATCGATTACGTCTTCGGGCTCGGCAACTATGCCCGCGCCATCGATGCGCTGTATCTGAAGATCTTTCTGCAATCCCTGAAGATCGCGCTGACCGCCACGGTTCTGGCGCTGGTCATCGGCTATCCGGCGGCCTATTTCATCGCCGGCGCCCCGGCCAACCGGCAGAAGGCGCTTCTGCTCCTCGCCATTCTGCCGTTCTGGAGCAACTACCTGATCCGCACCTACGCCTGGATGGTTCTGCTCAACCGGGAAGGGTTGATCAACCGTGGCCTCGCCGCTGCCGGGGTGATCGATACGCCGCTGCCGCTTCTGTACAACGATTTCGCCATCGTCGTCGGCCTGCTCTATGCGTATTTGCCGTTCATGATCCTGACCCTCTATGCCTCGATCGCCCGCCTCGGACCCGAGTTGCGCGAGGCCTCGGCGGATCTGGGCGCCGGCTGGGCGCAGACCTTCGTGCGCGTCACCGTGCCGCTCACCGTGCCCGGCATCGCCGCCGGCTGCGTGTTCGTATTCGTGCTCAGCATCGGCAACTTCATTACCCCCGATCTGCTCGGCGGCGGCCGGCGCATCATGGTCGGCAACCTGATCTACGATCAGTTTCTCTCGGCCCGCGACTGGCCGTTCGGCGCCAGCCTGGCCTTCATCCTGATCGGCATCATGATGATGTTGCTTTTTGCGCAGGCCTGGCTGGTCAACCGGACGGCCCCGGGGGCGGCTCGTGGCTAAGGCCCGCAAGCAGCACGCAGCCCTGCGCCTGCACGCCGGGCTGGTCTACGTGTTCCTTTATGCGCCCATCGCCGTGCTGGTGGTCCTCTCTTTCAACCGCAGCGGTTTGCCGACCGCTTGGACCGGGTTCTCCACCAAGTGGTACGCGGCCCTGGCCGACAACGCGGCGATCCTCAACTCGGTCGGCAATACCCTGATCGTGGCGGGCGTTTCCACTATGCTGGCCACGGTGCTGGGCACCCTGCTGGCGCTCGGTCTCGAGCAGGGGCGTCGCAGCAGTGTCCTGGATGCGGTGGTTTTCGCGCCCATGATCATTCCCGATATCGTCCTGGCGATTGCCCTCCTGTCCTTCTACACCCTGTTGAACATGACCTTGGGCCTGCATTCGATCATTCTCTCGCACGTGGTCTTCAACATCGCCTTCGTCTGTGCCGTGGTGCGCACCCGGCTGCGCGATTTCGACCATGCGGTGATCGAGGCCTCGATCGATCTGGGGGCCAGCCAAGTGACCACCTTCCGGCGGATCACCCTGCCGCTGATCTTTCCCGGCGTTCTCTCCGGGGCGCTGCTGGCCTTTACCCTGTCCATCGACGAATTCATCATCGCCTTCTTCACCGCCGGCGCCGGTCCGGCCTCGACCACCTTTCCCATGCAGGTCTATGCCATGATCCGCTTCGGCGTGACACCGGAGGTCAATGCGGTGGCCACCCTGGTCATCGGGGTCAGCTTCACCCTGGTCCTGCTCTCGCAACGCCTGGGTCGCGGCGCGCCATTGCGGCCGCGGGCGCTGGGGCGCTAGAACACCCTGGAAAGAAAAGAAACGGGAGATCCTCTATGTCCAAGCAGAAGACCATCGCCTTCTTTCCCGAGGGCGCCTTCGGCCCGGCCCTCAATTCGGTCGGCATCGCCCAGGCCTGTCAGGCGCTGGGCCACCGCGCCGTGTTCATCTGCGATCCGGGTTTCGGCGGGGTCTTCAAGGGCTACGGCTTCGAGGAATTCACGGTCAATCTCTCCGAACCCATGCCGGCGGAGCAGATGGCCAAATACTGGGTCGATTTCATCAACGGGCACATCCCCAACTTCCGCAAAAGCCCGTACGAGCAGATCGATACCTACGTCAAGGATTGCTGGAATGCCATCGTCGACACGGCGGTGTGGGGACAGAAGGCACTGCCGAAGGTGCTGGCCGAAATCCAGCCGGATGTGATCTGCATCGACAACGTGATCCTGTTCCCGGCCACCAAGCAATACGGCGTTCCCTGGGTGCGCATCATCTCGTGCAGCGAGAACGAGATTCCGGACCCGGACATTCCACCGCATCTCTCCGGCTGCGGCGAGGCGGACAAAGCCTGTTTCGAAAAATTCGAAACCCGCTTCAACCAGGTGGTCGGGCCGATCCATGCCCAATTCAATGAATTCCTGAAAGCCCATGGCGAAGCGCCCTATCCCCTCGGCCAGTTCTTCGAGGCCTCGCCGCATCTCAACCTGCTGCTCTATCCGGAACCGGTGAAATTCAAGCGCCGCAAGGCGCTCGATCCCAAGCGGTTCCAATACCTGGAAGGCTGTGTGCGCCAGGAAAAGGACTACACGCTGCCCACCTTCACCGCGAATCAGGACAAGCCGCTCATCTATGTGAGCTTCGGCTCTCTGGGTGCGGGCGATACGGACTTGATGCAGCGGATCGTCGCCGCCATCGCCAAGCTTCCCTACCGGGCGTTGATCAACGTCGGCGACTACATGGATGCCTACGAAACGCCGCCGCCGAACGTGCACCTGGACAAATGGTACCCGCAGCCGTCGGTCATCTCCCAGGTGGATGCGGTGATCCACCACGGCGGCAACAACAGCTTCACCGAGTGCCTGTACTTCGGCAAGCCGGCGCTGATCCTGCCCTATGTGTGGGACGGGCACGACAATGCCACCCGGGTGCAGGAGACGGGCCACGGCTTGAAGATGGACCGCTACATGTGGAGCGAGGCGGATTTGACCCAGGCCCTGAAAACCTTGGTCACGGATCGCGCCATGCAGGCGAAGCTGCGCCAGACCAGCGCCCATATGCGGGCCAGTGACGGTGCGCAAAAGGCGGCCAAGTTGCTCGATGCGCTTGTTCGCGGGCAGGCCTGAGATGGCCGGTCCCGCCCACCTGCTCAGGCAAGCCGCCGGACTGGTCCAGGCGGATCTGACCGACTGGGGTCCGGTGCCCGAGCCCATCGGCGAACCGGTATCGCACACCCGCGGCCGCCTGCTGCACCGGGATGCGGACGGGGCAAACGAAACCGGCGTGTGGGAGTGCACGCCGGGCACCTGGCGCTGTCAGGTGACCCGCGACGAGTTCTGTCATTTCCTGACGGGCGCCTGCACCTATACCGCCGATGATGGCACCCGGCTGGAGATCGAAGGCGGCGATGCCGCGTTCTTTCCGGCCGGCTGGCGCGGGGTCTGCGCGGTGCGGCAAACCGTACGCAAGACCTATATGATCCGCTGAACAGCACCGGGGGGCTTGGGGACATGCGGCTTGCAAACAAAGTGGCGATCGTCACCGGCGCCGGTTCCGGCTTCGGCGCCGGCATCGCCGAACGCTTCGCCGCCGAAGGGGCGCGCGTGGTGGTGGCCGATTTGAACGGCGCGGCGGCCAAAAAGGTTGCCGCGGGCATCGGGCAAAACGGCGGCACCGCCATGGCGGTCACCGCCGATGTCACCGCGCGCGCCGATGTGGCGGTGATGATCAAGGCGGCGACGAAGGCTTACGGCGGCCTGCATATTCTGGTCAACAACGCCGGCACCAGCCACGTCAACAAGCCCATGACCGAGGTGACCGAGGCCGAGTTCGACCGTATCTTCGCGGTCAACGTGAAGGCGCTCTACCTGGCGGCCCTGGAGGCGGTGCCGGTGTTCCGGGCGGGCGGCGGCGGCTCTATCGTCAATACCAGCTCCACGGCGGCGCTGCGGCCGCGGCCGGGGCTGACCTGGTACAATGGCTCCAAGGGCGCGGTGAATACTCTGACCAAGTCGATGGCCGTGGAACTGGCGCCCGACCGCATCCGGGTCAATGCCATCTGCCCGGTGATCGGCGAGACCGGCATGCTGCAAACCTTCCTGGGCCCGGAAGATACGCCCGAGATACGGGCGCGCTTCATTGCCACCATTCCGCTGGGCCGCATGTCGCGCCCGGCGGATATCGCCGCGGCGGCGGTGTTCCTCGCCTCCGACGAGGCGGACATGATCACCGGCGTGTGCCTGGAAGTGGACGGCGGCCGCTGTATCTAAACGGTGTGCAACAGCCCAGAAAAAAGACCCGGAAGAAACCTTCCGGGCCTTTTTCGATTCGAGGGTGCGGGCGGTGCTAGTTGCGCGTGCTGCCCAGGATGCGCATCAGGAAGAGGAACATGTTCAGGAAGTCGAGGTACAGCGTGAGCGCGCCCATGATCGACTTCTTGGCCGTGACCTCCGCGCCATCCGCCTCGACGTACATCAGCTTGATCTTCTGGGTGTCGTAGGCTGTCAGGCCGGCGAAGATCAGCACGCCGATAACCGAGATCCCGAGCTGCAGCATGCTGGAGCCGAGGAAAATGTTGACCACCATGGCGATGACCAGGCCGATCACGCCCATGAACAGGAAGGTCCCCATGCCGGACAGGTCCTTCTTGGTGGTGTAGCCGACCAACGACAGCCCGGCGAAGGCGCCGGCGGTGATGAAGAAGACCCGCGTGACGGACTCTGGCGTGTAAACGATGAAGATCGAGGCCAACGACATGCCCATCAGCGCGGCGAATATCCAGAACGTGGTCTGGGCCGCGGCCGCGGACATCTTGTTGATGCGGGCGGAGAGGAAAAATACCAGACCGAGCGGCGCCAGGAACACTACCCACATCAGGGGTGTGCCGAAGATCGCCTGCTGCATCGTCGGGCTGGTCGAAACGAAGAACGCCACCGCGCCGGACACCGCGAGGGCCACGCACATGTAGTTGTAGACCCGCAGCATGTAGCTGCGTAGGCCGACATCGATACCGGCAACATCGGCCTGACTCCGGGTCAGGTATGAGCGATCGGGTCTTACGGCCATGATATCTCCTCGAAATGCCAAATTTGTACTGACCTTCAATATTGGCGCTGGCCGGCATCGAATCAACCGGAATCGGTTGCCCCGGCTGGGCCTCTCTAAGTCATTGATTTTATTCGTTGCGCAGCAGAGGTGCGGCGCGCTGGCCCAGGGCCCGCCAGGTGCCGGCCAGGCCGAGGGTCAGGGTGGCGGCCAATGCGGCCCCGGCGGTGGCGGCGACCGAGGCCGGCAGGAAGGCGAAGGGCATGTGCATGACCGCACTGAGAATCAGATAGGCGGTCAGGCTGCCCACGGCGGTGGCGACCGCGGCGGTGAGGGCGCCGAGCAGCCCGTATTCCAGCAGGAAGGCGCGCGCCAGCACCGGCCGCGTGGCGCCCAGGACCTTGAGGACCACCGCGTCATAGACCCGGCGCCGGTGGCCGGCGGCAATCGCCCCGGCCAGCACCAACAGGCCGGCGAGCACGGCCACCCCGGCGGTGATACGCACCGCCACGGCGATGTGCTGCACCAGCACGGCGACGGCGGCCAATGCCTCCTTGACCCGCACGGCGGTGACGTTGGCGAAGCGGTCGGTCACCGCCCGTTCCAGGGCATCCGCCACCGGCCCGTCCGCCTTGACGGTGGCGATGTAGGTTTGCGGCGCGTTCTCCAGCAGGCCGGGGGAAAAGACCATGACGAAATTGATGCTCAATTGCTGCCACTCGACGGTGCGCAAATTGGCGATCTCGGCCTCGAACTCGCGGCCCAGCACGTTGACGCCGATGCGATCGCCGGGGCCGATGCCGAGGGCTTGCCCGACCTCGGATTCCAGGGATAGTAGAGGCGGCCCGGCGTAGTCCGCTGGCCACCAGCGGCCGGTGGCCAGGATGGTGCCCTCCGGTTCCTGCGCCGACCAGGTCAGGCCACGATCGCCGCGGAACACCCAGGCGATCTCCGACGGGATGGTCAACTGGTCCGGCGTCTTGCCGTTTACGGTCGAAATGCGCCCGCGCAGCATGGGCACCCGGCGCAAATCCCGGGCGCCCGGCGTGGCGGCCACGATCCGCTCGAAGTCCGCCACCTGGTCCGGCTGAATGTCGATGAAATAGAAGGCCGGCGCGTCCTCGGGTAATGCGGCGGTCAGCGAGCGAGTCAGGTTGCCCTCCACCAGCGCAATGGCGATCAGTACCGTCAGGCCCAGGCCGAGGGAGGCCACCGCGCTCACCGTCGGCGCACCGGGGCGGTGCAGGTTGGCCAGCGCCAGGCGCAGGCCCGGATGGCGTGGCCGGGGGCTGCGCCGTGCCAGGGCGACGATGCCCAGGCCGGTGCCATGGAAGACGGCGAAGGTGGCGGCGGCACCGAGCACGAAATAGAGGCCCAGCCAACGGTCGTGGGCGGTCCAGATGGCCAGGCCCGCCAGGGCGGCGATGCACACGGCGATGGCCGCCCAGGTGCCAAGGCCGATGCCAAGACGGCGCCCCGGGGCGACGATTTCGCGGAACAGGGACGCGGCCGGGGTGGCCCGCGCGTGCGCCAGGGGCCACAGCGAGAAGGCCACGGCGGTGAGCACGCCAAAGGCTGCCGCCGCGGCCATGGGGCCGGGATACAGGCCGATCGCCAGGCTCCAGCCAAGCTGGGCATTCAAGGGCGCAGCCAGCAGGTACGGAATCCCGGCACCGAGCGCCAGGCCGACGGTAATACCCAGGGCGGCCAGGGCCAGGATCTGCAGCAGATAAACCCGGAAAATCAGAGCGCCGGGCGCGCCCAGGCACTTCAGGGTGGCAATCGTCGGCCGCCGGCTCTCCAGGTAGCTGCGCACCGCATTGCCGACACCCAGGCCGCCGACCAGCAAGGCGGTCAAACCGACCATGGTCAGGAACTGACTCAAGCGGGAGATGAATTGGCTGATGCCGGGGGTGGCGTTCCGGGCGTCGCGGATGCGCCAGCCGGCCTCGGGGAAAGCCGCCGCCAGTTCGGCGCGGATCGCGCCCATATCGGCGGCAGCGGGCAGGCGCAGGCGGTAGTGACGGTGCATCATGCTGCCCGGCTGCACCAGATCGGTCGCGGCCAGGCTGGCGGCGGCAATCAACACGTGCGGGCCGAAGGCGAAGGTGCGCTCCGCCCGGTCCGGCTCGTTGGTCAGCACGGCGCGAATCTCGAACTCGGCCTCGCCCAGGCGAATGCGCGGCGGCGCGCCGGTGCCCGGATCGGCCAAATCCAGGCGGCGCAGCAAGGCCGCATCGGCGACCGCGCCCCAGGACCCGTTGGCGAAGGCCAGGGCATCGGCCAACGGGATCGGCGGGGCCAGGCCGACCGTGCCGTACATGGGATAGAGCGCATCGACGGCGCGCAGGTCGATGAGGGTGCGGCGGGCCTCCGGGGTCAGGGCGCGGGCCATGGACCGCATCTTGGTGACCACCGAAACCTCGGCGCGCCCTTCGATCCAGGCGCGCTCCGCCGGGTTGATCTCGCGCTGCGACAGGCTGAGATCGATATCGCCGCCGAGCAGCACCCGGCCATCCGCCCTGAGGCCGCCCAGCATGGCCTCCGAGAGGGAGCCGACCCCGGCAATGGCCGCCACCCCGAGGGTCAGGCAGGCGAGAAAGAAGCGGAAACTGCGGGCGGCCCCGCGCAACTCGCGCCAGGCCAGGCGCAACGCCAGCGGCCACGCGCCGTTCATGGGCCGGTGTTCATTGGGCGCCGCCACCGCCACCGAAGGCCACGCCGGACTCCACCCCGGGCGTTACCTGGGCGCGGCCGCGGGCGGCTACCTCGGCACCGTCGGCGACGATGCGCCCATCCACCAGATGCACCCCCCGGGCGCAGCGCCCGGCCAGGGACGGATCGTGGGTGATCAGCAGCAGGGTGGTGCCGGTGCGGGCCCGCAGGTCGAACAGCAGGTCGATGATCTGGGCGCCGGTTTCCGCATCCAGATTGCCGGTCGGCTCATCGGCCAGCAGCAGATCCGGCTCGGGGGCGAAGGCGCGGGCCAGGGCGGTGCGCTGCTGCTCGCCCCCGGACAACTGGCCCGGATAATGGCTCAGGCGGTGCCCCAGGCCGACCGCCGCCAAACACGCCGCGGCGCGCGTGAAGGCATCGTCGCGGCCGGCCAATTCCAGGGGGATGGCCACGTTCTCGTGCGCCGTCATGGTCGGCACCAGATGGAAATCCTGGAACACGATGCCCAGGGAATCGCGGCGAAAGCGGGCCAGGGCATCTTCGCTCTGGCCGGCAAAATCGAGGCCGCCGACCGTCACCCGGCCGCCGGTCGCCCGTTCCAGGCCGGCGATGATCATCAGCATGGAGGATTTGCCGGAGCCGGAGGGGCCGACGATGCTGACCGTCTCGCCGCGGCTGATCTCCAGGGACAGGCCGCGCAGAATGTGCACGGGGCCCGCCGCCGACGGCAAGGTCAACTCGATGCGATCGAGATGCACCATCGGGGCAGAGGGCAAGGCGTCCGGGCTCCGGCGGATTGGCATTGTGTTCGATATGGCCCGCAGGGGCGCCATGTCAACGCTTGTGGCAGTGACGCTTGACCCTGCGCGGGCGAGGCCTTAGGTGATGGCGTACCTTTTCCCGCCGCAACCGATGCCAGCACAGATGCCCGCACCGATGCTCCACGCCCGCCACACGCCTGTCCATCGCACCGCTCGGTGCGCGGTGGGGCTTTGGCTGTTTGTGGCGGCGATGACCGCACTCTGGGTGTCCGGCGGCCGGGCGGCCGAGCGGCCCCTGCGCCTGCTCGCTTTCGGCGACAGCCTGGTGCACGGTTATGGCCTGCCGGCGGGCGCCACTTTTCCCGAACAGTTGCAGGCCGCGTTGCGCCAGCGCGGCTTCATGGTCGATGTGATCAACGGCGGCAACTCGGGCGATACCACGGCAGCGGCGCGGGCCCGCCTGGCGTGGACCGCCTCGCCGCAGCCCGATGCGGCGCTGGTGGAACTGGGCGCCAACGATGGCCTGCGCGGTCTCGATCCGGCGACAACCTACGACAATCTGGATGCGATCCTGCGCGAGTTGGCGGCGCAAGGCATTCCGGTGCTGCTCGCCGGCATGTTGGCGCCGCGCAACCTGGGCGCCGAATATGCGGCCGAGTTCGATGCGGTCTTCCCGCGTCTGGGCGCCCGGCACGGGGTTGCCCTCTATCCCTTTTTCCTCGACGGCGTGGCCCTGAACCCGGACTTGAATCAGGCCGACGGCATCCACCCCAACGAAGCCGGCGTGGCGGTCATCGTCGAGCGCATTCTGCCCAGCGTCCTTCGCCTGCTCGAGGACGTCCATAAGGGCGCACAGAATGGCGCGGCGCGGGTGCCAGGGCCGGCCGCCCATGGCTGAGTCGCGCAGCCCCGCCGCAACCGCCTTCAAATCCGCCCACGGCATCGGCGGTGATTGGGGCACGGTGGCCAAGGCCTGTCTCGATGGGC
Source organism: Kiloniellales bacterium (assembly GCA_036397065.1). GTDB lineage: Bacteria > Pseudomonadota > Alphaproteobacteria > Kiloniellales > J153 > JAJFGI01. The sequence continues at coordinate 11,962 of DASWJP010000093.1, read as the reverse complement.
TGGGGACTTTGCCGCCCGGCGCCAATCTGGGTCTGCTCTATGCGACCGATGCGCTGGCCGGCGATCTGGGCAGCATCCTCACGTTCCTGCGCGAAACCACCCACATCGAGGCCTGGGCCGGGACCATCGGCATGGGCATCGCCAGCAGCGGGCGGGAGACCTATGGCCAGCCCGCCGCGGTGATTTTGGTGGCCGCCTTGCCCAAAGACAGCTTTCACCTCTTCGGGCCGGTGGGCCGGATGGAGGCCCCGGCCGGCCGAAGAACCGAGACGGGCGCGCATGAAGCCTGGGTGCGCCAGAATCATCCGGTGTTCGCCATCAGCCACGGCGATCCGCGCAACCAGAACATCGAGGGCATCGTCGCCGAGACGGCCCGCACGGACGGCATCTATCTGGTCGGCGGCCTGACCTCCTCGGCCCTGGAGTATCCGCAGATCGCCGGCGGGCTGACGGACGGCGGCTTGTCCGGCGTTGTCTTCGCGCCGGAACTGCCGGTGGCCACCGGCCTCAGTCAGGGCTGCGCGCCGTTCGGCAGCGCCCATCTCATCACCGAGGCCACCGCGGGCACCATCCATACGCTCGATGACCGGCCGGCGCTGGAGGTCTTGCAGGAAGAGCTGGGCACCATCCTGATCGACGATCCGAGCCAGATCGGCGGCGAGATTCACGCCGCTTTTCTCGTCCCTGGCAGCGATATGGGCGACTATCTGGTGCGCAATTTCACCGGGGTCGATGCGGAGAGCGGCTGCATATCCGTGAACGAGCCCGCCGCGCGCGGACAACGGTTGATGTTTTGCCGGCGCGACGAGGCGGCGGCGCGCAGCGATCTGGTGCGCATGGTCGGCGCGGTGAAGCGGCGCGCCAATGGCGCCCCCAAGGCCGGCGTCTACTATTCGTGCGTGGCCCGGGGCCGGCATCTCTTCGGCACCGAGTCGCAAGAGCTCGGCCTGATTCGCGACGAGCTGGGGGATATTCCCTTGGTCGGCTTTTTCGGCAACGGCGAGATTTGCCATGACCGCCTCTATGGCTATACCGGGGTCCTGGCACTGTTCTACTGACCGTGGCGCGCGCCCACGGGCCATTCAATAAAACACGGGCCATTCAAAAAAATACGAGGGGAAGAAGAATGAATATGCGCCGCCTTGGCCGCACCGAGATGAGCATCAGCGCGCTTTGCCTGGGCTCCATGACCTGGGGCGAGCAGAACACCGAGGCCGAGGCCTTCGAACAGCTCGACCATGCCCGCGCCGCCGGCATCAATTTCATCGACACCGCCGAGATGTATCCGACCGCACCGCGCGCCGAGACCTATGGCCGCACCGAGCAGATCATCGGCAACTGGCTGGCCGACCGGGGCGGCCGCGACAAGACCGTCATTGCCACCAAGGTGACCGGGCCGGGATCGCGCTTTCCCTATATGCGCGACGGCAAGCCGCGGCTGAACCGGACCCACGTCACCGCCGCCATCGAAGCCAGCCTGAAGCGGCTGCGCACGGATTACATCGATCTCTACCAGCTGCATTGGCCGGACCGGGGCGGGGGCTCCTTCGGCACCCTCGGCTACAAGCACGATCCGCAGGCCGAGGAGACGCCCATCGCGGAAACCTTGGCGGTTCTCGACGATCTGGTGCGCGCCGGTAAGGTGCGCACCATCGGCGTCTCCAACGAACGGCCGTGGGGCGTCATGCGCTTTCTCGGTCTGGCCGAGGCCGGCCGCGGGCCGCGCATCGTCTCGATCCAGAATCCATACAGCCTGCTCAACCGCAGCTTCGAGACCAGCCTGGCCGAAGTGGCGACGCGCGAATCCTGCAGCCTGCTCGCCTATGCGCCGCTGGGTGCCGGCACCTTGACCGGCAAATATTTGAACGGTCAACGGCCGGCGGGGGCGCGACGGACCCTGTGGCCCGACAATCTCCGCTATCAAGGCGAACATGCCGATGCGGCAGTGGCCGCCTATGTGGATCTGTCGCGGGCCAGCGGTCTCGATCCGGCGCAGATGGCTTTGGCCTTCGTCCTCTCCCGGCCGTTCGTGACGTCGGCGATCATCGGGGCGACCACCATGGCTCAACTGCGGAACAGCATCGCCGCCGCCCAGGTCACGCTGCCGCCGGATGTGCTCGCCGGGATCGAGTCGATTCACCGGCTTCATACCTATCCCTGTCCCTAACATGCCGCGTGGCCGGAGGGGACGCACACCATGCGCCTGTTTGTCGCACTTGCCTTGCCGGATGACGTGCGCGCACGCCTGGCCGCAATGGCCAACGGCATTCCCAATGCCCGCTGGGTGGCGCCCGAGAGCCTGCATCTGACTCTGCGCTTCATCGGCGAGGTGGATGGGGCGCAGGCCCACGATGCGGATGCCGCCCTGGCGCAGATTTCCGCGCCGGCGTTCACCCTGACCTTGGCGGGCGTCGATCGGTTCGGCGCCGGTGACAAGACCCGCTCCCTCTGGGTGGGGGTCGAGGACTGCGCCGAGCTGACCCGCCTGCAGGGCAAGATCGAGCGCGCCCTGCAAAGCGCCGGCCTCGCCCCGGAAGGGCGGAAATTCAAGGCCCATGTCACCTTGGCCCGGTTCAAGGGCAACCCGGGCGCTAAGCTGCACGACTATCTGGCGGGCCATGCCCTGTATCGCAGCACCCCCTTCGATGTGCGCGAATTTGTCTTATTTTCCAGCTTTCTCAGCCGCACCGGGGCGATTTACCGCCCGGAAGCCCTCTACCCCCTGCGCGGCCCCCGGTCATAGCCCGGTGGTCCAGCCCGGCGGCCCAGCCCGGCCGCCTCGCCCGGAGCGGGGCGGCGACAAGGCAGTCTTATCAATCTGTTAACGGACCGCCAGTATCTTTCAAGGTGCGGTTTTATGCGGTTTTCAGACCTGAACGGCGTGCGCTGAAGGCGGTTTGAAGCGCTACACGCAGGTTGGGACTTGATGTGTACCACAGGCCCGCGGCCGGCGCTTAAGGATCCGGCCAACCCAATGGCCCCGTTGCTTCCCGGGGCCTGTGGAGTGGATCGGCGGCGGCTTTGAATTCGCGATTGCAGAACAGCGGAGCGGACCACCAGATGGCCCCATCCTCACAACGGCCGACAACACTTGGCCGCGTCTGGATGCGATTTGGCCGCGATCAGCGTCTGCTCGCCTCGATCTTTACCGTCAGTTTTTTGGCCGTTTTGACCAGCTGGTTCGGCGTGCGCGAGGCGGAACGCCATTTGTTGGAATCGGAAGCCTCGGCGACGGCGATCCATTGGGCCCGTTTCCTGGAAGACCAGATCACCGAGTTCGACGAGATCCTGAGCAAGGGCCTGGTGACCGCGCGCGATCAGCGGGTGTTCGACTTCGCCAGCCGCGCCGGCCGCGTCTTCAGCTATGAGATCATCCGGCCGGATGGCGGCATCGCCCTCTCGTCCTGGATCGGCAACTTCGGCAAGCGCTACGACCAGACGATCTTCTCCCTGGTGATCCAGACGCAGAAGCCGTTCGTCCAGGTCATGGAAGACGAGCGCCTGGATGGCCGGCCGATGATGGCGGGTGAAGCCTATGTCCCGCTGGTCGACTATGGCAACGTCAAGGGAATCATCAAGGTCAACGTCGACATGACGGAGCGTGCCAACATCCTGGCCACGATCCGCAACTTCGCACTGGCCGGCCTGGCCATGATGCTGATCCTGATCGGCGGTTTGTGCGGCTCGTTCGTTTGGCGCAACATTCGCGAGCGGAATCTGGAGTTGCAGGAAATCATCAACTCGCGCGAACGGGTCATCGCCGCCGAGCGCGAGCGGAGTGCCCTGCACCGGCAGAACCAGATGATCCTCAATGCCGTCGGCGAGGGCATTTTCGGCCTTGATCTGGAGGGGCGTACCGCGTTCATCAATCCGGCCGGCGCCCGGATGATCGGCTGGGATCCGGAGGAATTGATCGGCAAGCGGCCGCACGATCTCATGCATCAGGCAAAGGCGACCGACACCTTGTATCCCTTCGCCGAGTGTCCGACCGGATTGGCCATCCAGCAAGGATTGCCGCATACGGTCGCCGACGAAGTTTACTGGCGCAAGGACGGAACCAGCTTCCCGGTCGAATACACCAGCACTCCGATCAAGAACGGGGACGGCGCCGTGACCGGTGCGGTGGTGGTCTTTCGCGATGTCACCGAGCGCAAGCGGGCCGAATTGGCCCAGCGGGGACGCTCCAAGGTGCTCGAACGGCTGGCCAGCGGCGCCGCGCTGAACGAGGTCTATACCATTCTGATCCGCACCGTCGAAGAGGTGCAGCCGGGGCTTTGCTGTTCCATCCTTCTGCTCGATCAGGAAACCCAGCGCTTGTACCTGGGCGCCGCCCCCAGCATGCCGGCAAACTACAACGACGCCATCGACGGCATGGCCATCGGTCCCGACATCGGCAGTTGCGGCACCGCCGCTCATACCGGACAGCGGGTGATCTCCCATGATGTCACGACCGATCCGAGATGGACGGCGTTCCGCGATTTGGCGGCGCAGGCGAATTTTCGCGCCTGCTGGTCGGAGCCGATCGGCTCGCGCGAACATATCCTGGGCACCTTCGCCATCTACCATGCCGAGCCGCATTCGCCCGACGAGACCGAGATAGATCTGGTCAGCACGGCGGCGCATTTGGCCGAGATCGCCATCACCAGCAAGCGTGACTTCGATGCGCTGCAACGGGCCAAGGAAGAGGCGGAGCTGGCGAACCGCAGCAAGTCGGAGTTCCTGGCCAACATGAGTCATGAGCTGCGCACACCGCTGAATGCCATCATCGGTTTTTCAGAGGTGATCACCAAACAGATGTTTGGGTCGGTCGGATCGGATCGCTACGTGGACTATGCCAAGGATATTTTCGACAGCGGCGTGCATCTGTTGGATATCATCAACGACATCCTGGATGTCTCCAAGGCCGAGGCCGGCAAGCTGCAGCTGCACGAATCGATTGTCGATCTGGGCAAGACGGTGACCGCCGCCCTGCGCCTGCTCAAGGAACGGGCGGACAACGGCAGCGTCATTCTCATGGCCAAGGTTCCGACGGATATCCCGCCGATTTTCGCCGACGACAGGATCATCAAACAGATCCTGATCAATCTGCTCTCCAACGCCGTCAAGTTCACGCCGGCCGGCGGCTCGGTCACGGTCGAGGCCCTCATCGAGCCCGGCGGCGATGTGGCGCTGCTGGTCCACGATACGGGCATCGGCATTTCCGAAGACGACTTGCCATCGGTCATGTCGCCCTTCGGTCAGGTGGAAAGTTCGATGTCGCGCAAACATGCGGGCACCGGCCTTGGCCTGCCGCTGGTCAAATGCCTGACCGAATTGCATGGCGGAACCTTCGATTTGCAAAGCACCGAAGGCGAGGGCACCACGGCATTCATCCGGCTGCCGGGTGAGCGCATCATCGACCACGAGTCGGCGGCCGGTATGGACGCCATCGCGGGCACCGGAACCAACTAGCCGGTGGCATCGCCACCCGGGCCCATCACAAACGCAAGAACACGATCGGCACCCCCTGGTAGACCGGGACACCCGGCGTTACATATGATATCTGCGGCTGGTGGCCCGGCGCGGAGGAGACGATGGAAAAAGCCACATTCGGAGCGGGGTGTTTCTGGGGCGTGGAGGCGGCGTTTCGCGCCGTCGACGGGGTGACCGAGACCTGTGTCGGCTATGCCGGGGGCGACACCGCCAATCCAACATACAGGGACGTGTGTTCCGGGCAAACCGGCCACGCCGAGGTGGTCCAGGCGACCTTCGATCCGGCGCGGGTTTCCTACGACCAGCTGCTGAACCTCTTCTGGGGCATCCACGATCCGACCAGCGTCAATTGCCAGGGGCCGGATTACGGCACACAGTACCGGTCGGTCATTTTTTGCCATGACGCGGCGCAAGAGGCCTCGGCGAAGGCATCGAAGGAACGCCTCGCGGCCTCGGGCCGCTTGCGCCAGCCGATCGCCACGGAGATCTTGCCGGCGCCGGTCTTCACCATGGCCGAGACGGATCACCAGCAGTATCTGGAAAAGCGCGGGATCGCCGGCCGCCGCCATCGCTAGCGCATCCCGGGCTCAGCGGGTTTCCCGGCGAATGATATAGAGGCCGCAGGCCGCCAGGATGACGGCGCCCAGCCAGACATTGGCCCCGGGCAGTTCGTGCCAGACCAGCCAGCCCAGCAGGGCACCCAGCAACAGCGTCGTGTAATCGAACGGCGCCAGGACCGCCACCGGCGCGCGCTGATAGGCCATGGCGATGAAATAGCTGCCGAAGCCGCCCACCAGGCCCATCATGGCGAAGATCAGCAAGTCCTCGCCCGTCGGGGTCTGCCAGCCGAAGGGCAGCAGCGAGGCGGCCACCGCCAGGGAAATGGTGTTGCTGTGAAAGATCAGGGCCGATGTGGTCTCGGTGCGCGCCAAATGGCGGGTCACCAGCAGGAACAGGGCATAGGAAAGGGCGGCGGCGAGAATCAGCAGTGCCTCGACCCGCACCATCTCGGCACCCGGCCGGGCGATCACCAGCACGCCGAGGAACCCGACGATCACCGCGGCCCACCGGTGCGGCCCCACCCGTTCCTTCAGAATCGGCGCCGAAAGTGCCGTGACGAACAGCGGCGCGGCGAAGGCCAGGGAGATCGCCTCGGCCAGGGGCATGAAGCGCAATCCGGTGAAAAAGAAAAACATGGCGCCCAGGCCAAAGGCCGCCCGCACGGCATGCCCGCGCGGGCGCTGGGTGCGCAGGGAGGCCAGGCCGCCGCCCCGCCAGACCAGGGCGGCAATCGGCGGCACGGCGAAAAAATTGCGAAAGAAGACCACGAGAATGATGGAATAGCCGGCGCCCAGCCATTTGGCCGCCGCATCCATCACGGTCATGGCGGCCATGCCGGCCAGGACGAAGGCGATACCCTGGCCGATATGGTCGGGCGGGACAGCGGATGCCGCCGCCGGGGTGCCGGTTTGCTGAACGCTCTCGGTCATGCTGGTGCTCCGGCCGCCCCTTTCCACTGGACTCTTCCCGCTGGCATCACCCCCCGGCTCGTCTATCATCCCCGGTACCATGCGGCAACGCGATAAGGGCAAGATCGTCATCCTCACCGGCGCCGGGATCTCGAAAGAATCGGGTCTGGATACGTTTCGCGACGCCGATGGCATCTGGTCGAAAGTGCGCATCGAGGATGTGGCCACCCCCGAGGCCTTCGCCCGCGATCCGGTCCGGGTGCACGAATTCTATAACGCCCGCCGGTCGCGCCTGCGCGGCGGCGGCATCCAGCCCAATGCCGCGCACCGGGCCCTGGCCCGCCTGGAGTCCCTGTGGCCCGGCGAGGTTCTGCTGGTCACCCAGAACATCGACGATCTGCATGCGCGCGCCGGCACGACGAATCTAATTCACATGCACGGCGAATTGCTCAAGGCCCGCTGTCAGGCTTGCCACGAGATCAGCGACCGGCCCGGCGATCTGACCACGGCCAGCCTGTGTCCCGCCTGCGAGCAGGCCGGCGGCATGCGCGTCCATGTGGTCTGGTTCGGCGAGATGCCGTTGCAGATGGACCGCATCACCGAGGCCCTGGAGGCGTGCGATCTGTTCGTGGCCATCGGCACATCGGGCAATGTCTATCCCGCCGCCGGCTTCGTCCAGGAGGTGCGCCTGGCCGGCCTCGCCCATACGGCGGAGCTGAACCTGGTCCCCTCCGACGGCCACAGCCTGTTCGCCGAAGGCTGCTATGGCCCCGCCACCGAAGTGGTGCCCGCCTTCGTCGAACGCATCCTGCGCGAGGGCTGGGTGAGGACGGGGGTTGGTCGTTGAAAGGTGCCGAAGACCTATCCGCCCTGTTGGCGGCGGCACGGGCCTGCACGGTCTGTGCGGCGCATCTGCCGCTGGGCCCCCGGCCCATCGTGCGCGCAGGATCGACCGCGAAGCTGCTGATCATCGGCCAGGCGCCGGGAACCCGGGTGCATGAAACAGGCATTCCTTGGAACGACCGGTCCGGCGACCGGCTGCGCGCGTGGCTGGCGGTGGACAAAGACGTCTTCTATGACGAGGGACGCATCGCCATCGTGCCCATGGGATTCTGCTATCCCGGCCGCGATGCCCGCGGCGGCGACAAGCCGCCTCGGCCGGAATGTGCGCCCCTGTGGCATCCGCCCCTGCGTGCCGCCCTGACCGGCGTGGAATTGACTCTTTTGGTCGGGCAGTACGCGCAAGGCCACTATCTGGGGCCGCGGCGGCAAGGCAGCCTGACCGAAACTGTCCGTGCCTGGGCCGAGTACGGGCCGGAGGTCCTGCCCCTGCCGCACCCCAGTTGGCGCAACACGGCCTGGCTGAAGAAAAACCCGTGGTTCGAGGCCGCGCTGTTACCGGAACTGCGCGCCCGGGTGCACCGGTTGCTGTAGGTGCGACTCAAGCTTCCGCTTCGAGGCGTTCCATGTCGTCGTCGGAGAGGCCGAAGTGATGGCCGATTTCGTGGATCAGCACATGGCGCACCACGCTGACCAGATCGTTGCCGGTCTCGCACCAGTAGTCCAGGATCGGCCGCCGGTAGAGGAAGATCATGTCCACATCCTCCGGCACGTCCGTGACGCTCTTGCGCGTCAGATCAACGCCCCTATAGAGGCCGAGCAGATCGAAGGGCGATTCGCACTCCAGCTCCTCCAGGGTCTCGTCGTCAGGGAAGTCCTCCACCTGGATGGCCACATCGCCGACATATTGGCGCAGCTCGCTGGGAATGGTGGCGAAGGCCTCGCGCGCCTGGGCTTCCAGATCGGCCAGATCCGGCGGCGTGGTGAAGCGTCCGACGTCGTGCATGTGTGCCATGGACGACCTTAACCCGCCGTACCGGCCGAGGCCCAGGCCAACGGCAATGCCCAGACCGGCACTTGACCGGGGACCAGCGTGGCCGCAGTCTCGCAGGCCGGCACGGATACCCGGCATAGGGGCGGGGAGAATCTGGACATGATCAAGAAGCTGGACCCGGCGGCACGGCGGGCGGCATTGGCCCGCCTGAACGGCTGGCAGGAGGTCGAGGGCCGCGATGCCATCGGCAAAACTTTCACCTTCAAATCCTTCAACGCGGCCTGGGGGTTCATGTCGCGGATCGCCTTGGCAGCCGAGAAGATGGATCACCATCCCGAATGGTGCAACGTCTATGGCAAGGTCGAGATCACCTTGACCACCCACGATTGCGGCGGGGTGTCGCAGCGCGATGTGGATCTGGCGCAGCTCATCGAGACCTTCGCCGCTTGAGGGGCTGAGCCCCTACTGCATGCGCATGGCCCCGTCCAGGCGGATCACCTCGCCGTTGAGCATGACATTGCCGACGATGTGGCCGACCAGGCGGGCAAACTCCTCCGGCGTGCCGAAACGGTGCGGGAAGGGCACCTGGGCGGCCAGGTTGTCCTGCACCTCCTGGGGCATGTTTAGCAGCAAGGGGGTGCCGATCAGGCCCGGGGCGATGGTCATCACCCGGATGCCCGTCTTGGCGAACTCGCGCGCCGCCGGCAGCATCATGCCGATGATCCCGGCCTTCGAGGCGGCATAGGCGGCTTGGCCGATCTGCCCTTCGGTGGCGGCGACCGAGGCGGTGGACACGATCACCCCGCGCTCGCCATCGGCCAGGGGCTCGGCGGCGGCCATCTCGGCGGCGGCCAGGCGCAGCAGGTTGAAGCTGCCGATCAGGTTGACCCGGATGACGGTCTCGAACTCGGCCAAGGGCATGGGCCCGCTGCGCCCGACGATGCGCTTGGCCGGGGCGATGCCGGCGCAATTGACCAGGACCCGGGCGGCCCCATGCGCGGCGCGGGCCTTGGCCAGGGCGGCGGTGGCGGCGGCCTCGTCGGCCACGTCGCAGACCAAGCCCAGACCGCCGGTTTCCTTGGCCACCGCCTCGGCGGCGGGGCCGTTGAGATCCAAGACACAGACCTTGGCCCCGGCCGCCGCCAGATGCCGCGCCGTGGCGGCGCCCAGGCCCGAGCCGCCGCCGCTGATGATCACCCCCAACCCCTTCACGTCCATGGTTATCTTGTCTCCTTATGTCGCCCGTTCGAGGCCCGATTTTCGCCCGGAACCCGGATTTTCCGGGCGCTCTATAGCAGATGCCGGTGGGCGAGGCGAGGTATCAGGCCGGAATCGGCCCGCCGGCGCCCCCATGTTGCGGATACCGGCCGGCGGGCCCATATTTACCCTATGCACGAGCCGGCAGAGCAGCGCGCCCTGAGTCCCTACATACCGGCGGATACCGACCGGCAGAAAGCCCGGGTCGAGGCCGGATTCTGGCGCAAGGTGCGGCGCCTGACGGGCCGCGTGCCGTTCCTCGAGGAGGCGGTGGCCGCCTACTACTGCGCCACGGATTCGGCCACGCCGACGCGGGTCAGGGGCGTGCTCATCGCCGCCCTGGCCTATTTCGTCATTCCCACGGATCTGATTCCCGACTTCATCGCCACCATCGGCTTCACCGACGATGCGGCGGTGCTGCTGACCGCCATCCAGGCCGTGGCACCGCACATCAAGGACGACCACCGGGTGCAAGCCCGCGCCGCCATGCGGCGGTTGAGCGGCACCGCGGAGACCGAAGACTAGAGCTGCGCCTGGGCGGCCGTGCCGGCGGTTGCTTGGCGGGCCACCCGGGCCTCGCGGCGGGCGATATAGATGGTCGCCCCGGCGATGATCGCCGCCCCCGGCCAAATCCACACGGTCGGCACCTCGCCGAAGGCGAAGAAGGCCATGACCGTGATGAACGGCAGGCGGAAATAGTCGAACGGGATCACCGCCGAGGCATCGGCCTTGGTATAGGAGCGAGTCAGCACCTGGTGCGCGAGGGTGGCGAACAGGCCCAGGCCGGCCAGGATGGCCAGCATCGGCCAACTCGGCCACTGCCAGACGAACAGCGCCGGCACCAAGGACAGCGGCGTCAGGATCATATTCATGTACAGGACGATGGCCGAGGGATGTTCGGTCCGCGACAGGGTTTTCACCAGCAGGACCGATGCGGCCATGAACCCCGCCGCGACGATGGGCAAGGCCATGGCAGGCGTCAAATCGGCGAACCCCGGGCGCAGGATCACCAGAACGCCGAGGAAGCCGATGGCGGTTGCCGCCCAGCGGCGAATGCGCACCACCTCGCCCAAAAAAATCGCAGCGCCCGCGGTGGCGAACAGCGGCACCGTGAAGTTGAGGGCCACCGCCTCGCCCAAGGGCAACAGGGCGATCGAGGAAAACCAGCACAGCATGGCACCCATGCCCACCAGCCCGCGCCACAGGTGCAGGGCCGGATGGGCGGTGCGCAGCGAGCCGATCCCGGCGCCGGCCAACCATGGCAGGGTGAACAGCAAGGCAAAGGCGTTGCGGAAAAAGGCGACTTCGAAGGGATGCAGTTCGTTGGTGGCCAGGCGCACAAGCACATTCATGACCGAAAAGCCCAAGGCGGCGGCACTCATGTACAAGGCGCCCTGAACGGGCGCCGGCACAGCCCGGAACCAGGCCGCAAGTCCGGAGGCATTCGGCATGATGGGCAAATCTTACGGTCTGGCGGCGAGTGTCGCCAGGGCATTGGCGCGCAGGGCTGACATGTGCGCACCGGGACGCCGCCGGTCTAGGCCAGCGGCGCGCCCTCGGTCGATGTGGTGCGATAGCGGCGCAAGCCGTCGGCGATGTGCAGCCACGGGATCTGTTCACCGACATGCACGTGCGCCTGCGGCGTGAACGCCTCGGGTGTGTCCAGGGTGCACAGATACAGATGAATCTCGCCGGGAAAGCGATCGGCCTCATAGGCGATCGGCGTGCCGCAGGCGCCGCAGAACGAGCGGATCACCCCCGGCGAGGAGGCGTACGTGGCCGGCGCCGTGCCGGTGAACGTCACCTGGCCGCGCAAATAGCCGATGAAGGCGGCGAACGGCGATCCCGTGCTTTTCCGGCAGCTGTGGCAATGGCAGTGCGCCACCCACACCGGCGCCTCCGCCGCCATGAAGCGCACCGCACCGCACAA
>DASWJP010000092.1:0-14747 GCA_036397065.1 Kiloniellales bacterium | reverse complement strand
GCCGCAATGGGATGGACGGCGTTGCGCGCCGAAGTCCCGTCCGAGATTCCAAGTGTCGCTCCGACGCCGCCGCTCAGTCCGCATTGGGTCTTCTTGACGGACGCGGCGTTCCTGCACCTCACCGAGGGCAAGATCGTCATTGTCGACGGCGATCAGGGCCAGGTGGTGGCGAAACTGTCGACCGGCTACCTCGCCAACAGCCTGCTCTCGCCTGACCACAAGCAGATGTATGTCGCCGAGACATTCTGGTCGCGCGGTACCCGCGGCGTGCAAACGGACGTGGTCACTGTCTATGACATGGCGACCCTCCTGCCAGTCTCGGAAATCGTGCTTCCCGGCCGCTTCTTGGCGGTCACCCAGCCCTATAACATAGGTCTCTCCGAAGACGGGCGGCTGCTCTATCTCTTCAACATGACACCGGCGACGTCGGTGATCGTCGTCGATCTCCAGGCCGGCACCGTGGTCGGCGAGATTTCCACCCCGGGCTGCGCCCTGGTGCTGCCCGCCAAGGGCAGCTTCATCATGCCGTGCGGCGATGGCACGTTCCTGCAGGTGAGTTTGGATGCGGCCGGCAAGGAAACCGGACGGAGCCGCACGCCGGCGCCCGTTTTCGACGTTGAAGCCGACCCGATCTCCGAACGGCCCGCCACGACGAGCACGGGGTATGCCTTCACCTCTTACGGCGGCCTGGTCTACGAGGTAGACACCTCTGGTGCCGAACCCGCTTATGCCGCGCCGTGGCCGCTCGCCACCGAGGAGGAAGCGGGCGCCGGATGGCTTCCCGGCGGCTGGGAGCAAGTCGCCTATAGCCCGCACAGCAACGAACTCTTCGTCGCCATGCACCAGGGCGGCGCCGGCTCCCATGAATGGCCGGGCGCGGAAATCTGGGTCTACAGTATGGCCGAAAAGAAGAAAGTGCGGGTCATCAAGCCGGTCGAGCCGGTTCTCTCCATCGCTGTCAGCCGCGACGACAAGCCGATTGTCGCCGCCATCACGGAAACCCTGGCCTTGTCGGTCATGGATGCGGCCACCGGCGCGGAATCCGCGAACGTGCCCGGCCTGATGGAACTCGGCCTGGTCCTGGAGACGCCGTAAGCATGGACGCACTCGACCCGGTGCTGGTATGGATCGCGCGGTTGGCCATCGTGCTGCTGTTTGGCGCCGCGGGCCTGTCGAAGCTGCGCCAGCCCGTGGCCTTTAGCGAGGCGGTTGCCGCTTACGGCCTGCTCCCGCGGCGCGCCGTCGCGCCGGCGGCATTGGCCATGGCAGCGGCCGAGGTGATCGGGGCAGCGTTGCTGCTCTGGCCCGCAGGCCGGCTTGCCGGAGCGGCGCTGCTCGGCGCCCTGCTTCTGATCTTTTCCGCTGCCATCGCCATCAATATCGCGCGCGGGCGCACCGATGTCGATTGCGGCTGCTGGCTGTTCGGCGCCGAACAGGTGGCGAACAAGGGTCGCCTCGGCGTTTCGACTCTGGCGCGCAACGGCGGTTTGGCCGCCTTGTTGGTTGTGGCCAGCCTGTCGGCGGAGACTCGTCTGCTCGGCCTGCTGGATTGGCTGACTGTCGCCACCGGCACGCTGGCGGCCGTCGGGTTGTTTGCCATGGCGGTGCAGTTGACGGCGACCGGCCGGCAACTGGCCAGCCTGCGGGCGGGTGGCTCGTGATAACCAGCCTGGTAATTTCCAACATCGCCTTGTGGATCGCCGTCCTCGGGCTCGGTGCCGTGGTCTTTGCGCTGACCCGCCAGATCGGCGTGCTGTACGAGCGGGTGGCGCCGGCCGGTGCATTGATCATCGACAAGGGGCCGGCCATCGGGAAACGGCCGCCGGTGTTCGAACTGCGCGACCTGACCGGCAATATCGTCAAGATCGGCGGCATCGCGGCCAGCGGCCGGTCCACGTTCCTGTTCTTCCTGTCGCAGAGTTGCCCGGTGTGCAAGGAGCTGCTGCCTGCGGTGCGCTCGCTTGCCGCCGCCGAACGGGACCGGGTCGAAGTCATCTTGGCCAGCGACGGCGACACCGCCGAACTGGCCCGGTATTGGCGGGACCAGGGATTGCAGTCCCTGCCCTTCGTGGTGTCGCGTGAACTCGGCATGGCCTTGCAGATCGGCAAATTGCCGTATGCCGTGCTGATCGACGCGGAAGGCGTGCTGCGGGCCAAGGGCCTGGTCAACAATCGCGAACATCTGGAAAGCCTGATCAGCGCCATGGAAGCTGGCGTGGGCTCCATGCAGGAATATCTGGCAACAGGGGGCAAGGCCGCGTAAGGCGGCCCGACCGGGAGGAGACCATGAACTTCATCGACAACATGTTCGAGAAATCGGCCCGCGGCGTGGCCCGGCGCGTATCGAGACGCAGCGCCATGGCCCGGCTCGGCCAGATTCTGGTCGGCGCCGCGCTGTTGCCGGTGCTGCCGATCAACCGCGTGTCACAGGCCCAGACACCGGCGGAAACGGGCGACCCGTTGGCCTGCGATTACTGGCGCTATTGCGGGTTCGACGGCTTCCTGTGCGGGTGTTGCGGCGGCAGCATCAGCCAGTGCCCGCCCGGCACGTCGGTGTCCAACGTCACCTGGATCGGCACCTGCCTGAATCCCGTCGACAACAAGAACTACATCATCTCCTACAACGATTGCTGCGGAACCGGCAGTTGCGGCCAGTGCCTGTGCAACACCAACCAGGGTGAAACGCCGGTGTACCGCCCGCAGCTGAACAACGACATCGTTTGGTGCTTCGGTGCCACGAATATGAGCTATCACTGCACGCTGGCCGCGGTTCTCGGAACCGCATAATCCGCTTTGCATGGGGCGTATTCGACAGCTTGCGGCGGTATCGGCGGCGGTTTGGGTCTTGGGCGCGGCCGATGCCGGGGCGGCGCCGTCGCCTGCCGCCGGGGAGACGATCTATGTTGAGCGCTGCGCCGTATGCCACATGCCGACCGGGCATGGTCAGGCCGGTGTCTATCCCCCGATTTCCGACACCCTCGGTCACTTCATGGCCACCGAATCCGGCCGCCAATATCTCGCCAACGTATTGATTTACGGTCTCGGTGGCATCATCACCGTCGACGGAACGACGTATATCGGACAAATGCAGGTGGTTCCGCCCCTGACCGACCAGGAAGCGGCTGATGTGTTGAGCTACGTCTTGACCGCATTGAACAGCGCCAGCCTGCCGGCCGATGCCAAACTGCTGGACGCCGCTGACATGGCCGTACGCCGGGAGGATGGAAAGGCGCCCACGGCTGTCGCCAAGTTCCGCCAGTCCGTGATGCGGGAACTCGCGGCAATGGGCCTATCCAGATGACCCGCTTGTCCCGAACAGTTTGCGCGCTCGTCGTTGCCCTATCCGCCGCGGGAATTGCCGCCGCCACGCGCGCCGAGCCGAATGCGTATGCCCTCTATGCGCTGCGTTGCATGGGGTGTCACCAGAGCGATGGCGCGGGAATCGATACCGTGCCGAAACTGCGCGATTTTGTCGGCAATTTTCTGCATGTCGCCGGCGGCCGGGAATTTCTGGTTCAGGTTCCCGGCGTTGCCCAATCCTCGTTGACCGATGCCGAAATCGCGTCGGTCCTGAATTGGATACTGACGGAGTTCAGCAACGATCAGCTTCCCGCGGATTTCCAGCCGTACAGCGGCGATGAGGTGGCGCTCTACCGGCCCGGCCGGTTGATTGACGTCGACCCGGTGCGGGCGCAACTGATTGCCGACATGCGCGCGCGCAAGATCATCGAGTGACGCAAGCGAATTTTACAGCGAGTCTCGCGGCCATTCATGATTGCAGGTGCTTAGCTGATCAGCGATACGTTGCGGATTCTGAAGAGTCGTAGCACTCCCTGAAAGACCAGCAGCACAACAACCACGACGACCATGATCAGGGTCGAGAAGGCAGCCGCCTGAGTCGTCTCGCCTGAGTCATCCAGAAGCAGCACCGAAACCGCGGCCAAGTTATTGCCAGGTGACACCAGGAAGATCACCGCTGCCAGGGTCACCATGGCGCGCATGAAGAAGAAGACGCCGAGGCTGATCAACGTCGGCCAGATGATCGGCAGTGTGATCTTTCGCATGGTGTGCAGGAAGCTGCCGCCAAGCATGGCCGAAGCCTCGTCGAAGGTGCTGCTGATCTGCTTCAGGCTGGTGGTCGCGATCAGAAATCCCTGGGCGTGATAGTGATAGACCGTGTTGATCGCGAGCATCAAGATGGTGCCATAGATCAGGTAGACCGGATTGGCCGGATCATTGAAGGCGAAAATATAACCAAGGCCCAGGACCATGCCTGGCACCGCGGCGGGCAGAATGGACAGGAAGTAGAGGAAGCGGGTGAAGGGATTGGCGAGTTTCTGAATTACGTAGGCGGCAACGACCACCATCACGACCCCGATGATTGCGGTCAGACTTGACATCCATATACTGGTCCACAGCGGGCCATAGCCGCCCTGGACGTCGACGTCGTAGTTGTTGAAAGTCAGCGTCATGTTGTATGGCCAGAGCCGGACGAAACTGGCGAAAATAACAATGCCGATGATTAACAAGATGGCCATGCAGATCAACACCACGCAGGCCAGCATCGCCATGTCGAACCGACGACTTGGCTTGATCGTGAGCGGCACCGACCCCTCGGTGATCGCCGCCGATTGCCGGCGGGAGACTTGGCGCTCGATGATCACCGCGACCGCCGCCGGGACCAGCAGGACCATGCCGATGACCGCGCCCAGGCTGAAGTTCGCTTGACCGGAAACTTGGTTGTAAATCTCGGTCGCGAGGACTCCGTAGTCACCGCCGATGACCATCGCGTTGCCGAAATCGGTGATGACGATGGTGAATACAACAAAGATCGCCGACATGACGCCGTAGCGTGTTGCCGGCAGGGTCACCGTCCAGAAGATGCGCCAGCTGGAACCTCCCAGCATGCGCGCGGACTCATAGAGCCGCGCATCGGCCACCACCAGCGCCGCGGAGAGCATCAGGATAGCCTGCGGCAGCGCATAGAGGGTATTGGCGAGGAATATGCCCCAGAATCCGTAGATGTCGATTCCCGTGCCAAACGTCCGGTTGACCAAGCCGTTGCGGCCCAGCATTAACTGGAACCCCAGCGCCTGAACCAATGACGGCGCAAAGAGCGGCAGCATGGCGATCAGCATCCACAGCTTCTTGAGAGGTATCGCCGAACGGTGCATGGCATAGGCGAAGACATAGGCGAGTACGATCGTGACCACGGTCGCACTGATCGAGACGGCGAAGCTGTTGTTGATGATGGTGATGAACTTGGGCTCGGTAAAGTACTGGACGTAGTTATCCAGACCCCATGCGCCGCTCCTGGTGATAAAGCTTTTCTGGAGAATCGCCCAAAGCGGGAAAAGAACGAAAACCAAAAGCGGAACCGCCGCCAGCAGGGTGAAAGCCAACTTGATCTGGCCTTCGCTGAATCGCACTCCCGGCCGTGCCCGGCCGGTCGTCACCGCCATGGCGCCGGCTCCGGCCCGGTCAGGCATGTTGTCCCCCTCATGCCTTGTAGACCCACAGAAGTTCTGCCGGCAGAACCACCGGTAATCGATTGCCCTTCGAGAGGTTCATCTCCCGCATTACATTGGCAGAAACTTCGGTCTTGAGTTTCTGACCGCTGTCGTCGCCTAGAACCAAATCGATACGATAGGTGGAGCCAAGAAACTCTACCCACTCGACCTTCGCTGTGACGCTGTTGGGTTCATTTTCCGGTTCGGCCACGAGACGCACATCTTCCGGCCGTACGGCGAGACGGACCGGCTGATCCGGGCGCGGTTGCAGATGCCAGTTCGCGCAGCTCAGTTCAAAATCACCCAGGCGTACCGTGCCGTTGGCGCCGGCTCGTGCGTCGAGAAAATTCATGGTGCCGATAAAATCGGCGACGAATGCGGTGGCAGGATCGCCATAAATCTCAACCGGAGTGCCGACCTGCTCGATAACGCCACTGTGCATGACCACCACGCGGTCGGCCATGGTGAGGGCCTCTTCCTGGTCGTGGGTTACCATGATGGTGGTGATCCCGAGGCCTTGCTGCAGCTTGCGGATCTCCCCGCGCAAGGTCATACGGACCTTGGCGTCGAGCGCCGAGAGCGGCTCGTCGAGCAGTAGAACATAGGGCTTGGGTGCTAAGGCGCGGGCCAAAGCGACACGTTGCTGCTGCCCTCCGGAAAGCTGACTTGGGTACTTGTCCACCTGATCTTCGAGGTCGACGAGTTGCAACATCTCCTCGACCCGCGCGCGGACATGGTCGCGCTTCCATTTGCGGCATTCCAGGCCGTAGGCGACGTTCCTGGCCACGGACATGTTGGGGAACAGCGAGTAGGATTGGAATACCATACCGAAGTTACGGTCGCGTTCAGCGGTTCTGGCAAGATCATCGCCGGCCAGGAGAATCTGTCCCGTATCGGCCTCCTCGAGCCCGGCAACCAGACGCAACAGCGTCGTCTTGCCGCAGCCCGAGGGACCCAGGAAACAGATCAGCTCGCCTTCCTCTATATCGAGGCTGACGGAATCCACCGCGATCACCCGGCCGAATGTCTTGGTGACATCGCGCAGGCTGAGAAACATCACATTTTCCGGCCCGATTGCACTGCCGGCGGGGCGGCCGGCCTTGTCGGAACCGCCCACGCCGGGTACTGGATCCTACCGCTCAATTTCGGCTTTCCACTTTTCGAGAATGCGATCCTTGTTCTTGGCCGACCAGTCGAAGTCCATATTATAGAGCACGGTGGAAATATCCGCCGGCAAACCGGCCTTTTTCGCGTCCTCGGACTGCACTGCCCCGGGGACGACGGACATCACCGCGCGCTCACCGTACAACGCCGCCGCGGCCGGAGTCAGAAGCCAATCGAGGAACTTCTTTGAATCGCCCATGTTCTTCGAGGTCTTCATCAAGGCACTGACCTCCATCTCATAGCCCGCCCCTTCGCTCGGAATGACCACTTTGATCGGGTATCCTTCTGCGATCGACTTGACACCAACAAAGGCAAACGAGGCACCGACTGCGTATTCGCCAACTTGGGTCAGCTTGCAAGGCTTGGAACCGGACTTGATATATTGGCCCATGTTCTTGTCGAGATCATGGAGGTATTTCCAACCTGCATCCTCACCCTTCATCTGCAGGATACTCGAGATCTGAAGATACCCGGTCCCGGAACTCGCCGGGTTTGGCATGATGATCTGGTCCTTGTAGGCGGGATTCAAGAGGTCCTGCCATGACGTCGGCATCGGCAGGTTCTTCGCCTTCAGAACCTCGGTATTGACGCAGAATGCCGCAATGTATCCAGTGGTCGCAAACCACCGGTTTTGCGGATCCTTGAAGCTTGTCTTGACGGCATCGATCCCCTTGGGCTTATAGGGTTCGGTCATCTCCATGATGCGCGGATCGACCATGTTGGTCACCGCCCAACCCCAGATCACGTCGTGCAGCGGGTTGCTTTTCTCGGCCAACATGCGCGCCCCAAGATCGCCGGTGGACAAACGCAGCAGGTTGACCTTGATATCCGGCGCCTCCTTGGCGAAGGCGGTCAGATAAACCTTGGCGTCATCTTCCTCGAGCGAGGTGTACGCGGTGATCTCTCCGGCGATAGCCGAAGTCGACATCGCCAGCATGGCAGCCAAACCGAACTTCAACATATATCTGTATTTGATACTCATTCTTGCTTCTCCCTAGTGTCGAGCATCGAATTCGATTATTCGTGCTCGATTTGTGCGACGCCCACGTGAGTGTCAGCCTCCGCGGTGCGCCAAGAAAAGGGGCATCATCGCGATCACTTTTATTGACCCGAAATGCTGCCCCCAATCAGATCGTGGTGTCCGCATCATCATGTCCTAGAACCAACGCAGCCAGACGAGCATAATCAGGATCAAGAGGATCACGTCCCAAAAGATGATCTCGCCGATGCGGAACCACCGTCTGGCCCGATTGAGCCGGTAGAGCCCGTACCAACCTACGGCGGCGATGGCCACAGGCACCATGCCAAGTAAAATGCTCATGGCTGCCGCAACCCCGTATCGGCATCGAAGAAGTGCAGCCGTTCGGCGGGCAATTCCAGATGAATCTCGGCACCGCGCGCCAGCTCGGGAAAATCCGCCGTGCAGCGCACGATGAGCGGTTGCCCGCCGCAATCCACAAACAGCAGCATATCCGGTTCGACCAGTTCCAGCACGTCCAAGCGGCACGTCACCGCGCCTTCGTGCGCGGCGGGGTGCGGCACGATGTGTTCCGGGCGGATGCCGAGCACGGCATTGCCATCGGTGCGCCCCGGTACGGGAAGCGAAAGTCCCTTGGCCCGAAAGACGCCATTCTCGATCCGGCCGTCGATGGCGTTCATGGCCGGGCGGCCGATGAATTCGGCCACGAAGCGGCTGACCGGGTGGTGGTAGATCTCCTTCGGCGCCGCGAACTGGACCAGCCGGCCCTGGTTGAGCACCGCGATGCGCGTGCCCAGGGTCATGGCCTCTTCCTGGTCGTGGGTGACGAAGACGAAGGTGGTGCGCAGTTCGTGGTGCAGGCGCTTGAGCTCGGTGCGGGTTTGCAGGCGCAGGATCGCATCCAGATTGGACAGCGGCTCGTCCATCAGACAGATGTCCGGCTGCCAGACGAGCGCCCGGGCCACCGCCACGCGCTGGGCCTGGCCGCCGGACAGCTGGCGGGGCCGGCGGCGCAGCACATTGTCGATCTGCAGCAGGCGCGAAACCGCGGCAACCTTGCCGGCGATCTCGCTTTTCGGCATGCCGCGCACGCGCAATGGATAGGCGATGTTGTCGAACACGCTCTTGTGCGAATAGAGCGCATAGTTCTGAAACACCATGCTCATGCCGCGCTCGCGCGGCGGCAGGTCGGTCACATCACGCCCGGCCACGTCGATATGGCCCGAGGTCGCCTCTTCAAGGCCGGCCAGGATGCGGCAGGCGGTGGTTTTGCCGCTGCCCGAAGGGCCGAGCAGCACGACGAACTCGCCGCTCTTGAATTGCAGGCTGAAACGGTCGAGCGCCACCGTGCCGTCGCCGAAGACCTTCGTTACCTCTTTGAACCTGACGGACATGAACGGTCTATCCCTTGACGGCGCCGAAAGTCAGCCCGCGTACCAAGTGGCGCTGGACCAGGAATGTAAAAACGATGATCGGCAGGGTCGCAACCACGGCCACCGCCGCCACCTGGCCCCACAGCGTGCCATGCGGTGTCACCAGGCCGGGGATGCCCACGGTCAGCGTGCGCGATTCGAACGCCGCCAGGATGAATGCGTACAGGAACTCGTTCCAACTCAGGATGAAACAAAGCACGGCCGTGGCGGCAATCCCGGGAGCCGCCAGCGGCAGAAGAACGCGCACGAACATGCCGGCCCGTGTGTGGCCGTCCATCTGCGCCGCCTCGTCCACCTCGCGCGGGATATCGGCGAAGAAACCGCGCATCATCCACACCACCAGCGACAGGTTGAAGGTGGAGTGGGCCAGGATCACCGCGGTACGCGTATCGGTCAGCCCGACAAAACCGAACAGCAGGAACATAGGCACGACGACGGAAACCGGCGGTGCCATGCGCGTTGTCAGGAAGAAGAAGAACAGATCCTCCTTGCCGATGAAGTTGTGGCGCGCGAAAACATAGGCCGCCGGCACGCCAACCATCAGCGACAGCCCCGTGCTGGTGCAGGCGACGATCAGGCTGTTCAACACCAGCGGCAGGTATCCCTTGTCCAGGAACACCTTGGGATAGTGCTCGAACGTCGGCATGAACCACCAGACCGGCACATCGGCCAGCGCATCTATTCGCGATTTGAACGAGGTCATGATCAGCCAGAGATAGGGCGTGATCACGATCACCAGCACCACGGCCAGCACGCCCAAGGCAAGGATGCGCCACCACGCGCGGCTCACTTGGGCGCCCTCCCCTCGGTCCAATAGATCGCTTTGTAAAAGACGGCGCAAAGTATCAACACCACCAGATAGACCATGAAGGCGCTGACGGCGCCGTAGCCCAGATCCCAATTCCGGAAATTGACCCGCCAGGTATAGATCGACAGCAACTCGGTGGCCGTGCCGGGACCGCCGCCGGTCAGAATGAATACCTTGTCGAACTCCTTGAACGCATCGATACCGCGCAGCAGCAGCACCAGCGCGATGATCGGCCGCATCAACGGCAGGGTGATGTCGCGAAACACTTGCCACGGCCGGGCGCCGTCCATGACCGCCGCCTCGAACGGCTCGCGCGGCAGGCTGAGCAGACCGGCCAGAACCACCAAGGTGACAAAGGGGGTCCACTCCCAGATGTCCACTAGCATGACCGTGGGCATCACCAAATCGTAGTTGCCGAGCGGCGCGTTGCGCGGATCAAGCAACCCGACCTCGCGCAGGTAATGGGTCAGCATGCCAAATTCGCCCTGCAGCATGAGCTTCCACATGAGACCCACGGCCACCGGGGCCAGCATCATGGGGATCAGCAGCAGGGTAAGCACGACACGGCGCCGCTGAACGTGGTGGTACAGCAGCAACGCCAAGGCAAAGCCGATCACGAATTCGAGTGTGACGACGCTGAAGACGAAGGTGAGCGTGGTGACGAAGCTTTGCCAGAACACCGGGTCTTCGCGCATCAGTCGCCGGTAGTTGTCGAAGCCGACAAAGTTGCCGTCGTGGTCAGGCAGGGCGAAGCTCAAGTCCGTGAAGCTGACGCCCACCATGTAGAAAAACGGCCCGAGGAGCAGAACCCCGAGAAGGACGAGCGCCGGTATCAGGAAAAGAGGCCCCACGCCCTTATCCAGAATCCGGCTGCCCATCCCCCCCGTGATCACCTTTCTGCCTCGTGCGGTCTGTCCCTCTGACCGCTCAGTTGGCCGGGTATTGCAGCGGCGCGCAATCCCCGAGCAACTTGTTCATGGCCACGGCTGCGTCATCCAATGCCTGCTTCGAGCTTTTCTTGTCGGCCAGCGCATTGGAAAGCTCGAGCACCAGGATCTCGGTAATCTGTGGCGATTCCGGGATCGTCGGCTTGGCGATGGAGACCGCATTGGTATCCATCGATGCCTTGCTGTACGTGATCTTCTGCACAGCCGGGTCGGCATAGACGTCGGGTCGCGCCGAGGCACCGCCGTTCTGGTGCTGCTCCAACTGCTGATCGAAGTCCATCATCCATTGGATGAAGAGGTATGCGGCCTCCTGGTTCTTGGCGTAGGCCGGAATCAGATAGGTCCACCCCTCGACCTGGCCGACCTTTCCACCCTTGCCCTGGGGTATGATGTCGAAGCCCATCTTGCCGGACACGGTGCTCTGGGACGGATCTTCGACCGCGTATGTCGCATCGTTCCACATGATCATCTCGAAGGCCTTGCCCTGCTGCATGGCGACCATGACGTCGTCCCAGAAATAGTTCAGCGTATCCGAGGGCGAGTACTTGACCAGGCTCTTGTAGTAGTCGAGGGACTCAACCGCCTCGGGGCTGTTGACGATGACCGGGCCGCATTCGCTGCCCGACTTCACGTCCATCATGTCGCCGCCGAAGCTGTACAGGAAATTCAGCCACTCGTACCACAGCGCCTCGTGGCGCTTGCCCTGGATGGCGGTGCCATAGAGGCCCTGATCCGGCCGGGTGAACCATTCGGCCAGGTCCTTGTATTGCTTCCAATCCGCGGGAACCTGCATGTCATAGCCGTACTTGGCCTTGAATCCCGCCTGCTCCTTCGGATCCTCGAGCAAGTCCTTGCGGTACCAGAGATACATGGTCAGGGCCGTGAAGGGGAAGCCATAGGCCTTGCCCTCGTACCAGGAAATCTCCTTCCACAGGCCCTGATAAAGCACGTCCTCCGGCTTGAAGCCGGGATCGCGCAACTTGGGATCGTTGATGAACTTCTCGATCGGCGTCAGATGGCCGTTGGCGACGAAGCGGCCCAGTTCGCGGTGCGGCTGCAGAATGAAATCGTAGCGCCCCCGTTGCGAATTGAGGTCTAGCATCACCTTGTTGACCGCCTCGGAGTGCTCGTATTGCTCGATGACCACGGTGATTCCGGTGCGCTCTTCGAATTTGTGCTTCAGTTTGTTCATGGCTTCGAGCGGCGGCAGAGACTCGCCGATAGTCCGGATGGTCGTCCCTTTGTAAGGCGCCGAGGCTTCCTCCAGGCTCCAAGCGCCGGCCTGGGATGCGAGCGTCATGCCCAGCACCAGCCCAACGGCCAGCCCGCCCAGGCGCCAAGCCACGTAAAATCGACTCCTCATGTGTTGTGTCATCTCCCGTGCCTCCCGTTCCTTGATTTTTTCGATCGACGTTGTGCCGCCGCTTCGCGTCCAGTGCCGTCAGGAAAAAAGTCCAAACGGCGCCCGCGCAGCCAAGCATGCGCGTTATTTGGCCAGACTGTATCATGGTAAATTGGCAGAATCCACAATATTTGTTGCGATTGCCAACCTTTCTGAGATATATCTTGCACGGTATCTGACCACAGAGGGCCGCTGGTATGGATTTCATTTTCATGTTCACCCGCGAAGATCAGACGGTGGAAGATTGCCTTGATGTCTTTGATATTATTATGCAGACTGGCGTTAAGCACCTGGGATTCAAGGACATCGGTGTGCCGCGGGAAACACTGGTCGCACTCAACGATCGCATTAAGGCAAGCGGCGGGGTGAGCTATATGGAAGTGGTAAGTACCACAAGCGAAGCTTGCCTCAATTCAGCCCGTTCGGCGGTCGAGATCGGTGTCGACCGGTTGCTCGGTGGCACCCAGGCCGAAGCCATGCTGGACGTCTTGCAGGGCAGCGGCATCGATTACTTCCCCTTCCCGGGCCGGCCGGCGGGCCACCCGACCAAACTGGGCGGCACACCTGTGCAGGTGGCCGCGGATTGCCGCCGCTTCGAGGCGCTGGGGTGCGCCGGTGTCGATCTGCTGGCCTATCGGGCGACCGAGGCCGAACCGCTTGAGCTGGTGCGCGCCGCGCGGCAAGCCCTCAAAGGCGAACTCATTATCGCCGGCAGCGTGGGCAGCCCCGCGCGCGTGCAGGAGCTGGCCAAGGCTGGCGTGGATGCCTTCACTGTTGGCTCGGCCGCCTTCGACGGCTCCTTCTCGCCGCGCAAAGGATCGCTGCGCTCGCAGTTGACCGATATTCTGGCTGCCTGCACGTAACCCGCGGGAGAGAACACCATAGCTATCGTCGGCGTCGATATAGGCACGCAAAGTCTCAAGGCCGTCGTCGTCGATGATGGGCTGCGCCCGCTCGGCGAAGCGGCGAAACCCTATGCCCCCGACTACCCGCGCCCCGGCTGGGCCGAACAGGATCCGGCGTTGTGGGAGGCCGCGCTCGGCCCGGCCATCGCCGCGGCGCTCGACTATGCCGGACTTTCGAAGAACAAGATCACCGCCCTGGGCATAGCCGGTCAACTCGACGGCTGCCTAGCCGTGGATGCTGCCGGGCAGGCGCTCGGTCCATGTCTCATCTGGATGGACCGGCGCGCCGCGGAGGAAACGGCTGTCATCAGCCAAGCCCGCCTGCGCGAGAAGACCGGGCTCACCCGCGACGCCAGCCACATGGCCGCCAAGATTCGCTGGCTCAAGCGCCATCTGCCGGCGGCACGAAACGCCGCCTGCTTCCATCAGCCGGTGTCCTATCTTGTGGCGCGCGTGACCGGCGAAAGCCGGCTCGATCACGGGCAAGCATCGACGACCATGCTGTATTCGCTGGCCGCGCGTGCCTTCGACCCCGACCTGCTTGATACCTTCGCGATCCTGGCCAGCGAATTGCCCGCTGTAGCCGAAGCCGACGATTTGGCCGGGCGGTTGACGGCGAATGGCGCCGCGCTCTGCGGTCTTCCCGAAGGCATCGCCGTGGCCGTGGGCACGGGCGATGATTTTTCGACACCCCTGGGTGCCGGACTGATCGCGCCCGGACGAGTCGCCTGCGTTTTGGGCACCGCGGAAGTGGTCGGTGCGCTCGATGCCACGGTCAAGATCGATGCGCGCGGCCTGGTCGAAACGCACAGTTATGCCGGCGGCATGTTCTATATCGAGAACCCGGGCTGGTTGTCAGGCGGGTCGCTGGCTTGGCTCTGCCAGGTTCTGCGCCTCAAGGATTTCACCGAATTGGATTCCCTGGCTGCCGGAATCGCCCCCGGCGCCGAAGGGGTCAGGTTTCTTCCGGCGTTGAGCGGCGCCATGGCGCCTGAATGGAACGCCGCGGCGCGCGGTTGCTTCTATGGCCTGACCCCGGCGCATGGGGCCGCGCATCTGGCGCGCGCGGTCCTCGAAGGCTGCGCTTTTGCCTTGCGCGACGTGACCACGCGCTTGCAGGACATGAATGTTGCAACGGAATCTCTTCTTCTGTTGGGCGGCGGCGCGAAAAGCCGCGTCTGGGCGCAGATGCGCGCCGATTGCACCGGCTTGCCGGCGGAGGTTCCGGCGCTGACCGCCACATCGCCCGTCGGTGCGTCTATGTGCGCGGCGGTGGCCGGAGGCCTGCATGACAGCCTGCTGGATTGCGCGGCCCTGGTCGGCGAGATCGCGGCAACTGTCCCGCCCGATCTGGCCCGGCGTTCGGCCTTCGACGATGCGTACGGAAATTATCATCGGCTGTTCGACAGCCTGCGCCCCATGTTCGAGATACAGGCGGGATAGGCGTCATGCTGAAAGATACTCTTGAACGCCTGCTCCATGGCGAAATGCCCGATCCGGACGGCGGCCCGCCGATATCGGTGCCGACTCGGCACGTCGCCATTGCCGACTCGCTCACGGGCGGCGAGGCCGACCTTATCGCCGGCCTCGATCTCGGCG
>DASWJP010000091.1:0-6868 GCA_036397065.1 Kiloniellales bacterium | reverse complement strand
ACACAAAATTTGGTTGACGGCTCGATTCGCGGCCTGTTATGAGAGTCGCGCAGGTGCATGGACGCGGGTCCACGAATACCAACCTGACGACCAAGGCCCGGTGCCGTTTCGGATGCTCATGTAGAGCCCGGAGAGTGCCGGGCCTTAGGTTTTCCGGGCACCCGCCATTCCCAGGAACACCCTTCCCGGCGTCACCGTCCCCGCCCCTCATCGACGCCGCCAAGTCAGCGCACCAACGTTGCCGCGCCACGCCGGGCAACGACCGTTGCCGCTCACGTTGACAACCATGCCAGAAGGCATGGGGATCATCACCGATGGCAGGAAATCATTGCGGGGAGAAAGTCCGGCGAACGGGACTCAAAAAAAGAGAGACGCCAGGTGCGCGGACGCGGGGCCCAACACAACGTGTTCCGGAGAACACTCCTGACGCCTCTCGAACCGGTATGACCCTCGGCTTCCCGATCTACCGAACCGCACAACCCGAAGGTTTCGCAATCCGTTATCTCGCTCCGCCGGGTCGCGCCGAATTCCGAAACTCCGAACACCCGAAGGCGCCTCGAAACATCGGATCGTGCCACCAACGGGCCTCCTGATCCACGTGCTCGCGACCCCGAAGGATCAAAGCGCGCAATTCATGTTCGTATTTCTGGAATTCGTTCTCAACAATGAATGTGCAATTCGTGCAAGAATCTTGTGGGCGGAAAGTGCATCCATTCACAATCCACCCACAGGTTGTCCACAGACTATTTATTATATCGCCAAGTCGCGCAGGAGTCAGCGCACCGCCATTGTCGGCTCACGCGCGATCCGCTTTAATCCGCAGTCACGATCATGGATCAAAGGCCATCGCCCGTGAACGCCGCCGCCGCTCAAAATAAAACCTACCCGGTCTCCTGGGACCAATTGCACCGCGACTCCAAGGCGCTGGCCTGGCGCCTGGTCGAGGGCGGCCCCTGGCGCGGCATCGTGGCGATTACCCGCGGCGGCATGGTGCCGGCGGCAATCATCGCCCGCGAGCTGGAGGTGCGCCTGATCGACACCATTTGCATCGCCACCTACGACGACCGGCAACTGGGCGAGGCCGAGGTGCTCAAGGAAGTTGCGGGGGACGGCAAGGGCTGGCTGATCATCGACGATCTGGTCGACACCGGGCGCACGGCGAAGGTGGTGCGCGAGCGCCTGCCGCAAGCGCATTTCGCCACGGTCTACGCCAAGCCGGCCGGCCGGCCCATGGTCGATACCTTCGTGACCGAGGTCAGCCAGGATACCTGGATTTTATTTCCCTGGGATACGGAACTGCAATCGGTGCCGCCGATCGCCAAGAACCCCCGCCGCTAAAACAACGGGCCGCTAGCACACCGGAACGTTGTCGATCAGCCGCGTCTGACCGAGCCAAGCGGCGGCGAAGAGCCGCGCCGGGGGTTCCGGGTAGGCCAACGGGGCGAGCGTATCGCCGCGCCGCAACTCCACATAGTCGATGGTGTCGAAGCTGGCTTTGGCCAGCGCTTCGCGTGCCCGAGCCAGTTCCTTGGCCGTGTCGCCACCGGCGATCAAGCGTCCGGCCGCGGTCTGCAACACGCGATAGAGCGCCGGTGCCTGGCGCCGTTGCGCCGGCGTCAGAAAGACATTGCGCGAGGACAGGGCCAGCCCGTCCGCGTCGCGCACCACCGGAACCGCACCAATGCGCACCGGAACGCAGAGATCGCGCACCAGGCGGCGGACCACCAGAAGCTGCTGATAATCCTTTTCGCCGAAATAGGCGTCGTCGGGTTGGGCCTGCATCAGCAGTTTGGTCACCACGGTTGCCACCCCATCCATGTGTCCAGGGCGTGCCCGGGCGCAGAGGCAGTCGGTCAGGCCGGCCACGGATACGGTGGTGACGAAACCGTCGGGATACATCTCACCCACCTCGGGCGCAAACACCAGATCGGCGCCCGCGGCGGCCAGCAGGGCGCAGTCGCCGGCCAGATCGCGCGGGTATTGGTCGAGATCGGCGGCGGCATTGAACTGTTTTGGATTGAGGAAGATGGTGACGACCACCCGGTCGCAATCGCTTCGGGCCCGGTGAACCAGCGCCATGTGGCCATCGTGCAGGGCGCCCATGGTGGGCACCAGCCCGACCCGCTGCCCGGCCGCCCGCCAAGGGGCGATCGCCACGCGCAAGTCTTCGGTGCGGCGCACAATAGGGGTCGCGGCGACCGTCCCGGTGGTCGTTTTTGGCCTGCCGACATGCTTTCGGGCCGGTACCGGGGTCATATCGACCTCCGAAAAACACCAGTTTTCTTCAAGAAAACAGCCGATTCTCGTAGCATGACCATATCCACCCCTCCATCCCAGAATGGGGCGGTGCCAGCCGCTAAGCTGGCGACTTCAAACAAGTATATACCCAATTTATGTTGCAGTGCAACACAACACAAGGGCTGAATAAACGGCCGATTCCGGGGGCTTGGGTCTTTGAGGCGTGGTGGCTTAGGGGCTTGAGGCGGCTTAAGCGCCCTCGGCGATCTCCTGCAGGTGCTGGCGCCTGGCCAGGCGGATCTTGGCGGCGGGCAACAGCTCGATGATGCCCTTGCCCTTGAGGTCGGAGAAGGTGCGGCTGACCGTTTCGGTGGTCAGGCCCAGATAGTCGCCGATATCGTTGCGGCTCATGGGCACGGAGACCGGATCGTCGGGCAATTCCCGCTGCGCCGCGCGGCGGGAGAGCATGAGCAGGAACGAGGCGATTTTCTCGCGCGCCGTCTTGCGGCCAAGCAGCAGCATCTGCTCCTGCGCCGCCGCCAGTTCATGACTGGCCATGCTCAGAAGACGCCGTTCCATTTTCGGATACTTGGTCAGCAGGGACTCGAGCTTGCCGCGGGGAAAGCGGCAAACCGTCGATGGGCCCACCGCCTCGGCGCTGTAGGCGTACGTCTCGTCGTTTGCCAGGCCCAGAAAATCGCCGGGAAAGAGAAAGCCGGTCATCTGCCGCCGGCCGTCGACGAGCAGCTTGTAAACCTTGACCGCGCCCGAGGTCACGTTGAACACATGGACGGCCGGTTCCCCCTCGTCGAACAAGGGTTGGCCGGAGGGAACCTCCATGGTGGTGACGATCGCCGCCACCTCATGGACCTCGTTTTCCTCTAATGCGGCGCACAGCGCGAGATGGCGAACGGAACATGCGGCACAGGGCGAAGGCATGACGCCGGCCCGCGGCACCGCCGAGCGAAGCTGGCCAAAGCTCTTGATATCAAACGTCGCCGCCACGCGTTGCCTCCCCAGTCACTTGGCAATTCTATCACATTGGCGTGTCGAGTCACTCCATCGCCAATGTCATGTTGCGTTGCACCATAGATGAATATGATTCGGCCCCATTACAATGGGCGACTGCGTTTTTGACGTACATCAACGACGCGGGTACGGCAAACGGACCAGCATCCTTCTCCCAAATCCATGAGAAGGGATGGCCAGCCTTGAGGGACCTGAAGGTCCAGATGCTCGGACCCGAACACATTGCCCAAGCCTATCCCCTGGTCCAGGCGGCGTTGCCGGAGGTTCCGCTGGACGCATGGACGGACTTCGCCCGGGCCCTGATGCGCCATCGCGGCCGCCCGAACAGTGGGCTGCTGGGGGTGGTGAGCGAGCAAGGCTATCTCACCGGTCTGAGCAGCTATCGGATCGCGCGCGATCTCCTGCACGGCCGGACCCTGGCCGCCGATCACTTCGTCGCCATCGATCTGTTCGACCGCCGGGCCGTGGTGCACGCCTTGGCCGATGCCATCGAAGCGCTGGCGCGCGAGGAGCAGTGCCACGCCGTTCATACCACCTTGCAGGAACGCGGCAGCCTGTCCGGTCCGGCGGGCACCATGTCGACCCTGGCCGGGCGCGGCCATCAGGTGGAATCGGTGTGCCTGTGCAAAATCTTGCCGTTGGCCGACCAAGAACAAAAGTGAAGTCATAATACATGCGACGGATAAGGACTGTACCGCCGCATCGGCTTCGCTAGACTGAGTCTATGGCGGGCAAATCCAGACATCGTTGGGCCGCGATCGCGATCTGCCGCCGGGCCTGCCTGGCGGTATTGGTATTGGCGGGGTGCGTGCTGGCCGCCGCCGCCGGCCCGGCGCGGGCGGAACCGGCCAAGGCGGCGCGGCAGATGGTCGCCGCCGCCAACCCGCTGGCGGCCGAGGCCGGGCGCGAGATCCTGCGCGCCGGCGGTTCGGCCATCGATGCGGCCATCGCCACCGCCCTGGTCCTCAACCTGGTCGAGCCGCAGTCGTCGGGCATCGGTGGCGGCGCGTTCCTGCTGCATTACGACGGCCAGACAAGCGATGTCGCCGCCTACGACGGACGCGAAACCGCGCCGGCGGCGGCCACGCCGGAGTTATTCCTGCGCCCCGACGGCGAGCCCATGGATTTTTGGGAGGCGGTGGTCGGCGGCCGTTCCGTGGGCGTGCCGGGATTGGTGCGCCTGTTCGAGCTGGCCCACCGGGCGCATGGCCGCCTGCCCTGGGCGACGCTATTCGAGCCCGCCATCCGCCTGGCACAAGACGGTTTCGCCGTCTCGCCCCGCCTGCACTCGCTGATCGCCGAGGACAAATATCTCAAGACCGATCCGGCGGCTGCCGCCTACTTCCATGACGCGGACGGTGCGCCGCTGGCGGCCGGCACCACCTTACGCAATCCGGCCTTTGCCGAAACCCTGCGGCGCATTGCCCGGCACGGCGCCGAGGCCTTTTACACCGGCCCGATCGCCGAGGCGATGGTCGCCGCCGTGCGCGGCGCCGCCGCCAACCCGGGCGCAATGAGTATGGCCGATCTGGCCGGCTATCAGGCGAAGCAACGGCCGGTACTGTGCGGCCCCTATCGCACCTGGCGGGTGTGCGGCATGCCGCCGCCCACCTCCGGCGGGGTGGCGGTGCTGCAGATTCTGGGCAGTCTGCAAGGCTTCGATCTGCCGGCCTTGGCGCCGGAGTCAGCCGAAGCCTGGCATCTGATTGCCGAGGCCAGCCGCCTGGCCTTCGCCGACCGCAATCAATTCCTGGCCGATGCGGATTTCGTGCCCGTGCCGCTGGACGACCTGCTGGACCCAGCCTATCTGGCCCGGCGCGGCAGCCTGATTGTGCCCGAAGCCAGCCTGGGCACGGCGGAACCCGGCCTCCCCCTCCAGAACGGTGCCATGCCGGTGCAGCAGGCGCCGCCGTCGACCAGCCATCTGGTCGTGGTCGACGCGGCGGGCAACGCGGTCTCCATGACCGCCTCCATCGAAAGCGCCTTCGGGGCGCGCCTGATGGCCGCCGGATTCCTACTCAACAACGAGCTGACCGATTTCTCCTTCCGCCCCGAGGCGGACGGCCGCCCGGTCGCCAACCGGGTCCAGGCCGGCAAGCGGCCGCGCAGCTCCATGGCCCCGACCATGGCGCTCGATCGGGAGGGGCGCTTGGTGCTGGCCGTCGGTTCGCCCGGCGGCAGCCGAATCATCGGCTACGTGGTCAAGGCGGTGATCGGGGCGCTCGATTGGGGTCTGGATATGCAGGCGGCCATCGATTTGCCCAACGTGGTCAACCGCAACGGCGCCACCGACGTGGAAGAGGGGGCCCCCGCTGCCCTGGAGGAGGGCCTGGCGGCGCGCGGCCATGAGGTCAAGGTGGGGCCGTTGAACAGCGGCCTGCACGGCATCGCGGTGACCGCGGCCGGCCTGGAGGGCGGCGCCGACCCACGCCGTGAGGGCATCGCCTTGGGCGACTAGGGCCTGCGAAAAGGCCGGAATCGCCAATAAAAACCTCTCGTTAACCGTCCTTCAAGACCTGCGGCCGCAAAGTGGGCCGCTTCCCGCGATCAAATCAGAGAGATCATGCAGGCCCTGTTGCATCTGGCCATTTTAAGCCTATACGCCGGGGCCGCTGCCGGCCTTGCCACTTACGGCCCGCAGTGGCTGCCCTGGCTTGACCAGATGGCGGCGTATATCGCCGGTGCCCTGGTGTTTCTGGGCGGCGGCGTCCTGCATCAGATGTATGCCCGCGCCCGGCGCGAATCGCGGCAGAGCCAGCAGATTCTGACCCTGACCTACGACCATGACGACCAGCGGGATGAAATCGACGCCCTGCGGCGCGAAGTGGATGCCCTGCGCGAGGCCCTGGAATCCGCCATCAAGGCCGGCAACCTGGGCCCCAGCGGGCGGACCATCGAAGAGGTGATGACCGAGGTCAAGGTGCTGAAGTCGCTGGTGCCGCGGCTCGATCCCAAGGCGGTCTCGATGGCCCAGGGAAACGGCATCATGCCGCCCCTGGCCCGGGATCTGAACGCCGAAGCGATTCTCGACGTGGTTCGCGATTCCCTGCGCGACGATCGGGTGGACCTGGTGCTGCAGCCCATCGTCAGCCTGCCCCAGCGCCGGCGCCGCTTTTACGAATGCTTCTCGCGCCTGCGCACCAGCGATGGCGCCATGGTCCTGCCGGAGCAGTACGTGGCCCTGGCCGAGCGCGCCGGCCTGATCACCGCCATCGACAACATGCTGCTGTTCCGCTGCGTGCAGTTGGTGCGCAAGGTGCACCGCAAGAAGGAGAACGTGGACTTCTTCTGCAACATTTCGCCGCACACCCTGACCGATACGGATTTCTTCAAGGACTTCGTCGAGTTCCTGGAAAGCAACGAGGAGTTGGCCCCGCATCTGGTCTTCGAATTCGCCCAGGCCGACTTCGCCCGGTGGAGCGATGCCGGGGCCACGCTGCTCGACCGGCTGGCCTATCTCGGCTGCCGTTTCTCTCTCGACCGGGTCAACGATCTGAACCTGGACCCGCCCACCTTGGCATCGCGCCACATCCGCTTCATCAAGATCGAGATCGACCGCCTGCTCTCCGGCGCGCAACTGGACCATGGCCTGCTGCGCGCC
>DASWJP010000090.1:0-14814 GCA_036397065.1 Kiloniellales bacterium | reverse complement strand
GCGGCACAGGCGATCCACATCCGCCTCGTCGTGATAGAGGCCGAAGCCGAAGCGCAGCCGGTCGCCGCGATAGTCCGTAATCACATGGGCCGCCAGCAATCGGCGATGGATGGCGCCCGCCTCGGCGGTGCGGAAGGTCAGAAAATGACCGCGCTCGGCGATCGTCAGGGGCACCACCAACTGCTCCGGGTTCAGGGCCGGCAACTTCAGTTTTTCCAGACCGGCGGCGAAGCGGTGCTGCAAGGCCTGCACATGGGCGTGGATCATCGCCACGGTGATGCCGGCTTGGTCGAGCCAGTCGAGCACGGCGCGCAGCCGGTACAGCCCCACCGGATCGAAGGTGGCGCCGAGAAAGCGGCTGCCGTCGGTCGCATAGGCGACCTCGTCGGCCGCCCCGTCCTCCAGGGCGGTGAAGGCGGCATACCAGCCCGTATCGCGCGGCCGCGGGCCCAGGCCGGGTGGGGCGTGCAGGAACACGGCGCCTTCGCCGGCCATGGCGTACTTGTAGCCGCCGGCCAGATAGAAGGCGCGGCCGGCGATGGCCGCCAGGTCCGTGGGCACCGCCATGAACCCGTGATAGCCGTCGATGACGATCAGCGCATCGCTCGCCTTCACCGCCTCGACCAGGGCGGTCAGGTCGGGCACGGCAAAGCCGGAATCGAAAAAGACTTGGCTGACGTAAACCAGATCGGTGTCGCCGTGCGCCGCGGCTTTGGCGAATCGTTCGCTGAAACCGGCCAGCGGTTCGACCGGTACCAGGTTCAGCCTCACTTGGCCGGCTTCCTCCAGCCGCTGCATCTGCCGGGCGAAGCTGTGGAACTCGCCGTCCGTGCTCAGTACCCGTACGGGCCGCCCTGAGGGCAGGCACGACAGCAGGCGCAGGAGAAAGCCGTGGGTATTCGGGCCGAAGGTCAGGGTCTTTGGATCGGGCAAGCCGAGGATCGCGGCGATCCGCTGTTGCAGCGCCGGCCAGGTGTCGGCGAACAGGTGCGCCCACTTGCGGTCCGCCAGGCGCGCCGCATCGTCCCAGCAACGCGCCTGCGCATCGTAGGTGACATCGGGCCAGGGATGATGGCTGTGGGCGGCAACGTGCAGGCGGTCGGGATCGGCGGCGAAGAAGCGGCGGAAGTGCGCCTTGCCGTTCACGGCGCA
Organism: Kiloniellales bacterium; assembly: GCA_036397065.1. GTDB lineage: Bacteria > Pseudomonadota > Alphaproteobacteria > Kiloniellales > J153 > JAJFGI01. The sequence goes on along the minus strand of DASWJP010000090.1, from coordinate 13,662 downwards.
TCCCCGGCGTTCACGGCGCATCCCCGGCGTAGGTATAGCCCATGGCCTGGCGCATGGCGGCCGGCAACGCCGGCAGGCGTGAGCGCGGAATGAAGAACGTGGACAGGGCGAAGAGATCGCCGAAGATACGGTGCCGCTCCGCCGTTTGCCGCAGGTAGTCGTGCCCCGACGAGCCGCCGGTGCCGACCTTGCGGCCGATCATCCGCTGCACCATCAAGGCGTGGCGGTAGCGCCAATGGGTCAAAGTCTCGTCGATGTCCATCAGGCCGCTGAGCAGCCGGAAGGGCAGCTGCAGAACCGGCTCGTTGCGGTACAGGTTGATGAACAAGGCCGCCTGCAAGGCCCGCCAGGACAGCCGCCATAGCCCTTGCGCCACCAGATCGCGGTGCCGCACCTCGTCGAAGATGGCGGCAAAGCGCTCGCCCGAAGCGCCGATGGCCCGTTCCTCGGCGGCGATCTCGGCGGCGGTCAGCGCCGGATTGGCGCGCACCAGGGCGCCGTCGCGGTCGAGCATGTCCTCCACCGCCTGGCGGTAGACCTGGCTGAAATCATAATCCGAGCCATGCAGGAACGGCGTGCGTTCCAGCCAGCGCTCGACCAGATCGGAGAGCGATGGCTTGGCCGCCGCCGCTTGCAGTCGCTTGCGGTCGGCGGCGGCCATGCGCGCGTCGATGGGCCGGCCCTCGAAGGTCACCCGGTCGTCCGGGCGCAGGCCCAGGCGGGTTTCGAGCAGGCGGAATTGCAGGCTTTGAAAGCCGGAGGCCGGCACCAGCAGATCGCGGAAGTCGAGGAAGTCCATGGGGGTCATGGTTTCCAGCACGTCCAGTTGCTGAATCAGCAGCCGCTGAACTGCAACGATGCGGCCGATGCCTTGCACCGCCAGGTCCATGTCGCGATCGTCGGTGCGGGAACCGGAAAACAAAGTCTCGATGCGGTCGAGCTCGAACAGGATCAGCTTGAACCACAGCTCGTAGGCCTGATGGACAATGATGAACAGCATCTCGTCGTGCGCCGGGCGTCCCTCTTCCTCGCTGCGCCGGTGCTGGCAATCGAGCAGACGCTCGAGGTGCAGATGACCGGCATAGGTCAGCGGCGCCTCGCGTTTCGCCATGAGAAAGTCCCCCCGGTTCGCGCGACTCGAGTCGCGCACGGTGTCGCTGAAAGTCTATCACAAGATGCGCGGCAATCATGACTTGCCGAAGGCCGGACATTGCTGGCTAACTTGGCGAAAGCTTGCCACGTTCAGGATTATCGCCGTCCATGCCCGCTGACATCGCCATCGACGCTTCGCCCGCGCGGCGTGATGCCAAAATCCTCGGGTTGGTCGGGGCGGGGCATTTCTTTTCGCATTTTTTCGGTATCGCCCTGCCGCCGCTGTTCCCGTTGTTGCAGGCGGATATGGCGGTCAGCTATGCGGCCCTGGGCGCCTTGCTGGCGACGGCGAACGCGGCCACCTTGGTCTGCCAGGTGCCCGTCGGCGTGCTGGTCGACCGCTATGGCGCCCGCCGTCTGCTGGTGATCGGTCTGAGTTTGATGAGCCTCGGCATCGCCGCCATAGGTGCTGCGCCCGCCTATGGCGTGGCCCTGGCCCTGATGCTGGTGGTGGGAATCGGTAACAGCGTCTTTCACCCGGCCGACTATGCCATCATGGCGGCGCGCATCAGCCCGCAACGCCTGGGCCGCGCCTTCAGCCTGCACACCTTCGCCGGCCATGTGGGCTGGACCATCTCGCCGATGGCCTTGGCCCTGATGACCGGACTGTGGAATTGGCGGGTGGCCCTGGCCGCGGCCGGGGCCTGCGGTCTGCTGACGGCGCTGTGGATTCTGCTGCAAGGCCGGGAGTTGGACGTCAAGGCGCCGGTCGCAAAGACGCTGGCCGGCGCGTCGTCCACGGCCAAGGCGGTCCCGGTTCGCCAGCTTCTTTCGGCGCCGATCCTGCTGTTCTTCCTGTACATGGTCTTCGCCGCGGTCGGCTCCAGTGGCCTCAACGGCTTTGCCGTCACCGTTCTGGTGGATACCCGCGGGGTGCCCTTGGCGACAGCCAACATGGCGCTCACCGTGCTGCTGGTCTGCAGCGCCCTGGGTGTTCTGGTGGGCGGTCTGATCGCCGACCGGACCCGCCGGCACGATCTGGTGGTGGTGGCCGGCTTTTGTGCCGCCGCCGGTGTGGCGGCTGCCCTGGGGCTGATCTCCGTGCCGATCGCGGCGATGGTGGCAGGCCTGGGCGTCGTCGGCCTGGCCCAGGGCATGATCCGCCCGTCCCGCGACATGATGGTGCGCGCCGTCGCCCCGCCCGGCTCGGTGGGGACCGTGTTCGGCATCGTCACGTCCGGGTTGAACGTGGGCAGTGCCGCCGCGCCGATCTTCTTCGGCTGGCTGATCGACAGGGGCTTCGGCGGCGGGATCTTCGTGGTCGCCGCCGCGGCCATGATGCTGGCGCTGGGAGCGGCGCTGCTGGCCAACGGCCGCGCCGTGGCGCAAACGAAAGCGGAGGCGACGTCATGAGCACGGAATCTGAACAGACAAACATTGCCGCGGCCTGGCTAGACCAGGCGCAAGGGGTGCGCGTTCCGGCGGACGCGGCGGCCGCACCGGCGCGCATGGCCGCGCGCTTCGGCGCCGTCGCCCGGGCGGCGGCGGCCCGCTTGCCCTTCGGGGCGGAGCCGTCGGGGTTCCGGCGTATCTTTGCCGCCTTGGCGGGCGACGGGCCGACCCATGACCGATGAGTCTCTGGCCCATCTCACCCTGACCGAAGTGGTGGCGGCGATCGCCGCCGGCAAAACCTCATCGTTGGAAGTCACCCGCGCTTGCCTGGCGCGCATCGCCCGGCACGACGACAAGCTGGGCAGCATTGCCGGCATCGATCCGGAAGCCGCCGAGCAGGCGGCGCGCGCCGCCGATGCGGAACTGGGGGCAGGAAAATCCCGCGGCCCTCTGCACGGTGTGCCGTTGGCGCACAAGGATATGTTCTATCGGGCTGGGCGGGTGAGCGCCTGCGGCTCGCGCATTCTTGCCGACTTCGTGCCCGATTATACGGCGACGGTGCTGACCCGGCTAGATGCGGCGGGGGCCTTGGATATCGCGCGCCTGAGCATGGTCGAGTTCGCCCTGGGCACCACCGGTCACAACGAGGTGGCCGGCACCCCGCGCAATCCTTGGAACCGGGCGCACATCACCGGCGGCTCGTCCAGCGGCCCCGGCGCAGCGGTGGCGGCGCGCTTCGTCTATGGCGCGTTGGGATCGGATACGGGCGGCTCGATTCGCCTGCCGGCCGCCTGTTGTGGGCTTATCGGGTTGAAGCCCACCTATGGCCGCGTCTCGCGCCATGGCGCCATGCCGCTGTCCTTCACTCTCGATCACATCGGGCCGTTGACCCGCAGTGTCGCCGATGCGGCTTTGCTGCTCAGCATTATCGCCGGCCTCGACTCGAACGATGTCACCAGCAGCCCGCGGCCCGTGCCGGACTACACCAAGTCGTTGGGTCGTGGGATCAAGGGCCTGCGAGTGGCCACGCCGGAAAACTACTTTTATGAAGGCGTCACGGCCGATGTGGCCGCTCTGATGCGCCGCAGCCTGGACGTCCTGGCCGGTTTGGGTGCCGAGATCGTGCCGGTGCGCTTGCCGGACAGCATCGCCGAGGCCAATGCCCTGAACCTGCTGATCATCGCCGTCGAGGGCGCCGCGTTCCACGGCCGCTGGCTGCGCCAGCGGCGGCAGGACTATGGCCAGCTGACCCACGACCGGTTGCTGCCGGGATTGCTCTACCCGGCAACCGCCTATGTGGAGGCCCTGACGGCGCGCCAAACCATCCTCGCAGATTTGGCGGAGGCGGTTTTCACCCGCGCCGATGTGCTGCATACGCCGGTCTGGTCGATCCCGGTGCCGACCATCGCCGAATCGGACCAGACCGCCCATCCTAACGCCATGGAAATGATCGCCGCCTCCGGCCGCTGCGTGCGGCCGTTCAACCTGGTCGGCCTGCCGGCCATCAGCGTGCCCGCGGGCTTCACCGCCAACGGCCTGCCCTCGGCGTTTCAACTGATCGCCCGGCCCTTTGCCGAAGACACGCTGCTGGCCGCCGCCGCGGCCTATGAAGCGGAAACATCCTGCACCGCCGCCGCGCCGCCGCTGTAATCGCACTCAAGCCGCGGGCGCCGGAGAGCCATAAAATTGTGAGCAGACGTTGTATTTGTTATATATAACTTCGTGCAATGCGGCGGTCATTAATTTCACATATGTTGCGCGATGGTTGACCGGCAGTATCGCGCAGGGTGATTCGCGCATGAATCAGGAGAGTCGGAATGGCAAGAAAACTCGTCTGCGCCGCTTTGACAGCTTTCTTCATGCTTATGACCGTTACTCCGGTCGACTCCGCTGAATTGTACGGAACCCTGCTGAGGATCCAGCGATCCGGAAGCATCGTCATCGGCCATCGCGAATCTTCGATCCCCTTTTCCTATCTAAACGATCGGAATCAGCCGGAGGGGTACTCGATCGATCTGTGTTTGCGCATCGCCGACAAGATCAAGGATGTGATTGGTCAGGCTGACGTGAGGGTCGAGTATGTCCGGGTCGATCCCAAGACCCGTATTCCCCTGCTGCTGAATGGCACTATCGACTTGGAGTGCGGCTCGACCACCAACACGCTGACGCGCCAGGAACAGGTTGATTTCGCCAACACCACCTTCATCTCCGGGACCAAGCTGCTGGTCAAGAAGGGCGCCGGTATCGCCGAGGTGGAGGATTTGAACGGCAAAACCATTGCCCTGTCCCAAGGCACCACGAACGAGCGGGTTATCAAAGCCATCGCCGCCAGTCAGGCCCTCGATCTGCGTATCCTGCCGGTCAAGGATCACGCCGCAGGGTTCCAGGCGCTGGAAAGCGGCCGGGTGGATGCCTATGCCACCGACCATATCCTGCTGCACGGGATTGCCGCGACATCCGAGTCGCCGGAGAGCTACGAGGTGGTCGGCCGGTTCCTGTCCTATGAACCCTATGGCATCATGTTCCGCCGCGACGACTCGGCCTTCCGCCTAGTGGTCAATTCGGTCCTCGCGGATCTGTTCCGGGACGGCGAGATCAAGGACATCTATGCCAAATGGTTCGATCCCCTGGGGGTTCCCCCCACGGACCTGCTCCTGGCGGCCTTCCATATCCAAGCGTGGCCGAACTAGACCTGCCCCCCCTCAGCCCTCTCTCGGCCTTCCTCGCGCGGGGCGGACGGCCCCGGACGGGGCTACCCAATCCTAGCTCGCCGGGCGAACTTGACCTAAGATCGGCGCATGCACGGGACTTGGCGTTCACGGACGGTGATTCTGGGGCTGGCCGCCGGGCTTTGCGCCGGCGGAGGGCGGGTTGCCGCCGCTGACGAGCTGCCGGTGGCGGAGCTCCTGGAGATCGAGCAGAATCTCGCGCAACTGAACTTCGATCCGGGCCAGATCGACGGTGTGGTGGACGATCGCACCCGGACTGCCATCCGCCTGTATCAGGAATTTGCCGTACTGCCCGTCGATGGCGAGCCCAGCGCCAAGCTTCTGGCCGAGCTGCGGCAAGTATCCCAAGCGTTTGCCGAAATGCGCGCCGCATCGCCCGCCGAAGCGGAGCCCACAGCGGAGGCCGCGCCGGAACCCGAGGTCGCTGCACCCGAGCTCGCACCGGAACCTCCGGTAGCGGCATTGGAACCCGAGGTCGCCGCATCGGAGCCCGAGGTGGTGACTCCGGAACCTCCGGTGGCGGCACCGGAACCCGAGATCGCTGCACCGGAGCCCCCGGTGGCAGCACCGGAACCCGAGATCGCTGCATCGGAGCCTGAGGTGGCGGCACCGGAACTCGCACCGGAACCTCCGGTAGCGGCACTTGAGCCTGAGGTCGTGGCACCGGCGCCTGAGGTGGTGGCACCGGAACCACAGGTGGCCGATACGTCCACCGCCGAGTCGCCGGAACCGGCGGTTTCAGTGCCGCCGCAAACCCCGCCCGCCGCGGAGGTCCCGATGGCCGAACTGGAACCGCTGCCGGAAACGGCGCCGGCCGTGGAGACAGCCAAGGCCGAACCGGGAAAACTGGAGCCTGAGAACACCGAAACGGATCAGGCTAAATCGGACCCTGCCCAAACGACTCCGGCCCAAACCGGCACCACGGCGGGATTCAGTATCGAGAGCATGATTGCCCGCCTGAAACAGACCGGCGATCCGGCAACGCCGGCGCGCCCGGTACCGGCTCAGCCGGCGGCGCCTGCCACAACCCCCGACGGAGCCACCGATTCAACCTCATCCGGCTCCACCTCCGCCGACCCGATTTCTACCGACCCGACCGGTTCTACGCGCACCATGATCTGGAAGGCGCAAAACGAGCTGAAACGAATCGGCATCGACCCGGGTCCCGCCGACGGGAACCTGCGGAAGCGGACCACTTACGCCATCCAGACCTACCAGCGGGCGCGCGGCTTGCCGGACGATGGCCGGATCAGCGAGGAGCTGCTGGCCCGCCTGGAAGCGGAGACGGCGTCGGCCACGCCGACCCCAAGCGAGGCCGAACCGCTCGGATCGGTCACCCTACAATCGGCCGCCATGACCGCGGTGCCCCAGAACGGTTATCAGGCGTTCCGGGCCGGCTACAGCGCGGCCCAGACCGGTGACTTCGATGCCGCGATCAAGCTGTACGATCAGGCCGTCGACAGCGGCGATCTGGCCTTGGAGCACCTGGCGGCGGCCTTGTACAACCGGGCCAATGCGCTGCAATACCTGGGTGTTCTCGACAAGGCGATCGAGGATTACAGCGCCGCCATCGCCAACAAGCCGGGTTTTCCGGCAGCTTATTACAACCGTGGCTTTGCCTTCGATTCAAAAGGCGAGCAACTCCGCGCCGTCGAAGACTACCGCAAGGCACGCGATTTGGGCTTGCAGCGTCTGGGCGTCCGCTCGCCGGACTTGCCGCCGCCGCAGTTTTAAGCGGGACGGCCTGGCCGGAATCGCTTTCGATCGGGGCGGAACATGATCAGGCGCTAAACAGGAGGACCGGTTGGTCGATCCCCTTGAGATCGTATGATCTTGCAGGTGCCTGATCCGTTGCCGCGTTCGTTTGGTTGCGGACAGATTGCGTGACTAAAATCTGGCCCCGTTCGGCCACCGATTGGGCGCGCGCCGCCAAATTCACCACATTGCCGATTGCGGTCAGGTCGCGATGGGAGCGCCCGAATTCGCCGAAGCTCACCATGCCGCTGTCTATGCCGATGCCGATGCCGACTACGGCCCCGACATTCTCCGATCCTGCGGCGATCGACGCCGCGCGTAACCCGAACTGCTGCTGGATCTGGCGCGCGGCCAGCAGGGCATTGGCCGCATGGCCGTCATGGCGGATGGGAAAATTGAAGACCGCCATGACCGCATCCCCGATTGTCTTGTTGAGCAGGCCGTCATTGGCCCAGATTGCACTGGCGCACTCGTCATAGAATGCATCGAGGAGTTCCGAAACCTGCTCCTCCGGAAGGGTTTGAGACAGCGCTGTATAGCCGCGGAGGTCGGCGAAGAGAATCGTTGCGTTCACGGAAACTTTTCGGGCCTTCATGACCCGCTTGAACATCAATTCGCAGATCGTGCAGGTGTTGGGATTCATGGGGCTCGGCCGAACCCCGAAGACTCTGAACGGGATCGACAGAGGCCCGCGCAACGGTATCGGAACCCGCATCTGCTGCCAGCAGCCTTTGCAGATGATCGACCGTTGTCCCGTCATGCGCGTCCCGGCCTGAAATAGAATTTCTCAAGGCGGGGAGACTAGCACACTGTCAGCGCGGTGCGATATCCCCACCGGGCAGGTCCGCTCTGTGCATGAAAGCCGGCTGGCGGTTCTTCGGAACAGACGTGAGCCGCAGAAATGTTGAAGTTCCCGGCGGTTTCCCCGCAGGAATAGTGACTGAGTCCTCCCACATACGGACTGCTGCTGCCGTCCCGGGGGCAATGTGCTAGGTTGCCCGGCAACGACCGGGAACGACGCCCATGGATGCAGATTTTCTTGAGTATTTGCGGCAGGAAACCCAGGCCCTGCGCGAGCAGGGCCTGTTCAAGGACGAACGGGTCATCGCCTCGCCCCAAGCGGCGGAAATTCGCCTGGAAGATGGCCGCACTGTCCTGAACCTGTGCGCCAACAACTACCTGGGACTGTCCAACCATCCGGCGATGGTCGCGGCGGCAAAGGCCGGCCTCGATGCCTATGGCTTCGGCATGTCGTCGGTGCGCTTCATCTGCGGCACGCAAACGGTGCACCGGGCGCTGGAACAGCGGCTCGGCGCGTTTCTTGGCATGGACGAGGCCATTCTCTATTCGTCCTGCTTCGACGCCAACACCGGCCTGTTCGAGACCCTGTTGGGTGAGCCCGATGCGGTCATCAGCGACGCCCTCAACCATGCCAGCATCATCGACGGGGTGCGCCTGTGCAAGGCGCGGCGCCTGCGCTATGCCAACAACGACATGGCGGATCTGGAGCGGCAGCTGAAGGCAGCCAGCGATTGCCGGTTCAAGCTGATCGCCACCGACGGCGTCTTCTCCATGGACGGGGTGGTCGCCAATCTGCCGGCCATTTGCGACCTGGCCGAGCGGTATGGGGCCATGGTGATGGTCGACGATTCCCATGCGGTCGGCTTCATGGGCGCCCATGGCCGCGGCACGCCGGAGCATTGCGGCGTCGAGGGGCGCGTGGATATCCTGACCGGCACCTTGGGCAAGGCCCTGGGCGGCGCATCCGGCGGCTATACGGCGGCCTCCGCCGATGTGGTCGCTTGGCTGCGGCAACGCTCGCGGCCCTATCTCTTTTCCAACAGCCTGGCGCCGGCCATCGCCGCCGCCTCCCTCGCGGTTCTCGATCTGCTGCAGGATGGCGACGATCTGCGCCGGCAGTTGCAAGAGAACAGTACATATTTCCGCGAGCGCATGACCGCCCTCGGGTTTACCCTGGCGGGCGAGGGGCATCCGATCATTCCGGTCATGCTCGGCGATGCCAAGCTGGCCGTGGACATGGCCGAGCGCCTGTTGGCCGAAGACATATACGTGGTCGGCTTCTCGTTCCCGGTGGTGCCGGTCGGCCAGGCGCGCATCCGCACGCAAATGTCGGCGGCGCTGAGCCGGGCGCAGATCGACCGGGCCATTGCCGCCTTCGCCAAGGTGGGCCGGAAGCTTGGCGTCATTCCACCGGCCGCGGCGGGCCAGCCATGAAAGCATTGGTGAAAAGCCGGGCCGAGCCGGGGATCTGGATGGAGGACGTGCCGGTGCCCGAGATCGGCCACAACGATGTGCTGATCAAGATGCGCAAGTCGGCCATCTGCGGCACCGACATCCACATCTACAACTGGGACGCCTGGTCGCGGAAGACCATTCCCGTGCCCATGGTCATCGGCCACGAATTCGTCGGCGAGGTGGTCGAGATCGGCAGCGAGGTGCAAGGCTTCCACATCGGCGACCGGGTCTCGGGCGAGGGGCACATCACCTGCGGCCATTGCCGCAACTGCCGCGCCGGACGCCGGCATCTGTGTCGCAACACCGTGGGTGTCGGCGTCAACCGGCCGGGCAGCTTCGCCGAATACCTGTGCCTGCCTGCGGTCAACGCCTTTCCGCTCCCCGACGATGTGCCGGATGAACTCGCCGCCATCTTCGATCCATACGGCAATGCCACGCACACGGCTCTGTCCTTCGACATGGTGGGCGAGGATGTCCTGATCACCGGCGCCGGTCCCATAGGCATCATGGCGGCGGCGATCGCCCAGCATGTCGGCGCCCGTTTCATCGTCATCACCGATGTCAACGACTACAGGCTCGGCCTGGCCGCCAAGATGGGGGCCACGCGCACCGTGAACGTCACCAAGGATAGCCTGGATCAGGTCATGGCCGATCTGGGCATGGCCGAGGGCTTCGACGTGGGCCTGGAAATGTCGGGCAACGTGCAGGCCCTGCAGGACATGTTGCGCACCATGAACCATGGCGGCAGCGTCGCCATTCTGGGCATTCCACCCGAGGCCGCGCCCATCGACTGGAACCACGTGATCTTCAAGGGCCTGACCCTGAAGGGCATTTATGGCCGGGAGATGTTCGAGACCTGGTACAAGATGACCACCATGCTGCAAAGCGGCCTCGACATTTCGCCGATTCTCACCCATGCCTTCGCCATCGATGCCTTCCAGAAAGGCTTCGATGTCATGCGCTCCGGCCATTCCGGCAAGGTCATTCTCGACTGGGAGTAGAGGGCGCACCCATCATCTTGCGTTCGGTCGGCGGTGGCGCGCCGCTGCCGGCGTGTTAATTTTTTGCTCGAAACGAATGGAATAGAAATCTGTGACCCCGAAAACCAAACCCGCCCTGTCCATGGGAGAGTTCGTGCCGCTGATGGCGCTGATGATTTCGCTTGTCGCACTTTCCATCGACGCCATGCTGCCGGCGCTTCCCCGCATCGGACGGGAATTGGGCGTGGGGGCGGAGAACGATCAGCAACTGGTGATCACGGCCCTGTTTCTCGGGCTGGGTGTGGGGCAGATGATCTACGGCCCGCTTTCGGACAGCATCGGACGAAAGCGGGCCATATATAGCGGCTATGTGATCTTCGTCAGTGGCTGCATCCTGTCCATTTTTTCCACGAGTTTCGAGATCATGCTGGTGGGCCGGGTTTTGCAGGGCGCGGGGGCGGCGGGCCCGCGCATCGTGTGCATTGCGCTGGTGCGCGATCAGTATGAAGGCCGGGGAATGGCGCGCATCATGTCCTTTGTCATGAGCGTGTTCATTATCGTGCCTGCCCTGGCACCGGCGATGGGACAAGGCATCCTCATGCTGGCACACTGGCGGACGATTTTTGCCGTGTTTCTGGTTCTTGCCGTCATTTCGTGGGTCTGGTTTGCCGTGCGCCAGCCGGAAACCCTGTTGCCGGACCGGCGGAAGCGATTTTCCATTGCCGTGATCTGGTCCGGAGTCATGGAAACGTGCCGCAACCGGATTGCGTTCGGCTACATCTTGGGCGCCGGATTGATCTATGGCGCGTTTGTCGGCTACCTGTCATCCGCCCAGCAGATGTTCAGCGCCATATATGGGATTACCGATCTGTTTCCGCTCTATTTTGCGGCCCTGGCCCTGGCCATCGGTTTCGCTTCCGCGATCAATGGCCGGCTGGTCATGAGATTCGGCATGCGCCTGTTGTCTTCTATTGCCCTGGTGAACATGACGTTGCTGTCCATTGCGTTTTTTCTGTACGCCGTGTCTGCGGGCGGGGTGCCGGATTTGTGGCTGAACATGGCTTATTTCATCGCCGCGTTCCTGTGCATCGGCTTCCTGTTCGGCAATTACAATGCGCTTGCCATGGAACCACTGGGCCATATCGCAGGGGTGGGCGCCGCCGTCGTCGGTTCCATATCCACACTCCTATCCGTGCCGATGGGTGTGTTCATCGGCCAGATGTTCGATGGCACGGTTCTACCGCTGGTCGGCGGATTCGCCTTGCTGGGGTCACTGGCCGTTGCGCTCATGTATTGGACGGAACGGGGGCGGTGGCGCGATCTGGCAATAAAGAATTCTGTGCGCTGATGCCCTGTAATCCCTTCCACGGGTAAGCCGGATGAGAATGTTCGCTCCGGGGACAAAGTCGGTCTTGGGGGTTTCACCGAGACGTAACGATTGCCGAAGGTGGAGCGGAGTCCGAAGCCCAAGAGATTAGTCAAAATCGGAAGTGCCGCGGGTGACAGGTGCTGCTAAACTTTGGTCAACCGGTAATGGCAAAGCAGGAACTTTGCATGCGCCGTTGCATAACGTTCAGCCCGGAAGAAAGGGCCCAAAGAGAGCGGCTTGAATCGATCTATCTAAGGTCGCAGTCGCCAGTCATGATGGCCATCGAACGCAGCGTATGCGGCTGCGACTATGGGGGAAATAGCTGGACGACCCGGGTAGAAGCCCAGCAGATGACCGCGCTTCTAGGACTGCATCCAGGTATGCGCCTTTTGGACCTGGGTGCAGGCTCCGGTTGGCCGGGCCTCTACATGGCCAAGACGAGCGGTTGCGACGTCGTGCTCATCGACCTGCCGGTCGCCGGCATTCGGATAGCGGTAGAAAGAGCCGGCAAGGACGGCATCCCGGGAGATGTTTGGGCTGCCGTTGCCGACGCCGCTGCTTTGCCCCTTCCAGACGACAATTTCGACGCAATCAGCCACAGTGATCTTCTGTGCTGCCTCAGGCAAAAGCGTCATGTTCTTGCTGCTTGCCGACGTGTGATACGCCGACACGGACGCATGGTGTTCACGGTCATCTCCGTTGCACCAAGCCTTTCGGCGGAGAAACATCGTCGCGCCGTGGAGAACGGACCGGAATTCATCGAATCCGATACCGACTATCCCACGCTGCTCGATCAGACGGGTTGGATCATGACTGGTTACGAGGATATCACGGTGGGCTATACCGCCTCATGCCGCCGTCAGCTTCATGCGGACGAGGCATACAAGGATGAATTAGTGGCCCTGATCGGTGCGGACGAGTGCGCCAAGCGTCTGGCCGAGTGGCGCTCTAAACTTGCGGTCTTTGATGAAAATCTTCTGCGGCGCGAGATTTTCGTGGGATCGCCGAAGCCGGAGTAAACGTCAGGGCGCGGCCTTCTTTTGCCCATGGCCTTCGCCATGCCCGTTGTCGTTTCCGTTGAGGTCGCGGCCGAAGATGGCCAGGGCGTCGCGCAGATCGGGCAAGGCCCGCTCCACAGCGGCTTCGCCCTCGGCGATGATCTCCTCGGCGCGGTCGAATTCGAACAGGCCCACATGGCCCAGGCGCGGGGTGATATGCACGTCCGGCGGCTCGCCGGCCAGGCGCGAGCGGGTGATGCGGTCCTGCACGATGCTCATGGAGGCGATCATCACGCCGAACATGCTCGGATGGGACGGCTCGCGGCGAAAGACGCGGCGGGCCAGCGAACTCAGCTTTGAACGGCTGCCGGACAATGTATCCTTTTCCATTTCCTGCAGCAGATCGAATCCGGCGATGTTCGGAACCGACGAACCGGTGCGCCGTTGCTTGCCGATAATGTCGGCGTTCACGTTGACGGCGATGGTCATTTGCGCGCCCATGGCCATGCAGGCGGAGACAGGCACCGGGTTGACCAGGGCACCGTCCACCAGCCAGCGGTGGTTGATCAGCATGGGCTCGAAGGCGCCGGGCAGGGAGAAGGACGTGCGCATGGCTTCCACCAGGCTGCCGCTGCGCAGCCAGACCTCGTGCCCGGTCACCAGGTCGGTGGCGACGGCGATATAGGGCACCGGCAGATCCTCGATGAGCGTGGAGCCCATGTGCTGCTGCATGGCCTCGACCAGCCGGCCGCCGCCGATCATGCCGCCGCCGCGCACCCGAAAATCCAGGAAGGAGACGACCTTGACCTTGGTCAAGGCGCGGACCCAGGTCTCCATGGTGTCGAGCCGGCCGGCCAGGTAAGCCCCGCCGATGAGGGCGCCCACGGAGGTTCCGGCGAGGATATCCGGCTTGAAGCCATAGCGATCCAGGGCCCGCAGGACGCCGATATGGGCCCAGCCGCGGGCGACGCCGCTACCCAGCGCCAGGCCGATTTTCGGCCGCCATGAAGGGTCCGAGGTGCCGTGCATGGCTGATTTTCGCTTACGCGCCATTAAGATTCCGTGCCAGTGGGATTAAGAAAAGGTAACGC
>DASWJP010000089.1:0-4165 GCA_036397065.1 Kiloniellales bacterium | reverse complement strand
GTGGCGTTCCTGTTCCCATGGGCCGTCGCCCTTGGCGATATCGGGCTGTTTGGCTTTTGGTCGATGATGGTCTTTCTCGCCATCCTGACGATCGGTTTCGTCTATGAGTGGAAGAAGGGGGCCCTGGAATGGGAATAGGCGCCAAAGGCGAGGTTGCCGCCACCACCCTGACCAAGGGCACGGCGCACGATGCGCTGATCGCCCGTCTGGCCGATGAGGTTTCCGACAAGGGTTTCGTCATCGCCCAGATGGACAAGCTGGCGGCCTGGGCACAGACGGGGTCCATATGGCCGATGACCTTTGGGCTGGCGTGCTGTGCCATCGAGATGATGCATACGGCCTGCGCGCGCTACGATCTGGACCGCTTTGGCGTCGTCTTCCGGCCCAGCCCACGGCAATCGGATGTGATGATCGTCGCCGGCACGCTGACCAACAAAATGGCGCCGGCCCTACGCAAGGTCTATGACCAGATGGCGGAACCGCGCTGGGTCATCTCTATGGGGTCGTGCGCCAACGGCGGCGGCTACTATCACTATTCCTATTCGGTGGTGCGCGGCTGCGACCGCATCGTCCCCGTCGATATTTATGTGCCCGGGTGTCCGCCCACGGCCGAGGCCTTGTTGTACGGCATTCTACAGTTGCAGAAGAAGATCAAGCGGCAGGCCGGTCTGGCGACTTGACGCGCCCATGGCCCTGAATCTTTGACCAGCCCAGGCGGCAGCATGAACCAGGCATTGCACGACTTCGAAGACTACCTCGCCACGGCGCTCTCGCGGCATCTGCACGGCGTCGAGGTCATCAACGACGAGTTGGTGGTGCGGGTCGAGGCGGCCAGCTTGCTCCGGGTCCTGACGTTTTTGCGCGACGATCAGAACTGCCAGTTCAAGCAGCTCATGGATGTCACCGCGGTCGACTATCCGGAGCGGGAAAAGCGCTTCGACGTGGTTTACAACCTGTTGTCGCCGAAACAGAACCAGCGCCTTCGCGTCAAGCTGGCCTGCGACGAGGCCACGACGGTGCCCACGGCAACCGGCGTTTTCAATGCAGCCAACTGGTACGAACGCGAGGTTTGGGATCTTTTTGGCATCTTTTTTTCCGACCACCCGGATTTGCGCCGGATCTTGACCGACTACGGCTTCGAAGGGCACCCCTTGCGCAAGGACTTCCCGCTGACCGGGTACGTCGAGGTGCGCTATGACGAAGATCAAAAGCGGGTGGTCTACGAGCCCGTGAAGTTGCAGCAGGAATTCCGCACCTTCGATTTCATGAGTCCGTGGGAAGGCATGCTCAGGCCGCGCGGCGAGGAACCGGCGGCCGAGGCGGACGCCGCTGCACCGCAGGAGGGCAAAGGCTGATGGCCGAGCCCGGACTCAAGCCGCTCACGCTCAACTTCGGGCCGCAGCACCCGGCGGCGCACGGGGTCTTGCGCCTGGTCCTGGAGATGGACGGCGAGATCATCGAGCGGGCCGATCCGCATATCGGCCTGCTGCATCGCGGCACCGAGAAGCTGATCGAGTACAAGACCTACTTGCAGGCGGTGCCATACTTCGACCGCCTGGACTATGTGGCGCCGATGAACCAGGAGCATGCCTTTGCCTTGGCGGTGGAAAAACTGCTCGGCATCACGCCGCCGCCGCGGGCGCAATACATCCGCGTGCTCTATTCCGAAATCGGCCGACTGCTCAACCATTTGCTGAATATCGCCGCCTTCGCCCTTGATGTGGGCGCGATAACACCGTTCTTCTGGGCCTTCGAAGAACGCGAAAAGATGATGGAGTTCTACGAGCGCGCCTCCGGTGCGCGCATGCATGCCGCGTATTTCCGTCCTGGCGGTGTGCACCAGGACCTGCCGCCGGACCTGCTCGAGGATATCGGCCGATTCTGCGACACCTTTCCCCAGCATATCGAGCACCTGGAAACCCTGCTGACCGACAATCGCATCTACCGGCAGCGGACCGTGGATATCGGCACTATTAGTGCCGCCGACGCCATGGACTGGGGCTTTTCCGGCCCGATGCTGCGCGGCTCCGGCGTGGCCTGGGATCTGCGCAAGGCGCAACCCTACGAATGCTATGAGGAACTGGACTTCGATATTCCCGTTGGCAAAAACGGCGATTGTTTCGACCGCTATCTGGTGCGCATCGAGGAGATGAAGCAGAGCATCCACATCATGCGCCAATGCCTGGAGCGCCTGCCCGACGGGCCGGTGCTGGTGCAGGATCACAAGATCACGCCGCCGCGCCGGGCCGAGATGAAGCGCTCGATGGAGGCGCTGATCCACCACTTCAAGCTCTACACCGAGGGCTATCACGTGCCCGCCGGAGAGACCTACACGGCGGTCGAGGCTCCGAAGGGCGAGTTTGCCGTCTACCTGGTATCCGATGGGACGAATCGCCCCTACCGATGCAAGATACGCGCGCCCGGCTTTGCCCACCTTGCGGCCATGAATTTCATGTGCAAGGGGCACATGCTGGCCGATAGCGTGGCGGTTCTCGGGTCCATGGATATCGTCTTCGGAGAGGTCGATCGATGAGGGTGACCAGCCGGCCCCAGGCCGATACCGGCGACTTTGCCTTCACCGCCGAGAATCAGGCGCGCGCCAAGGAAATCATGGCCCGCTATCCGGCCGGGCGGCAGGCCAGCGCGGTGCTGGCCCTGTTGGACATGGCGCAGCGGCAAAACGGCGGCTGGCTGTCGAAGCCGGCCATCGAGCATGTGTCCGGCCTGCTGGAGATGGCGCCCATCCGGGTGCATGAGGTCGCCAGCTTCTACACCATGTTCAATCTGAAGCCGGTGGGCAAATACCTGATCCAGGTCTGCCGCACCACGCCGTGCTGGCTGCGCGGCGCCGCCGATCTGACCCAGGCGTGCCAGAAGAAACTGGGTGTCGGGCTGAAGGAGAACACCGAGGACGGGCTGTTCACGGTGATGGAGGTGGAATGCCTCGGCGCCTGCGCCAACGCGCCGATGGTGCAGATCAACGACGACTACTACGAGGATTTGACGCCGCAACGATTGATCGAGATCATCGACGACCTGAAAGCCGGGCGTAAGGTGCCGGTCGGCTCGCAGGCCGGGCGGCAAGGGTCGGCACCATCGGGCGGAATGAAGACCTTGACGGATGTGCCGCCGCCGGGCGCCCATCAAAGCGGTGCTTCCGACACACCGGCGGAGCCGTCATGAGGTTGCACGACCGCGATCGCGTATTCACCAACCTCTATGGCCAGGGCGACTGGCGCCTGGCGGGGGCGCAGCAACGCGGCGTGTGGGACGGCACCAAAAAGCTGCTCGAGCTGGGCCGCGACCAGATCGTTCAGATGATCAAGGACTCCGAGCTGCGCGGCCGCGGCGGCGCCGGCTTCCCCGCCGGCCTGAAGTGGTCGTTCATGCCCAAGCAGAGCGACGGCCGTCCGTCCTACCTGGTGGTCAATGCGGACGAGTCCGAACCGGGCTCGTGCAAGGACCGGGAAATTCTGCGCAACGATCCGCACCGCTTGCTGGAAGGGTGCCTGGTGGCCGGCTTCGCCATGGGCGCCGGAACCTGTTACATCTACGTGCGCGGCGAGTACTACCTCGAAGCCCAGCGCTTGCAGCAGGCCATCGACGAGGCCACCGCGGCCAAGCTCATCGGCAAGAACGCCTGCGGTTCCGGTTGGGACTATGACATCCATGTGCATCGCGGCGCCGGCGCCTATATCTGCGGAGAAGAAACGGCCCTTCTGGAAAGCCTGGAGGGCAAGAAAGGCCAGCCGCGCCTGAAGCCGCCGTTTCCGGCGGCGGTCGGCCTGTATGGCTGCCCGACCACGGTGACCAATGTGGAGACCATCGCCGTGGCGCCGGAAATCCTGCGCCGCGGTGTCACCTGGTGGACCGGCCTGGGCCGCCCGAAGAACACCGGCACCAAGATTTACAGCATCTCCGGCCACGTGGAAAAGCCGTGCAACGTGGAGGAGGAGATGGGCATTCCCCTGCGCGAGCTGATCGAAACCCACGCGGGCGGCGTGCGCGGCGGCTGGGACAACTTGCTGGCGGTGATCCCCGGTGGCTCGTCGGTTCCCTGCCTGCCCAACACCATCTGCAACGACATCCTGATGGATTTCGATTCCCTGCGCGAGGCCAAGTCCGGCCTGGGCACGGCGGCGGTGATCGTCATGGACAAGTCGAC
>DASWJP010000088.1:0-13426 GCA_036397065.1 Kiloniellales bacterium | reverse complement strand
AAGATCGTTGAGGACTTCTGCCAAGTCTCGCCGGTCAGCAAGTTCCTCGGGACACAGAGTTGACAGAACCAGTACCGGCGACTGCCCCAGGTTGCGCAAAACATATGACAGCAGTCGAAGGCTGGCAGCATCCGCGTGATGCAAATCTTCGACGGCGAGAACCAACGTCGCCGTGCGGCTACGCGCACGGATAAACTCGACCAAGGCATCGAATACATGCCGGTGGTCAGGTTCGGAGGTAGCGTCCGGCCGGTTCCAATTGACTTGGGCACCGCGAAGAAAAGCCAAACGGCGAACCAGTGAGGAACTCATTTCCTGATCGCCAACAACTTCGAGCGCCGGGTCATTCAACAGATCGGCCCAGAACGCGAAGTTCATCTTCCGCTCCGCCGGGCGTGCCCGCGCCGTCGCCATGATCATGCCGAGCCGATGCACATCCGGCCGAATCCCCTCCAACAACGCGCTTTTTCCGGCACCCGATTCACCGGTGACCAAAACCATGCGGGCGCCGGAATCGGCAGAGACTTCGATGCACCGCCGCAGAAATTGCTGTTCCCGGTCCCGGCCGACCAGGAGAGAGTCTGCGTTACTGAACAACAGGGCGGCGGGTGACCCGGATTGGTTGCGTTCCAACAAGACCGGGGGTGTCACAGCACCCTGGGCACGGATGGAATCGTGAAGACGTGAGGTTTCTTCGTCGGGGGAGATACCTAGCTCGCGCTGAAGAACCGCCTCGCATTCCCGGTATTGCGACAGGGACGCCGCGCGCATGCCGCGCGCCGCGTACATACGCATGAGGCGGCGATGCAAGTCTTCGCGAAACGGATCGATACGTAGGGCACGATTGGCCGTTTTTGTAGCCAGCTCATAGTCGCCGGCGGCATCCTGTTGCTCGACCAGTTTCAGCAGCACGTGCAGCGCAAGATCACGATACTTGCCCCGCGATTGCACCAGCCACTCTTCAAAATCCGGCGAATCGACGCTCAACCCGGCGAGAAACTCTCCCTGGTAAAGCTCGCCCGCCTGAGTCAGAGACCCAGGATCGCCTTGTGCAATGAGGCTCTCGAATCTGGCTGTATCGACGCACACGTAATCGGCATCAAGGCCGACCATCTGGCGATCGAGGCGGAGTATCCGGCTGCCACCGCCCGCCATCCCCTGGCCAAGCGCTTGCAGCGCCTGTCGCAAACTCTGCCGTGCCAAACGCTGCTCGGACTGCCCCCATAGCAGGGCGGCCAGCCTGTCTCTGGCGCTAAACGAACCGATCGTGGCACCGAGATAGGCAATCAGCGCAGCGCCCTTGCGTTGCCGAATGGGAACCGTTTCTCCGTTCGTGGTGGCCAACTGAAAACCACCGAGCATCCGCAAACAAAAGTCAGTCATGGCGTTTGCCCTGGATCGGCGGCGGCCAATGAGCCACCAGGCCGCAGGCCGGGCGGCAGGTCTCGATTTTGCGCCATCGTCACCCCAGAGGCGGTCGCGCGCACGTCGGGCGCTCTTGTTGGCAAGTAGAGGCGCACGATGGCACCGCTTCCGGCACCGCCTTCAATTTCGAGCCAACCACCCGTTGCAATGGCGAAGGCATGGACGATGGGCAGACCAAGGCCGAGATGTTGGCCGTCCCCGCGTGATTGGAACGGCAGCAACGCCTTATCGGCGATCTCGGGCGACATACCCGTCCCCGTATCTTGGATGGTAACACGCACATAGTCGCCCAGAGCCAGGCCCAGGGCCGCGACTTCGGAACCAGGCGAAACACGTACGTTCACCGCATCGACGATGATGCGCCCACCGCTGGGCATGGCATCGCAAGCGTTCGCGGTGATCTCCGCCAAGGCCCGCGCCAGACCGTCCGGATCCACTTCGACCGACCAAAGTCCGGGATCGAATACGGCCACTAAACCGATTCCCTTCGGCAAGCCCCGGCGAATGCGGCGCATAGCCCGGCTGAGATAGCGGCTTAAATCGACGGCATGCGGCGTTAGGTTCTGCTGCTGGGCCACCGTCTTCAGGCGCTCCATCACCGGCTTGATGCCCTCGTCCAGGGAATGTTCGGTGAATAGCCGGTCGATTGTGCCGCAAAGTCCGGAAAAGACCTGCGTCAAACGCGCGGCTTGGGCCGATCGCCTGCGGATCGCATCGCCATTCTTGAGGTCCGTGACGTCGTAAAACAGGCAATACGTCTCGCCGGTCGAAGCGACGCTCTCGATGACCAGCGTCCATCGCGCGTTGCGGTGTTGCCAAACCTGACCGCCACCGGCTGCTCCCCATAGAGCCGGACTTCCGGAATTCAATTGCCGGCGGAGATCCAGGTATGACGCGCCTGAAACGAAAATGTCGGCAATGTCGGGGAACAGGAGGCCCACTTTGGCGTTCACCGCCACCAGCTTGTCGTGCCGGTCAAAGACCAGGGCTCCGCCGGGCAGCCGATCCAGAATTGCCTGCAGCATTGATGCGTGGCTGCCGCCAAGGTGGACCGAGCGATCCGACCGTTCTGAGCTTTCGCTGCGCAATCGCTGCCGGGCTACAATAACAATGTGTTGTATTTCATACGGATGGAATGGTTTTTTTATAAAAAACAATCGTTCGGCAGGCGGCACCCTTGCGACCATGTCGATCGGATGTGGCGGGCTGCGTCCGGCCATCATCACAATCAGCATACGAGCGTCTGCGGCCCGTATCCGCTCCGCGGTCTCGAGCCCGCTGAGGCCAGCCTTCAGCTCCGAATCCACAAAGGCAACCAGGAATGGCTGGCCGTCCCCGGCGGCTTCGCGGGCCGCCAGCACAGCCTCGTCGCCGGCCTGAAAAGTCACGATTTCTACGGGTGGAAAATTCCGGTGACCAACCGCGGAGGCAATCAGATCGCGTTCGAATGCGTCAAAGGGGGGGTCCAAATCCGGTGTATCGGGACCATTCGCACACAATATCTTCCGATATTCGCCGATCAGATTCAGGTCGTTATCGACAATAAGGACCCGGACCGCTGCCGATGCGGTCATGGAATGCCCCCTGCGGCGGCTGGCGCAATCCGCGTGCCATATCAGCCGCCATCAACCATTGGTTGCGCCGTGGCCGCAAGAAATTCGCTCGCGGCCTGCTCCTACCTACAACAGTGAAACGGCTTCACTTCACCGCTGCAAGGATGTCTGAAAGTACAAGTTGGGGCTACTTGTCCAAGGCATTGCCGGATATCGGCAGTGCGCCTCTCCCCTCCTAGGAATTATTATGCGTAGCCAGATGTAGTCTCCGGCTTCGCCTGTTTTTTTTAATTCTAGCACACATTTTCTTTGAGACTAGTCAAATTTTCTCTACGGTTCATACTACTGTATGTGGCTCTGGCCGCGCTTTCAGGCCTTTGGCCCTCACCTCCAGGGGCCGCAGAGCCCCCCCCTCCGCCAGCCAAGATAAGGTTAAACATTTGCCGCTAAGCTGACCGGCTAGCCGCCGTTCGAGCCATACGGTGCCCAATGAGCACGTCGACCGCCACTGTCTTGCATGAGGCCCCAGGCCATGGATTCGACAGTGATGTCGAATTTTTGGCTGCCTATAGCCAATTTTTCGCGGTTGCCCGCGATCTGGAGGCGACTCTGGAAACCGCCCTGTCGGGAATAGCCCAAGGTGTGCAAGTGCAGTCGGGCGGGCTGTATCTTTTGGATCAGGACGCCGATGAACTGGTCTGCCGTGCCGCGATCGGTCCGCCTGGCCGTCGGGGCCACCGGGCCAGCGCCGAGGAGGGCTCGCTCGGCCGATGCCTGCGCAACAACGCCGTGGAGACCGCCAACCTCGACACAGGCCCCCAGGGCGGATCGGTCCTGTGCGCCCCCCTGGCGGCCGACGGCCGGCCCTTTGGCGTCATCCAGGTGGCCTGTGACCGGGCCACCGGTTTTAGCGCCCGGGACATCAACCTGCTGCAGATCATGGCGAACGCGGCGGCGCTGGCGGTGGCGAATGCGCGCAAGGCCGAGGAGCTGGTCCTGCGCGAGGTGACGGAGCGGGAAATCCTCCTGGCCGCCGAAATTCAACGCAGCCTGCTACCCCTGTCCGACCAGGACGGCCTGCCGATCCACGGCTACAACCGTCCGGTCCGGATGGTCTCGGGCGATTTCTATGACTATTTCACCCT
The DNA here is from genome assembly GCA_036397065.1 of Kiloniellales bacterium. Taxonomy (GTDB): domain Bacteria; phylum Pseudomonadota; class Alphaproteobacteria; order Kiloniellales; family J153; genus JAJFGI01. The sequence continues at coordinate 9,303 of DASWJP010000088.1, read as the reverse complement.
GCCGGACGGGCGCATTCCGTTCGCCCTCGGCGATGTTTCCGGCAAGGGCATCAACGCGGCCCTGCTGATGTCGAAGGCGGCCAGCCTGTTCCGTTGCCTGGGCAAACGCACCGACAATCCAGCCCAGATCCTGTCGATCATCAACCGCGAACTCCACGAGACCAGCAGCCGCGGCATGTTCGTGACCATGGTCGCCGGGACTTACGACCCGGCGGCGGGCCGTTTGCGGTTTGCCAACGCCGGGCACGAACCCCCGCTGCTGCGCGCCCGCGACCGCAGCTATCGAACCTTTCCCGCCGAGGCGCCGCCCTTGGGAATCATTCCCGATATGGAATATTGGACTCACGAAATCGATTTGGATGGCGGCGAGTTCTACATCTTCAGCGATGGCTTGATCGAGTTTCAATACGGCGACGGAGAAGAGCTCGGCGTCGCCGGGCTGATCCAAATGGTCGAGAGCCTGGCGGGATTGTCCCTGGGGGAGCGCCTGATCGCGTTGCTCGATGCCCTCGACCAAGAAGGCTGGGAATCGCGTGACGACTTGACGGTGCTGGCCATCGGCGATGAACGGGGCCGCGGCGATGAATAACGCACCGCACCTTTCGATGGCCCAAGCCGACGGCGCCGAGGCCTTACTGGAAATGCGTTTCGTCGCGCGGCCCGACCGTCTGAAATTGATTCGCGGCAGCATTCGCTCTTCCGCGCTCATGTGCGGATTCGATGACGAGGCCGCACAAAACATTGTGCTGGCCATCGACGAAGCCTGCCAGAACATCATCGTGCACGGCTATGGCAGAGGTGTCGAAGGTGCGGTGATTCTGAGCCTGTTCCGGCACAACGGCGGCATCCTTGTCCATCTGCGCGATTTCGCGAAACCCGTCGATCCGTCGAAGGTCCAGCCCCGGGATTTGACCGACATACGCCCGGGCAAGCTCGGCAGCCACTTCATCCGCTCGATCATGGATACGGTGGAGTTCCGGACAACGTCGAACAGCAAGGGCAATCTGCTCGAAATGACAAAACGCCTTGGTCAACCGCTATGAAAAAATCGAAAACCCCCGCGCCTGAGTCCAACCCAGAGCCCAACATCGTGCATCTGCAAGGCAGCGTAGATCTGGAACATGCGCCAGATGTCCGCCGGCGGCTGCTCGCCGCCGTGGCGCTGGAGCGCAACGTCCTGGTCGACTTGTCGGCGGCAACCTACATCGACAGCTCGGGCATCGCCTGCCTGGTCGAGGCACTGCAAAAGGCGCGCGGCAAGGGCTACGACCTGTGCCTTGTCGCGGTCAGCATGCAGGCCCGGCGCGTGCTCGAACTGGCGCGCCTCGACATGGTGTTCCTCATTCATGACGATCTCGCGGCCGCCGCCGCGGCCGGCGCCTAGAGGAGCACACGGACCGATGCCGCTACGCACCTTCGAGCAGGTCGGCCGCCGTACCCTTGGCGGTCTGGATGAGGTCGGCCGCGCCAGCAGCCTACTGGGCGAAAGCCTGTTCTGGACCGTGCTGGGCCGCCGGTGGCGGCAACCGGTGCGCGTGCGTGCGGTATTTGCGCAAATGATGCAGATCGGGATCGCCGCGGTGCCGATCACCGGACTGCTGGCAACAGCCATCGGCGTCATGCTGGCGGTGCAAAGCCTGTATTCTCTCGGATTGTTCGGCGCCGAATCCTTCGCCCATGTGGGTATTGCCCTGTCGCTGACGCGGGAATTCGCGCCACTGATCGTCGGCATCCTGATCGCCGGCCGGTCCGGCTCGGCCCTGGCCGCGCGCATCAGCACCATGTCGATCAATCAAGAGGTCGATGCGCTGCGGGCCATCGGCCTCAACCCGGTGCGTTTCCTGGTCGCCCCGGCCTTGCTGGCCATGATTGTCATGCTGCCGTGCCTGACTATGTGGGCGAACATGGTGGCGCTGACCGCCGCCGGCTTGTTCGTCAGCGCCTCCCTGGATATGACCCTGGCCGCCTATACGGCCAACATCATGACCGTCCTGGGACCCGGCGATGTCTTGCACGGCTTGGGCAAGAGCGTGCTGTTCGCCGTTCTCATCGTGATCGTCGCGGCGCTGAACGGCTCGCGCGTGACCGGCGGCGCCGAGGGAGTCGGACGGGTGACCACGCGATCGGTGGTGCACAGCATCTCGGCCATCGTTTTGGCCGATATGGTCTTCGGCTACCTGGCGACGCAGTGAGATGAACATGTCCCGTCAAGCCTCGATCGCGGCCAGCGGCCCGCCCGGCGTCAAACCGCCGGTGGTCGAGGCGCGCGGCCTGTGCGCCGGCTATGGCCGCACCCAAGTGCTTCACGACGTGGACCTGGACGTGCGCGATGGCGAGATCATGGTCATCATGGGGGGCAGCGGATCCGGCAAAAGCACGCTGTTGCGCCTGCTGATCGGGCTGGAGTTGCCGCAATCCGGCTCCCTGCGCCTGCTGGGCCATGAAACGTCCCGGCTCGGGCCCATCGAGATGCTCGACCTGCGCCGCAGAATGGGGGTCGCCTTCCAGAGCGGCGCCCTGTTCAGCTCCATGAGCGTGGCCGAAAACATCAAGCTGCCGCTGCGCGAGCACGCCAAACTGGACGAGGCCACCATGGACATCATGGCGCGCCTGAAGCTGGAGGTGGTGAACCTCTCCGGTTTCGGCCATCTCATGCCCGCCGAGCTCTCCGGCGGCATGCTGAAGCGGGCGGCCATTGCCCGAGCCATCGTCATGGATCCGAAAGTGCTCTTCTTCGACGAGCCGTCGGCCGGCCTGGACCCGATCGTCTCGGCCGCCCTCGACGAGTTGATCCTGCGTCTTCGTGATGCCATGGACATGACCATCGTCGTGGTCACCCACGAGGTGGAAAGCGCCTTCAAGATCGCCGACCGCATCACCATTCTCGACCGCGGCCGTATCCTCGAGGTCGGCACCCAGGATGAGGTCCGCAACAGCGGCAATCAGCGCATCCAGGACATGCTCCATCGCCGTTCCACGGCGGAACCGTTGGAGCCGGCTGCCTATCTACGGCGCCTGACCGGCGACGCTTAAAGGAACGAAACGATGCCCCACCGCCCGCTCGTTAGAGACGTGTAGTCAGCATGTACAGTCAGCGGACAAACTATGTTGTCGTCGGCCTGTTCGTCAGTGTCATGCTGGTGGCGGCATTGCTTTGGCTCGTGCTGTTGACCGGCCGGACCGGCCCGCGAGATACCTATACGTTGGTCTTCGAGAACGTCGCGGATATCAAATTCGGCACCCAGGTGCGCTACGAGGGCTTTCCGGTCGGCGAGGTGGCGACCATCACGCCCCTGCCCGATGGCGCGCGGATGAGATTCCGCGTTGGCGTGAGCATCACGCGCGACTGGCGCATACCCCGCGATAGCGTGGCGCGGGTGACTGCATCGAGCTTTCTGGCCGCCAAGACCATCGACATCACCAGCGGACGCAGCCCTGAAATGATCGCCGTCGATGGCGAGATCACCACCGCGCCGGCCGGCGATATCTTCGCCACCATGGCCACAGCGGCCGCCGAGATCAGCGAGCTCAACCGCCAGAGCATCCGCCCCTTGCTCGATACCCTCAGCGACATTGCCGGCACGGTGGCCGACGGGACACCGCGCATCACCGCGGATCTGACTTCGATCACCCAGCGGATGGATGAAAGCCTGGGTGCCGTTCAGGAGATACTGGCCGGCGATAACATCCAGGCCATACGGCGGGTGATCGAAAACGTCCAAAGCACATCCGATACCATCGCCACCAGCAGTGGCGATTTGGCCAATGCGTTACGTCACGCGGACAACTTGACGCGCAACCTGGATGAGCTGGTGGAGGACAATCGCGGCAATCTGGACCAGTCCATCAAGGATGTTCAAATCACCCTGCGAACGATGACCCAGACCGTCGATTCAATCGTCTACAATCTCGATGGCGCAGCCAGAAACATGAATGAATTCAGCCGCATGATCCGGCAAAACCCGGGTCTCCTCCTGGGCGGGACACCGCGCCAAGCCGTCTCGCCTGCGGACAACAGCGGTGCCTCCGCCAGCACCGGAGAGGTGGTGCAATGAGACGATCGATCCCCCTCCTTGCCTTGATCGCGCTCCCGCTTGGCGGTTGCCTGGGCTCCGCGCCGCCGGTGCCGCGCGATCATTTCTACCGGGTGATCGTATCCGCCCCGGCACGCAGCGAGATACCGGTGCTCCATGGAGTGCTGGCCGTCGCGCCGCTGGAAGCCGATGGCCTGTTGCGTGAGCGGGCGCTGCTCTATAGCGCCACCGGTCAGTCGTACGAGATGCAACAGCACGACTACCACTATTGGATCGATCCGCCGCCGCGCATGCTGCAAAATCAATTGATCGATTTCATGCGCAGCAGCGGCATGGCCGCCGCCGTCGTCGCACCGGATTTACGCGTCAAGGCCGACTATAACCTGAGCGGCCGCGTCAAACGGCTGGAGCGTTTACTCGGCGGTGGACCGCCCCGGGTGGTCGCGGAATTGGAGTTAGCCTTGGTCGAAACCGCCTCCAACAACCTTATTCTGGTGCGCAGTTACACCGCCGAGGTGCCCAGCAACGATGAAAGTGTAGCTGCGTCCATCTCAGCGCTTAATGTAGCGTTAGCTCAAATCTTCGAGAGTTTTCTAAGCGATGCGAGTTGGAGCACCACCGCGGAGGTACCCCTGGGCCGCAGGTGACATACAATTCGGTGTTTACAGCTAAGCACATGGTCGTATATGTAGACTCAAATACCAAACTGCATCAGCACCGACATAAAAACATGCTGAGCAGTGATGCCGTCGAGGGGGACATCGAATATGGCAAAAGAAGAAGGTGGGGAGCTGATTCGGCTCACCGGTGAAATCGTCGTTTCGTATGTTGGTAACAACCCGGTTCCGGTCGCGGACCTGCCGGCGGTTATCAACGTCGTGGCAGGATCGTTACGCTCGCTGGAACCTGGCGAAGACACGAGCAGTATCGGCCCGAAGCGTCGCGTATCGGTCAGCCGGACGGTGACTCCGGACTACATCGTCTGCTTGGAAGATGGCCGCAAGCTGCGCACCTTGAAGCGGCACTTGCGGACCGCGTTCGGATTGACGCCGGCGGAATATCGGGCCAAGTGGGGCCTGCCCTCGGACTATCCGATGGTGGCGCCGACCTATGCCGCCTACCGGTCGAAGCTGGCCAAGAAGATTGGCCTGGGCCGGAAAACGTCGGGTCCGGTGGTTCGCAAAAGCGGGCGCGCCTAACCGATCCTGGCTAGACCGGCGGATCAGGACTGTTCCGCCGGCCGTTCCCAAAATTCCCCCTCACAGGACCCCGCGGCCAGTCGCTGTCGTAACCGGCCGCTGGCCGGGGCCGATTTCCCGGCCTGTAACCAGATTGTTAACTTCTTCGCCCCAAAATCGCGGTTTGGTTAGCGTCCGGTTAAGGATAGCCGCCGAGGGGACGAATGCGCATTCTTCAGGTCGAAGACGATAGCTCCACCGCGCAGAGCATCGAAAAGATGCTCGCCTCGAAGGGCCATAAGTGCGAGACCACGGCTTATGGCGAGGACGGGGTCAATCGCGCGAAAACCGGCGCCTTTGATTTGATCCTGCTCGACATCATGCTGCCCGACATCGATGGCTACGAGGTACTCCGCCGCCTCGGCCAGGCCGGCGTCAACACGCCGGTGGTCATCCAAACCGGCATCGTCAGCCGCAAAGACGTGGACAAGGCCGCCAGCCTGGGGACCAAGTACTACCTGCTGAAGCCGTTCAGCCGGGACGAGTTGAGCAGCTGCATTGATGCGGCGATCGCCGACGACAAGGCCGCGGCCAAGGCGCTCGCGCACGCCGCGGAAAGCACCGATCGCCGGGATGGGTTCCGCGATTCCGGCGCCAGCCGGCGCACCATGCCCCGGATCCGGACCCTGAAGTCGGCGCAAATCGTCTACAACAATCATACCTGCGTGGCCGATTGCTCGATCATCAATACCTCGGAAGGTGGCGCGGCCCTGCAGTTGCAGGACTTTGTCGAATACCCGCCCAAATTCCTGCTCAAGATCCACCGCGGTGCCACCCATAATTGCGAGGTGTGCTGGCAAAGCGGCAATAAGATCGGCGTGCGTTTCCTGTAGAAATAGCCATATCTGACGGGCTCCCCGCCCCCGCGGCTGGGCCTCTCGCGGGTTTCCGCCGGCCCGATGCCCCCTGGGCCGCCACCTTCGCGCTGGCACGGCCGGAGCCTCCCCGATAATGTAGCGATCGAACCCTCAGCGCCGCGTGGCACGCCGGGCGTTGCGGTTACTGCATAGTCGTGCAGGGAGGTTTTCTATGTCACATGGATTGTTTCGCAAGGGGCTGGTCGCGCTGGCCATGGCCGCCGCGGTTGTCTCGGCCGCTGTCGTTGGCGCCTTGCCGGCCGCCGCCGCCGAGAAGATCAAGGTTGCCGCGATCTATACGGTTCCGGTCGAGCAGCAGTGGGTGAGCCGTATCCACAAGGCGCTCAACGCGGCGGTTGAGCGTGGGGAAATCGAGTACGTCTATTCCGAGAACGTGGCCAACACCGACTATGAGCGCGTCATGCGCGAGTATGCGGAAGCCGGCAAGAACCTGATCGTCGGCGAGGTCTTCGGTGTCGAGCGGGCGGCGCGCACGGTGGCCAAGGACTATCCGAAGACGGCGTTTCTCATGGGCTCCAGCTTCGGCCCGTCGGGCAACAACTTCTCGGTCTTCGACAACTGGATCCACGAGCCCTCGTACCTGACCGGCATGATCGCCGCCAGCTTGAGCAAGAGCGGCACCATCGGCATGGTCGGCGGCTATCCGATCCCCGAGGTCAACCGACTGATGAACGCCTTCATGGACGGGGCCCAGGAAGTGCGGCCGGATACCAAGTTCCTGGTCACCTTCATCGGCAGCTGGTACGACCCGCCCAAGGCCAAGGAAGCGGCCTTCGCCATGATGGATACCGGCGCCGACGTCATGTACGCCGAACGGTACGGCGTCTCGGACGCGGCCAAGGAGCGGGGCGTTCTGGCCATCGGTAACGTCATCGACACGCAGAAGGAATACCCCGGCACGGTCGTCGCCAGTGCCCTGTGGCACATGGAACCGTCCATCGACCGGGCGATCGCGGCGGTCAAGGCCGGCACCTTCGAAGCCGCCGATTACGGCCCCTACAGCTTTATGGCTCAGGGCGGTGCGTCATTGGCCCCCATCGATCCGAAGTTGGTGGACGACAAGACCCTGACCGCCGTCAAGGCCAGGGAACAGGAGATCCGCGACGGCCTGTTCCGCGTCAACGTCAATGACTCGGAGCCGAAGTCGAACAAGTAGGTGGCTTCGGCACATCGTGCCATGACAGTACAGACCAGGTTCTGTACGCAAAAAGGCGTCATCCCGGACGCGGCTTTCCTCCAAATCTTTGATTTGGACAGGAAAGCCAGTGATCCGGGACCCATGGCCGGGCTACGGCGCGGTGCAAGTATGGATCCCGGATCGCATGGCTCGCCACCCGAAAATCGCCGATTTTCGGGCTCGCCTACCGTCCGGGATGACGAGGGACCAGGTCATGAGTTCACGACTTGACCGCAAGCCGGAGGACTGCGTCCTCCGGCTTCGCGGCATCTCCAAACGGTTCGGGGACCTGCTGGCCAACGACGGCATCGATTTGGATCTGGGACGAGGTGAAATCCTGGCCCTGCTGGGCGAAAACGGCGCCGGCAAGACCACCCTGATGAATATCCTGTTCGGCCACTATGTGGCCGATGCGGGCGAGGCCCAGGTGGCCGATGCCGGTGGCGTTCTCGCCCCCTTGCGCGGCGGCTCGCCGAATGCCGCCTTGCTGGCCGGTATCGGCATGGTGCACCAGCACTTCACCCTGGCCGAAAACCTGAGCGCCATCGACAACATCATCCTGGGCACCGAAACCCTGTTCCGACCCTGGCAGCAGCGTCGCGGCGCTCGGCGCAAGTTGGCGGCGCTGATGCAGCGCTCCGGCCTGCAGGTCGATTTGGACGCCACCGTCGCCGCCCTGTCGGTGGGCGAGCGCCAGCGAATCGAGATTCTCAAGGCCCTCTACCGCGACGCCCGCATTCTCATTCTCGACGAACCGACGGCCGTGCTCACGCCCCAGGAAAGCGAGCGCCTGTTCGCCACCCTGCGGCGCTTGGCCGCCGATGGCCTGTCGGTGGTTTTCATCTCGCACAAGCTGGCCGAGGTGATGGCCATATCCGACCGGGTGGTGGTGCTGCGTGGCGGCCGGGTCGTCACCACCGTGGCCACCGGCGAAACCGACGGTCCACGCCTGGCCGAGACCATGGTCGGCCGGCCGATCCCGCCTACCGTACGCCAACCGATGACGCCGACCGATACGGTTCTGGAACTTGCCGAGGTGCACGTCCCCGGCGAACACAACCGCCCCTCCCTGACCGATGCCAGCCTGCGCGTGCACCGGCACGAGATCGTCGGCATCGCCGGCGTTTCGGGCAATGGCCAGGCGGCGTTGTCGAACCTGATCTGCGGTCTGGCGGTACACACCCATGGCCGCTTCGAGATTTTCGGCCGCGCCGCCATGGTCGGCGCGCCGGCGCGCATGGTGGCCGATGGCGTCGGCCGCATCCCCGAGGATCGCCTGCACGACGGCATCGTCGGCCCCATGGCGATCTGGGAGAACCTGCTGCTGGAGGATTACCGGCGGCCGTATTTTCACCATGCTGGATTTTTGCGCCGCGCCGCCGCCCGCGTTAATGCCCGCCAGGTGATCGAGGCCTTCGACGTGCGCTGCCCGGGACCGGAGGCCCCGACCCGCCTGCTCTCCGGCGGCAACATCCAAAAACTGATCCTCGGCCGGGTGCTGACCCGCCATCCGGACGTGATCCTGGCCAATCAGCCGACCCGGGGCCTGGATATCGGCGCGGTCACCTATGTGCACCGGCGCCTGTTGGAGGCGCGCGGCGCCGGGGCCGGCATCATCCTGATCTCCGAGGACCTGGACGAGCTGTTGACCGTCTCCGACCGCATTGCCGTGCTCTATCATGGTCATCTGTCGCCGGCCATGGCCACGGAGGATGTGACCATCCAGCGCCTGGGCCTGATGATGGCCGGGCAAGCCGGTGAAGGCGCCGCCGCCGATGCGGCTTGAACCGCGCACCGATGTACCGGTCCATCTGACGATCCTGGCACCGGCCGGGGCCGTGGCCCTGGCGCTGTTGCTGACCGCCATACCGTTGCTGTGGGCGGATGTGCCGGTGGCCCGCGCCTATGGCTTGATCTTCACCGGCGCCCTGGGCTCGCAGTTCGCCGTGACGGAAACCCTGTCGCGGGCCACGCCG
>DASWJP010000087.1:0-5302 GCA_036397065.1 Kiloniellales bacterium | reverse complement strand
TGCTATCTGGATTTCGAGACGGTGCGCCGCATCAGCCGGCACATTGCCTCTATGAGCTATCAGCGGCGGGCGGCGCATCCCTGCATCGGCCGCGACCGGGCCGATCTGGTGATCGCCGGTTGTGCCATCCTCGAGGCCGTGTGCGGGACCTGGCCGGTGGGACGCCTGCGGGTGGCCGACCGGGGCCTGCGCGAAGGCATCCTGATGAATATGATGGCGTCCATTGGAGAGTCAGTGAACGCGACATCGCGCCCAGCGTCAGTATGAGCTCCACGGGCAGTGGGCGCGGCCCGCGTCCGGGCAGCGGCAAGGGCCGGGCCGGGAGCAAAAAAGCAGCCTCGAGCGGCGCCGGGCGCACCCTCAAGGCCCGGGTGAAGACTTCTGGCAAGCGGACCCATTCGTCGAACCAGTGGCTGACCCGCCAACTCAACGATCCCTATGTCGCCAAGGCGAAGCGGGAAGGCTATCGCTCGCGCGCCGCCTTCAAGCTGGCGCAGCTGGACGACAAGGTCCATTTCTTGCGCCGGGGCGCCCGGGTGGTCGATCTGGGGGCCGCACCCGGCGGTTGGACGCAGGTGGCGGTGGAGCGGGTCGGCGCCGGCGGCCGGGTGGTGGCCATCGACATCAACGAAATGGCGCCGGTCCCCGGGTCCAAGACCCTGCTGGGCGACGTGCGGACCGAGGCGGCGATGTCCCAGGTGCGCGCCGCCCTGGAGGGCGAGGCGGACGTGGTTCTTTCCGACATGGCGGCGCCATCCACCGGCCATACCCCGACCGATCACCTGCGGGTCGTGGCCTTGGTGGAGGTGGCCCTGGAGTTCGCCGAGGATGTGCTGGCCCCCGGCGGCACCTTTGTCGCCAAGGTGCTGCAAGGCGGCACCGAGCCGGAACTGCTGGCCCGCCTGAAGCAGGTGTTCGCCAAGGTCCGCCACGTCAAGCCGCCGGCCAGCCGCGCCGAGTCGGCGGAGCTTTACATGGTCGCCACCGGCTTCCGCCGCCAGGGTGACGGCGGCTGACAGCAATTTCCTTGGCATCCAGTGGGCGATGTGTATGATGCGGCGCCAATCGATTGCAAGGGGATTGGCATGGATATACGCGAGGCGCTGACGTTCGATGACGTCCTTCTGGAGCCCGCTGAATCCGCCATCCTGCCCAGCCAAACCGACACCCGGACCCGCCTGACCGCCACCATCGAGCTGGGCATTCCGCTGCTCTCCTCGGCCATGGACACGGTCACCGAAAGCGCCCTGGCCATCGTCATGGCCCAGGCCGGCGGCATGGGCGTCATCCACAAGAACCTGGATATCAAAGGCCAGGCCCTCGAGGTGCGCGCGGTCAAGAAGTTCGAAAGTGGCATGGTGGTCAACCCGGTCACCATCCACCCGGAACAGACCTTGGCCGATGCCTTGGAGCTGATGACCGGCTATCGCATCTCGGGCATCCCGGTGGTCGAGAAGTCGAGCGGCAAGCTGGTCGGTATCGTCACCAACCGGGACGTCCGCTTCGCCGAAAACCTGCGCCAGCCGGTCAGCGAGCTGATGACCCACGAAAATCTGGTCACCGTACGCGAAGGGGTCGAGCTGCCGGAGGCCCGCCGCCTGCTGCATCAATACCGCATCGAGAAATTGCTGGTGGTGGATGCGCAGTACCGCTGCATCGGCCTGATCACCGTGAAAGACATCGAGAAAGCACAGGCCTTTCCGGATGCCTGCAAGGACGTGAAGGGACGCCTGCGGGTGGCGGCCGCCACCGGCGTTGGCAAGGACGGCCTGACGCGGGCCGAAGCACTGCTCGAAGCCGAGGTGGATGTGATCGTGGTCGATACGGCGCACGGCCATTCCAAGGGCGTGATCGCCGCTGTGCAGGACATCAAGCGCCTCTCCAACGCCGTTCAGGTGATTGCCGGCAACGTCGCCACGGCTGGCGGGGCCAGTGCCTTGGTCGATGCCGGGGCGGACGCGGTGAAGGTCGGCATCGGGCCCGGTTCCATTTGCACCACGCGCATGGTCGCCGGGGTCGGCGTGCCGCAACTGACCGCCCTGATGGATACGGTGGAGGTTTGCCGCAAAAGCAACATCCCGGTGATCGGCGATGGCGGCGTCAAGTTTTCCGGCGATCTAGCCAAGGCCATCGCCGTGGGCGCCGACTGCGTGATGGTGGGCACCCTGTTGGCCGGCACCGAGGAGACTCCGGGCGAAGTGTTTCTCTATCAGGGCCGCTCGTACAAATCGTTCCGGGGTATGGGCTCGCTGGGGGCCATGGCCCGTGGCTCCGCCGATCGCTACTTCCAACAGGATATCGCCGATCAATTGAAGTTGGTGCCCGAAGGCGTCGAGGGGCGGGTGCCTTACAAGGGGCCGGCGCGGGCGGTGATTCATCAGCTTGTCGGCGGCTTGCGCGCGGCCATGGGCTATACCGGCAACGCCACCATCGCCGAGATGCAGCGCCGCTGCCGGTTCCTGCGCATCACCGGGGCCGGCCTGCGGGAAAGCCATGTGCACGACGTCTCGATTACCCGTGAATCGCCGAACTACCGTCCGGATATGTGACCCGCGCGCCGGCTCGCCGCCGCCGCCGCCATGACTCCCGCCGCCCGCATCGAGGCCGCGATCGAACTGCTCGGCATGATCGAGGCGGCGCACACGCCGGCCGAACAGGTTGTCGGCGACTACATGCGCGGCCGCCGTTTCATCGGCGCCAAGGACCGGCGGGCCATTGGCGACCGGGTCTACGGCGCGTTGCGCCACCGGGCTCGTCTGGATTGGTGGCTGGCGCGCAGCGGCCTTGGGGTGGGCGATGGCCTCGACCATCCGCGCCGATCGGTGCTCGCGGATTTGGCGATCAGCGACAAATTGGCCGTGGCGGACATCGCCGCCGTCTGTGACGGTAGTCGCTACGGCCCGCATCCGCTGACCGAAGGCGAGCGTGCCATGCTCGATGGCTTGGCCGGCTCCGTCCTGGATAATGTGGCGCAGCCGCCCGACGTGCGCGCCGAAATACCGGGCTGGCTGTATGGCGATCTGGCCGAGTCCCTGGGCACTTCATTGGCGGCGGAAGCCGCGGCGCTGATCGCCGAGGCGCCCGTGGATTTGCGCGTCAATTTGCTCAAGGGGGATCGCGTCACGGCGATCGCGGCCTTGGCGGAGAATGGGATCGCGGCGGCGCCGACGCCGATCTCGCCCATCGGCCTGCGCCTGACCGGGCGGGTCAATGTGACGGGATCGCGGGCCTTCCGCGACGGGTTGGTGGAATTGCAGGACGAGGGTTCGCAAATCGTCGCCCTGCTGACCGATGCCCGTCCGGGCATGACGGTGGCCGACCTGTGCGCCGGGGCCGGTGGCAAGACCCTCGCCCTGGCCGCCGAGATGGCGGGCCAGGGGCGCTTGCTGGCCCTGGACGTGGATGCGCGGCGGCTGCAGCGTGCGAGTCCACGCCTGCGCCGCGCCGGCGCCGGGTTTGTCGAGCGCCGCGCCCTGGACGACACCACCTGGCGGGCGGCGCATGCGGGCACCTTCGACCGGGTGCTGGTGGATGCCCCCTGTTCCGGCAGCGGCGCCTGGCGGCGGCAACCGGACGCGCGCTGGCGGCTCACCCGCGACGACCTGGCGCGATATCTAAGCATGCAGGCGGAAATACTTGATACCGCGACGGAATTCGTCCGTCCCGGCGGCCGCATCGTGTATGCGACGTGCTCCCTCTTGGCGGCGGAGAATGCCCGCCAGGTGGAGGCGTTTCTCAGCCGCTGGCCCGGGTTCTCGGTGGTCCCGGCCGCCACGGTCTGGGCCGAGACACTCACGGCGCGTGCGCCGCCGCCGGAGCCATCGCCGTTCGCCGGGCCGTATCTGTTTCTCACGCCGGCGCGCCACGGATGTGACGGTTTCTTCGCCGCCGTCCTGCAGCGCGGCGATGCGGCGCCATGAGCGGGCCGATGCACGTGCGGGCCGCGCTGATGCCGGATGTACCGGCCATTGCCCGGGTGCATGTGGAAACCTGGCGCGCCGCCTATCCGGGGATCGTGCCGGAGAAATACCTGCTGGAGATGACCGAGGCACGTCAGGGCGATCTGTGGGCGGCCAGCATCCGCCGCGCCCGTGGCGCCGATTCGGTCATGGTCGCCGAAGACGGGCGGGGTGCTGGAGTGGTCGGCTTCGGCAGTTGCGGCCGGGCGCGGCGCGGCGGCGACATGGGCGAGGTCTTCACCCTCTATGTGACCGGCGATTGGCAGGGGCAGGGCGTTGGCCGTGCCTTGCTGACCGGCATGCTCGCGCACCTGCATGGGCACGGGATCAATCAGGCCGTTGTCTGGGTATTGAGCGCCAACCCGTCGCGCTTTTTCTACGAGGCCATGGGCGGCAAACGCCAGGCCGAGCGGCAGGAGCCGTTCTCCGGCATGGTGCTGGAAGAGACGGCGTATGGTTGGTCCGACCTGGGCGCATGGCTGGCTAAGCAATGATGCCTGGACACGTCCATCAACCGGCTTGTAGAAACCGGCGATGACCGACCGCATCCTGATTCTCGATTTCGGCTCCCAGGTCACCCAGCTCATTGCCCGCCGGATTCGCGAGGCCGGGGTGTATTGCGAAATCCTGCCGTTCAACAGCGATCCGGCGCGGATCGCCGACTTTGGCGCGGGCGGCATCATTCTTTCCGGCGGCCCGGCATCGGTGATCGCGGCGGAAACGCCGCGCGCACCCGCCGTGGTTTTCGAGATGGGCGTGCCCGTGCTCGGCATCTGCTACGGCCAGCAGGCGATGTGCGCGCAACTGGGCGGCGAGGTGGCGACCTCCGAGCACCACGAATTCGGCCGCGCCTTTGTCCAGGTGACCGACGAGTGCGGCCTGACCAAGGGCCTGTGGCGCCGCGGCGACAGGCACCAGGTGTGGATGAGCCATGGCGACCGGGTGGTCCGTCTGCCGCCCGGCTTCCGCGTGGTCGGCACGTCCGAGGGTGCGCCGTTCGCCATGTTCGCCGACGACCGGCGGCGATTCTATGGGGTGATGTTCCATCCCGAGGTGGTGCACACGCCGGACGGCGGCAAGCTGCTGGCCAACTTCGCCCGCGCCGTCGCCGGCTGCCGCGGCGACTGGACAATGGCGGCGTTCCGCAAGCAGGCCGTCGCCCGCATCCGCGACCAGGTGGGCCAGGGCCGGGTGGTCTGCGGCCTCTCCGGCGGGGTCGATTCGTCGGTCGCCGCCGTGCTGATCCACGAAGCCATCGGCGATCAGCTCACCTGCATCTTCGTCGATCACGGCCTGCTGCGCGCCGGCGAGGCGGAGCAGGTGGTGACGCTTTTCCGCGATCA
>DASWJP010000086.1:0-36879 GCA_036397065.1 Kiloniellales bacterium | reverse complement strand
GCGGACGCGGCGAACCTGACGAGCTTCAGCTCCTCGTTCACGCTGGATGCGCCGGTGGAGGACAGCGACCTCGACCTGACGGGCGTGACCATCACGGCCAACGCCAAGGACATCACCGACGGCTCCCAGACCGGCAGCGGCGACTTCACCACCACCATCGTGGTCGACGCGATCCTGGACGAGGCGCCGGTGGTGACCCAGGCCCTGGTCCCCGAGGTGGACGAGAGCACGAGCGGCTCGCAGACGATTCTCCTGGGCCTCGGTTTCTCGATGGCGGATGCCGGCTTCACCGGATCGCTCGCCGGCGGCGCCGATACGGACGGTTCGGAGGCCGTCACCTCGGTGACCGTGAGCCTGTCGGACGGCACGCTGGTGCTGGACGCGGGCTATGCCGGCAGCGCCTCGCTGACGGACAACGGCGGCGGCAACTGGACACTGTCGGGCTGGGCCGATGCGGCCGATCTGGAGGCAGCGGTGGAAGCGCTCTCCGTGACCGTCGCGGAAGGTTTCGACGGGACGATCACGGGCTCGATCTCGACCACGACCCAGGAGGCGAACACGCCCGAGGGCGCGGTCGCGGCGAGCGGCGACGAGCCCGACACGTCGGACAACGTCGTCAGCGACACCTTCGACTTCAGCCTCATCGTCGATTCCCTGCCCACCGCGGGCAATCTCGACATCGCGGTCGACGAGGACGACCTGCCGTCCGGCAACAGCGACGTCGCCACGGGTGACGACCTCGCCGACCCGTCGCCCACGATTATCATGGGGACGCTGAACTTCGACTTCGGCGCGGATTCGGCGGGCGGCAGCGTGGATTTCGCCGCCCTCGACGGGCTGGCGGTGGTCGATACCGGCAGCAACCCGGTGACCTCCGGCTCGGTGGCCCTGGTCTACGACTGGAACGCCGGCACCAACACGCTCACGGCCCTGGCGGGGGCGACGCCCGTGTTCACGGTCGTGGTCACGGATCCCAGCACCGGGGACTTCACCTTTACGCTCCTCGAGCCGGTCGATCACCCGACGGCGGACACCGAGGACAACATCGCGATCGCCCTGGCCTTCACGGTGACGGACGGCGACGGCGACATGGCGACCGGCACGCTGACGGTCGACATCGACGACGACTCGCCGAACGTGGTCACGGCAAACTCGGCGCTATTGGCGAACGATGCAGGTGGCGATACCGCGACCGAGCAGCTCAACTTCTTCGAGATCGTCGGGGCCGACCGCGGGTCGGACGCGGACGTCGTTTTCGTCAACAATGCGGCCGACAACAAGCTGCGCGGTTCGTTCGACGGCGGTGCGGCGGAGGTGCTGACCGCCGGTGGGCACGAGATCCTGCTGACCGGCTTCGACAGCGCGAGTCTCCAGGGTTTCGTGGACCTGAACGACAACGGCCTGATCGATGATGGCGCCGGTTCGCTGGTCCTGCAGATCGACCTCAACCCGGACGCCAGCGACGAGAGCCTGGACACCTACACCATCCAGCTGTTCGGCATGATCGACAACGGCGAGCAGATCATCTTCGACGACTTCTCGGGGATTCACGGCAACAACAATGTGTTCTTCCCGCTTAATTCCTCGAACGACCCAAGCGCACCGGAAGACCTGCTGATCACCGCGACGGTGCCGGGCACCAGCACGGTCAACACCGACAACGACGACGTCGGCACCGGCGACCAGTGGCTGAACAACGACGATACGCCGGCGGACGGCGAGATCATCCGCCTCGACTACGTCGAGAACGTGGCCGGCGATCCCGACGACATCAACACGCTCAGCTACACGCAGCACTACGTGGTGAACGATGCCGGCTTCCGGGTCCATCAGCTGCAGGGCAACAGCAGCATCTCCAGGTCCGTGCTGGTGCGGGTCTACGACGAGGACGACGACCCGCAGGGATCGGACTTCGCCACCACGGGTGCGGGCGACCCCGCGGAGCAGGACGACATCACCTCGGCCCGGGTCGAGGCCGGCGACGGGGTCTTCGGGGCGTCTTATGACGGCCTTGTCTTCGATGGCGTGGCCAACGTGTTCGTCGACGATCGTCTCACCTTCACCTTCAACGCCGACGGCTCGGTGAAGATCGACGGCTTGTTGACCGACGACCAGGTCTTCGTCTCGACGGACGACGGCTTCACCCAGATGGAGATCCAGAACGTCACCTCGGGCGGCAATCTGGGCATCGCCGTGGACAGCTTCGTCATCGCCTCCCAGCAGTCCGGCGACCCGATCGACTTGTCGTTCGATCTGCAGGTGACCGACAGCGACGGCGACACCAACAGCGGCACGCTCGATGTCACGCTGCTGCCACAGCTGAACGGGCAACCCGGGGTCGTCAACGATACGCTGGTCAGCAACGGTGATGCCGAGATCCTGGTCGGCGGCCTCGGCAATGACACCCTGACGGGCGACGGCGGCGCGGACGTCTTCGTGTTCAATCTCGGTGTGGACGACGGCGACGACAGGATCACCGACTTCGCCAGCAGCGAGGATCGGCTCCACTTCACCGACGTCGTCGACGGGGCGGGCGACGACATCCAGGACGTGGATGACATGATCGCCTCGATCGTCAATGACGGCTCCGGCGACGTTCAGGTCAACTTCACGAACGGAGGCTCGGTCGTCTTCGAGGGGATCGCGTTTGCCGCCCAGACGTCGATCGCGGACCTCGTGGACACCAACACACAGGTCATCGTCGACCACGTGTGAGCGGATAGCGGCGGCAAAACACCGGGCGCGGCTAAAAGGCCGCGCCCGTTTCCTTGCCGCCTTGCGCCCGTCGCAGGGCGGGCGATGGGGCAAACCGGGCCGGACCCGGCTCCCCGCGGGTCGGCGGGCTGCGGCCCGTGTCACAGGTTCGTCAGCGCCTCGTCCGCCGCCTCTGACTCGCTTTCGGCTGCCGCGACTTTGGCCCGGCCGGCCTGCTGCTCCTGGATCCGGCGGGCGGTTTCGCTCAGCTGCTGGACCATCTGCTGAAGCCCGGCCACCGGCAGGAAGAGAGTTCCCACCGGTTGCGGAACCAGCTTGGCCTCGCCGACCGTGTTGCGGCGCAACTGGACAAGTTCCAAGCGCGCAACCCCGTTGCTGATGGCAATGGAGTTGACGCCGTCGGCGAAGATCTCGGTCATGTGCCTCTCCTCGACTGGTAACACCCGGAGCCCCGGCGCCGGGCGACTCGCGAGCCGGGCGAGTCTAAAGGGGGCCACCGCCGCGGGCAAAGCCTTCGCAAAGGAGACGGATCACCGCGCGGCGATCAGCAAGCGGTTCATGAGCGCAAGCGACGGCGTGCCGGTGACGGCCAATCCCTGGTCCGCCTCGAACGCCCGGATCGCCGCGCCCCGCGCGTCCGCGTTGCCCTCAGCCAGATAGCCGAGCCGCGTCAGCAAGCGGTCGATCGTGCCCTCCGGCAGCCTGGCCGCCGGGCTGCCGGAGCCGGGCAGGCTGCCGCTCCGCCAGACGCGGCCGGCCTGGCCGAGGGCGCGGCTCGCCTGAGGCTCGTCGCCGCTGCGGAACGCCGTCATGGAGATGGCGGCGCCGACCTTGCGGCCGTCCAGCTCGAGGAGACGGACCTCCATCGCGATCACGTGCACCTCCTCGCCGGCGAACAGTAGCAGCGGCGACCCGGAATCGCCGTGATAGACGGCGCAGTCGTGCACCAGGCCGTGGCCGCCGGCGAACCGCCGCAGCACCCGGCAGCCGGGACTGGCCGACATGGCGTGGGCCCGGCCACTGCGGTACCCGGCCTGCAGGATCTGCCGGTCGCCGGACGTCACGGTCTGCAGCGTGGCCGAGTTCAGCGCCATCAGGCCCAGCCAGCCGGCCGAACGACCGATCGGATCCTCCAAGGTGAGCAGCGCCCAGTCGTGGATGGTGTTGTTGACGTCGCGCTGGTCGGCCACGTCGAACCGGCTGGAGGTCTCGTAGCCCGCCACCTTGGAATGGATCAGGAACTGGTCGCGCTGGTAGCCTGCCACGAAGTGAAGCTCGCTGGCGCCGCGCCAGCGCCCCTCGGTGAAGTCGTAGAGACAATGCGCGGCGGTCATGACATGACGCGAGCCCACCAGGAAGCCGGTACAGTAGCCGCGCCCCCCGGCATTGACTCGGCCGATCGCGCTCCAGGGGTACTCCATGGCCTCGACGATGACGCGCCCCTCGGACTGGCTGCCCGACTGGACCGGGGTGGCCGCGGCGGTCATGGCGAGGGCCGAAAGCACCGCCGCCAGGGCGGCGCGCCAGGACGAGCGGGCAGGCCGGCGGGCGGAGGGGCGGCACGGCAAACGGCGGAGCTGCGGCCACTGTCTCATGCGGTGTCGATGCCGGCGATCAGTTTCTCTCCGGCAACCGACTGGACGACGGCAGCGAGGGCGGAGACGACTTTGGGATCGTAGCGCCGGTCGTTCTGCTGGAGAACTGCGAGCGCGGCCTGGGGATCGATGCCGCGCCGGTAGGAGCGGGGCTCGATGCGGGCGCAGAACACGTCGCAGGCGCCGAGAATGAGGGCCGTACGCGAGATTTCCGCGCCGGCCAGACCGTCGGGGTAGCCGGTGCCGTCCAGCCGTTCGTGCATCTGGCGCATGGTTGCGAGGATCGGCAGATCGAATTCGATGTCCTTCAGCGTGCGTTCGGCATGCCCGATGTGGCTCTGCATCAGGGCTATCTCGTCATCGTCCAGGCGCGCGGTCTTGGTGAGCAGGGCGCGCGGGATGGCAAGCTTGCCGATCTGCGACAGATTGGCGGCGATCTCCACCGTGGCGATCTCCTCAGGCGTGGCGCCCAGCCGTCGTGCGGTTTCGGTCGCGAATTCCGCCACTCGCCTGGAATGACCGGCCAGGTAGGGGTCCCTGAGCTCGACGGCGCGCACCAGGGCGGTCACCATCTGGGAGATCGCGCGGTCGCGCCGCCGCCGCGCCTCGACCAGCTCGGTCACGTCGCGGGCCACCGCGACGATGCCGCTGACCTTGCCGGTCTGGTCGGCGAAGGCGACCTTGGAGATCTGCAGCCGCCGCCGTTCGTTGCCGAGGAAGACCTCGTAGTCGCCGGTCACCGGCCCGGCCGCCGCCAGCGCCTGGGCGTCGGAGAGCTTCAGGCGCTCGGCGGTTCCGCGGCCGAAGATCGCCGCGTCGTCGAGACCGACGAGCTGTTCGGCGGGTCGCCCCAGCGCCCGCGCGAAGGCGGCGTTGACGTAGCGATAACCGCCGTCGAGGTCCTTCAGACCGATGTAGTCGGCGATCGTGCTGTTGATCGAATCCAGCAGCCGGCGCTGGCCCTCGATGCGCGCGGCCAGGGCGCGGAACTGCGCGGCCTGGCCGCGGCTGTGGCTTTCGGCCATGCGCAACCAGATGGCGGCCAGAGCCGCGGCGACGCTGACGACGACGAGGCCTGCGACCGCGATCACCGAGCGCCGGAAGGCGCTGAAATCGACCTCCGCGGCGCCCGTGTCGGCCTCCTGCACGATCCACCAGCGGGTTCCGGGCACGACGGCGCCGGCCGAATAGACCGGCTGGCCGCCGCCCACCTGCGGGCGCCGCGCGAAGGCCATGTCGCCGCCGCCATCGAACGGAGAGGGGGCCGCAAGCGCGCGGATCGGCGGCGACTCGCCCGGCGCGATCTCGACGAGGCCGGCTTCCTCGGCCTGGACCATGCGCAGACGCTCGCCCGGCTGCGACAGGGCGCCGGGAGAAAGGATCTCGGCGAGCTTGTTGCCGATCGGCAGGTTCAGCAACAGGACGGCGGCCGGCCGGCCCTCGCCCGATTCGCTCTGAACCGGAAAGACCGGCAGGACGACATCGCTCACCAGGCCTGCGGCGGCGATGCGCGCCGCCCCGAACGCTATCGCGCCCTGCCGGAAGAACCTCTGGGCCAACGCCTTGTGTTGCCCGGGCAGGTCCGAGGCCCCGCCGCTTCTGATCAGAACCTGGCCCTTCGGACCGATCAGGTAAGCGGAAAGGAAGTCGGTTTCCCTGACGAAATCGCTCAGCAGCTGCTCCATGTAGGGCAGCTGCAGCACCAGCGGATCGGTATCGGCGGACCGGCGCGGGTCCCCTTCGGGATTTTGGCCGCCGGCGATGACGTCCGACAGCTCGCCGCCGGCCATCGCCAGCTCGGTCGCGAACAGGCGGAACAGTTCGCTCTCGGAAATCCGTGCCGCCACGCGGTTGTTGCCTTCCAACCAAGCCCCGAGGACCTGGGCCCGGCTTTCCGCCAGGATTTGCAAACGCCGGTCCAGCTCCGCCTCCAGGGCCGCGCGCTTGTCGGCGACGAGCAGTGCCGGAATGACGATGGCCGCGGCCACTATCACCGCCAGCAGACCGAGCCCCGCGATCAGGGTGCGCCGCGCGGCCACGGGCGTGGTTCGCGGCGGCAACTCCCCGGACAGAAAGGCGAAGAGGTCGGCCTCTTCTCCGGCGTCCATGGTCGTGGAGCCTGGCCTAGTTGTCGACTGCGCGCAACGCGGTTTGAGGGATGGCGCGGCGGTCGTCGACGTGGGCCCAGCGCGTGGTCTCGTTCATCGAGTACTGCGGAATGTAGTGGCGGTAGCGTGCGTGCGTCGTAATGAAATTCGAAAGACTGTCGAGGATCAAGATGTCATTGCCTTGGTAGACGGCGAGGACCGCATGTCCGACGTTGCGAATCCCGTCGTAGAGGACGACGATTCGCAACTCCTCCTTGTCAAAGCCCAGCTGGCGGAGCGCGAAGTACTTTGCGATCGCATAATCCTCGCAGTCGCCGGACTGCGCCATGAAAACGGTCGGCGAGGCCCAATACTCCCGCCGGCCGAACGCCTCGGCATCCGATTTATACGGCCACCGATTGAAAAACTCGTTGACCGAGTGCAGCTGCTCCATGCGACGCTGACCGCCCGCCCGGAGCTGCAGCTCGCGCCAGGACCACAGGGCGGAACTGCTGCATTTCGCCGAATCGGCGGTGCATCCGATCAGCGCCGCCGACTCTTCCCCCATGGCGTCGAGGATCCGCCGCCACTGCGGCAACGCCTGCAAGGACGCGCTGGTGAACTCCATGGTGCCGAACAAGGCGTCGCCCGGGGGCGTCTCGGCGCCGGCGGGCTGGGTCTCGCCGGTCAGTATCGCGGCCAGGCTCTGCGCCTGCGCCGGGCGGGGTGCCGCCAACGCCGTCAGGCAGATCGCGATCAAGGTGAAACACTGAGTGACGCCGCGTCGATCCACGCTGCCGGTTCCTCGCCACAGGAGCACCGGGGCGGTTGCCCCGGTTGCGGGACCGACAGGATCTCAAAGCCGCTTTAATTCACGGTTTCCGGTTATGGTTTAGCCCGGTTAGGGTTAACCGCCGTTTGGCGGCCGGGGCCCGCCCGTCGGGCGCCGCCGGCCGCGCGCGAGGAGCCTCGCTCGTGGCGGATCGGCGGGGGACTGGGACTCACCGGGAACGGCAGGACGACGGCACGGGCCTCAGCGTTCGCGCATCGCCTGCTCCTTGGCCCTGAGGATCGGCTTGAGCAGGTAATCGAGCACCGATTTCTTACCGGTCAGGATTTCCACGGTTGCCGTCATGCCGGGGATGATCGGCAATTCCTTGCCCTGGTGTTGCAGGGTATTGGTCTTGGTCCGCAGATAGACGCGATAATAGCGTTCGCCCTTCGGGTCCGTCTCGTCCCGGATGGTGTCGGCACTGATCCGTTCGAGATCCGCTTTGAGGCCGCCATAGATCGAAAAATCGTAGGCGGTGATCTTGATGGTGGCCTTTTGGCCCGGATGCAGAAAGGCGATATCGGCGGGCCGGATCTTGGCCTCGATCAGCAGGGTATCGTCGAGCGGTACGATCTCGACGATGTCCTCGCCCGGCCGGATCACGCCGCCGACCGTATTGTGCTTGAGTTCCTTGACGGTGCCGCGCACCAGCGAGCGCACCTCCGTGCGTCTCACCCGGTCGGAGCCGGCGAACAGCGTCTCGGTCATCGACTTGAGCTCCGCCTTCACCTTGTTCAGTTCGTTGGAGACTTCCGCCTTGTGGGTGAGGATCAGCTCTTCGATCCGTTGCTCGGCCTCCGCCGCGGCGGTCTTGAGCCGCGGGATGGCCTGACGAACCGTGCCCAGCTCACCCTCGAGGTCGGCGATCTGGCGCTGGATGCGTATCAGGTCGAGCCGCGGCAGGACACCTTTGTCGGCCAGCGGCTTTGTGATCGCCAGTTCCTCGCGGGCGAGCGCCAGGTTGTTTTGCAGCTGCTGGCTTCGGGTGCCCATCTCGGCGATTTCCTGCTTGCGCTGGGAGGCCTGCGATTCCAGCACCCTGATCTGGGCGGCCAGTTGGTTCTGGCGCAAAGTGAAGAACCCCTGCTGATCCGCGGCCGCGGACGGCGCCTCCTGCAGCACCTCCTCGGGCATCACCAGCTCGCGGCCCTCCAGTTCGGCCTCCAGACGAGCCACCGAAGCCATCAGCTGGTAGCGCTGGGACCGGGCATCGCGGAAATTCGCCTCGGCCACGGTGTTGTCGATGCGCACCAGGATATCGTTGGGCTCGACGATGTCGCCTTCGCGGACGAGGATTTCGGCCAGGATGCCGCCCTCGAGGTTCTGAATGACCTGGGTCTTGCTGGAGGGAATGACCGTGCCCTCGCCGCGGGTGACCTCGTCCAGCACGGCGAAATGCGCCCAGGTCAGGAGGCTGACCAAGCAGACGAAGGTTACGATCGTCAGGGCAGAGGCGAAGCGGCTGCCGCGGCGCCTGAGGGCGGCCTCGCGGTCCGGCATGTATCTGAGGTCTTCGCTGTCGTAGAGACCGTTGATCATAGGTCCTGTCTTTGCCTCGTGCCTTCGAAATTGATGCCCCTTGGGGGCCGCCCTCCTGCCATCGCCCGCCCGCTCACGACGCCCGGCGGATGTGACCCCTCTTCAGGGCCTCCAGGACATCCTCCTTCTTGCCGTCGGCCATCACCTTGCCGTTGTCGACCACGATCAGGCGGTCCACCAGGCTCAACAGCGAGCTGCGATGGGTGATCATGACCAGGGTCTTGCCCTTGAGGATTTCGGTCAGGCGCGCCTTGAACACCGCCTCGGAGGCGTTGTCCATGCAGCTGGTGGGCTCGTCGAGGACCAGTATCGGCGGATCGAGCAGCATGGCCCGGGCGATGGTGATGGCCTGGCGCTGGCCGCCGGACAGGCCCATGCCGCGCTCGCCGACCTGCAGGTCGAACCCGTGCGGGTGGTTGCGCAGAAAGTCGGTCACGCCGGCGAGGTCCGCGGCCCGCAGGATGCTTTGATCGTCCATGTGCGGCGCGCCGAAGGCGATGTTGTCGCGGACCGAGCCGAAAAACAGGTAGTTGTCCTGCGCCACATAGCCGACGTTGCGGCGCAGGTCGGCCGGATCGATTTGGCGAATGTCGGTGCCGTCCATCAGCACGGCGCCCTCGGCCGGTTCGTAAAGCCCGATGAGCAGGCGCGCGATCGTGCTCTTGCCAGACCCGATACGGCCGAGAATGCCGACCCGCTCGCCCGGCTCTACGCTGAACGACAATTGATTGAGGGCGGCGGTCTCCTGATGGGGGTATTTGAACGACACCTTGTCGAACTGGATCTGCCCGGAAAGCCTCGGCCGGTGCAGGAAGGACTTGTCGCTCGACCGTTCGACCGGAACCTTCATGATGGTGTCCAAGGCCTTGAGGGCGGCCCGGGACTGCTGCAGACGGGTCAGCATGGCGGCGATGGCGCTCAACGGCGCCAGCGACCGTCCGGTCAGGATGGTCGCGGCGATCAGGGCGCCCACGGTGATCTCGCCATCGACGATCCGGTAGACGCCGTAGATCACCACCAGCACCGTGGTCATCTGGATCGCCAGCTGCGAGAAGGTCGTCGCGATGCCGGAGAGAAACCGCGCCTTGCCCGACGATTCGGCGGTCAGGCCGACGAAGCGCTCCCAGGCGCGCTGCACCCGGCCCTCGGCGGCGGTCGCCTTGATGGTTTCCAGGCCGTCGATGGTCTCGACCAGCAAGGCGTGCTTCTGCGTCGCCTCGCGGTAGGTCTTCTCGACCACCCGGCGCAAGGGGAACTGCAACAACGCCCCGACCAGGACCACCACCGGCACCGCGGCCAGGGGAATGAAGGCGACGGGCCCGGCGACCAGCCAGATGACCCCGAGGAAAAGAAGAATGAACGGCAGATCGACCAGGACCACGACGGTGCCGGAGGTGAAGAACTCCCGCAGGGATTCGAACTCGCGCAGGTTATTGGCCATGGCGCCGGTGGAGGGGCCCTTGCTGGCCAGCTTCATGGACATGAGCTGCTGGAGCAAACGGCTGGCGATGATCACATCCGCGTTCTTGCCGGCCACATCGACGAAATAGGTGCGGACATTGCGCATGACGAATTCGAAGACAAAGACGGTGGTCACGCCCAGGGCCAGCACCCACAGGGATTCCAGCGCATTGTTCGGCACCACGCGGTCATACACGTTCATGATGAACAGCGGGCTGGCCAGGGCGAAGCAGTTGATCAGCACCGAGGCCAGCAGCACGTGACTATAGATCGGCCAGAATTGGGCCAGAGTGCCCCAGAACCACGCCTTTGGCTGAGTCAGCCGGAGTTCGACGGCGCGCTGATCGAACTTGTACTCGGGCCGGGCGTAGATCGCGTATCCGGTGTATTGCGACTCCAACTCGGCCTGCCTGACGACCTTTTTCGCCGCGCCGCCTTCCGGCAAGATGATCTCGACCCGATCGTCGGTTTGGAAACTGAGAAGGACACAGGCGTTGCCGCCCTTGAGCAACAGGATGCAGGGCAGGGTGACAGGCAGAATCTGCGTCAGCTTGGGCCGCCGGGTAATGCGCGCCTCTAGGCCGGCGCGTTCGGCGGCGCGCACCGCCAGCTCCGGGGACACCCGGTGCTCCGATTGCGGCAGGCCGGCGCGCAGCGCTTCGGGCGAGATGGGCCGCTGCAACAGCGCCGCCAGGGTGGTCAGGCTGCTGAGCAGCGGTTCGACGAAGTCGACCGATGCGGGGGCAATCAGCCAATCCTTCGGGTCTTGCAGGACTTCGCTCTTGGCGATCGGGCCGGGGGAGGCCGCCGGGCCATCCGCCTTCGCCGGGCCGCTGCCCGCCACCTGCGGCGTTGGGATTTCACTGCGCCGACCGCCGCCGTTGGGCTCGCCGCCTTTAGACCCGCCGCTAGACCCGCCGCTTTTCGGGTCGTCGCCCTCAGCCGCCAACCGGCCGGCGGCGGCCAGCCGGCCCTTCAGTTGCGCGATCCCTTGAGGCTCCCCGGCGGTTGGGCTCTTGGCGGTGGCGCGGGCAAGGCGGCCCGTCGAGATCCCGCCCGTTTCGTCATTATTGGCTGCCATACCGGCGTGCTGCCTTCCCGTCCTGCGATTCGGTTCAGATATGTGCGCGATCTGCGCACTGGCGACTGAGAAGCCAGCCCTCTCCGCGCCGCAGCCTCTTGCACCGGCGCCGATCCGCCGGGCCGCTGCCCATTGTGCGGATCGGGCGCCACCGAACGCGGTCGGCTAGATTTAGACCAAGATATTTCGGAAAAGGTTAACGTATTTGGCCCTGCCGTGGCTAGGCTTTGCATGCGGCGGCCGCCCACCCGGCCGGCCGCGGACGGGGGGCGGAGCGATGTCCATTTGCCGTGGCTGCGGGAGGCGGGTATAGTTAACGTGTTGTTAATCGGCCAAGTGGATGATCGTCCCAACGCGTTGACTTTTGGGCGAAACCCGGCGTAATACATGCGCCTTGAGATGCATGTCTGGCTGGTTGTTAGCCGTAAGAGAACGTACTTGCTAGATGTGTATAGACGAACGGGGGATTGATATGCGTTGGTCGCAGGAAAAATTGACCCATCACTTCAGAGCGGTGCTTTTGGGAACGGTCCTCTCCGTCTCTGCCATGACCGCCGCCGAAGCCATGAGTATGAAAGAGGCCATACAGCAGGCCATTTCGAACAATCCGGATATCGGCATCGTCGCCAGCAACCGTGAAGCGGTGGACGAAGAGCTGAAGCAAGCCCGCGGCCTCTACTTGCCGCAGATTGACTTGGCGGCGGGTCTCGGCAGAGAGCGCACCAATGACCGGGCCACCCGGTCCGACGGCATCGGCGGGGACGCCTTGACCCTGACCCGGCAAGAGGCCTCCCTCACCCTGCAGCAGCGCGTTTTCGACGGCTTCGAATCGGACAGCACGGTCCGGCGCGAGAAAGCCCGTGTCGAATCTGCGGCGCAGCGGGTGGCCGAAAACAGCGAATTTCTGGCGCTCGATACCATCGGCGTCTATGTGGAAGTCCTGCGCCAGCGGGAACTGGTACGCTTGGCGGAAGAGAATGTGCGGGTCCATACCGGCATCCTGGCTTCCCTGAGGCAGCGCCTCGTGGGCGGCAGCGGCAGCCGTGCCGACGTGGCGCAGAACGAGGCGCGCACGGCGCGGGCGCGGGCGACTTTGACCCAGACCCTGAACGATCTGCAGAATGCCGAGGCCTTGTTTACCCGCATCGTCGGGCAGTTCCCGGATGGGCTTGAGCCATCGGAATTCCCGTCCGGCGTGTTGCCGACTAATTTGGACTCGGCGATCGGCCTGGCCGGCTCCAGTAACCCGACCACCCGGATTTTCGAGGCGGATGTCCGGTCCGCCGATGCCGAGGTTTCCTTGGCCGAAACGCCGTTCTATCCGGCGATCTCCCTGGAGGCGCAGTCGGAATACAACGACGGCCGCGATGGCATCGATACCTACGAGTTCAACAACCAGGTGATGGTGCGGTTGCGCTGGAATCTGTTCCGTGGCGGCATCGACCGCGCGGCCCGGCAGGAGGCATTGGCCCGGCTGTCTGAAAGCAAGAATCGGCGCCTGCGCTCGTTCCTCGAATCGCAACAGGAGATGCGCCAGTCCTGGTTCGCCCTGGAAGCCAACCGGCAACGGGTCGAGGATTTGTCGGAATCGGTCCGCTTCAACGTGGAAACCCGGGATGCCTATCGCCAGCAGTTCGAGGTGGCGCAGCGCACTTTGCTGGACGTGCTGGATGCCGAGAACGAGCTGTTTGTCGCCAGCGGCCAGTTGGTCACGGCGCAAACTAACGAGCTCCTCGCCTCCTATCGGGTTCTGGCGGTGTCCGGCATGTTGCTGAGCACCCTGGGGATTGCGGTACCGGAACAGGCCGTGGTCGCGCACAAGCCCTGGCTGCAAGGCATCATCGAATAGACTTCAAGGCCGCGGCCCGCCCGCGGTCCTGTTTCGATACCCAACGGCGCCCGGCAAGCTCCGGGCGCCGTTGTCTATTTGGGGCCTGCAGGGGGGGGCCGAGACGGGCCGGGCGGGCCACGGACCGGTTCTTGCCGCCTGAATACCCTCCCGGCCATGGCATAACATATTGAAATATATCAATATAATAATTCAAGGGCGTGGCGGGGCGTGCCTTGAGTTTCGATTGTATCCAGGGCGGGAAAAAGCTATAGTTCCTGGCCTAGAAAGTAATGATTACGGATAGTTGTCAGCCGGATACTTATGGTTAACGCAGATACATTGATGGATGCCAGCGGCGCCGACGAAACCCTCGTCGATCTGATCGATACGGCGTCCGATTTCGTACCGGCCGGGCTGGATGATGCGCTGACCGCGCCGGCGCTGGAGCCATTGTCCCTGGATCTCGGTGATCTGCTACCGGATGCGGCGGGCGAGGTGGTGCTGATGGGCGCCGCCGATGTGCCGTTCAGCATTCATGCGGGCGAGGCGGTGACGGCCACCGGCATCGCCGATGCGCATGTCACCATGGGCGGGCTGGATGTCACCGGCCTGCATTTCTACAGCTTCGAGAGCGGCATCACGCTCTACAGCCCCACCGATTTGGCGATCGATAGCCCGCATACTGCCGGCTAACCTCGGGGACCCAACAGAAACAGCTTTCGCCTGCACCGCGCGCAGGTCTGCCGGCGTCTCAGCCGGCGGGTTTGGCTTGCGGCCCGCCGCGGCTGCCGGTGGCTAGCCACATCACCGCATAGAACGACCCTTCCTCGGCCGCGCGCAGGGCCAGAAGGCGGGCCGCCGCAGCCACCACACGCCCCGGCTCCACATGCAGCACATTCATATCCGCGCGTGCCAGTTTGCCGCTCATCATCTCGTCCCAGATTTCATTCAGGGGCCGCCGGGTACGAACCTGCATCACCGACGTCAACTCGGCGCCGCCCATGGGTTTGCGCCCGGGGCCAAGCCAAGCCTCCAAGGCCTCGTTGTATGCCAGAATGGTGCGCTGACGGGAGAGCACCACACCCGGGCTGGTGCAGCCCATGACCAGGTCCACCAGATTGCCCTGACTGGGCCGCAAGCTGGCCCGGGCCAGCGATTGCTCGGCATCAAGCATGCACAGGACTCGCAGGTGGGAGGCGAAGTTGGCGCCGCGATAGTGTACCGCCCGCTCGGCGATGAAGCGGCCCAGGCGCATGCCCTGGCTTTCCGCCAGCGACTCCAGGGACTGCCAGAATACCGGCTCCAAGCGGATCGAATAACGCCGGCCGCGGTGCTGCACGATGCGCGGTTTTGGCGTCTGGCCGCCAACGGCCGTGAATGCGTCCAGCGCCATCGTCTGCCAATTCGAAGCGAATCCAGGGTACGCGCCCAGCGGCATGGAACGCTCATCGGCGCAGCATGCTCATACAATATTATGTAGGTTTTGACAACTGATCGCGGCGCGGCGGCCGCCGGACGGCACGGCTAGGGCAGGGCCAACTCGTCCGTATCGGCGACGATCCCGCCCAAATCCGAGAGTTTGCTGCGCAATTCATAGCGGCGTGCCAACTTCTGCTGGGCCTGCTGCGGCAGGTCGGTCAGCACGATGATCCGTTTGTCGATGAGCACGGCAATCAGATCCTCGATGACCCGAATCATGTCGGCATCGGAAGCCGCCATGGCGTTCTGCAGGTCGACGCCGCCCTGGGTACGGGCCAAGAACTCCAGCAGCCCCGGATCGTCTGACTGCAACTCCTCCTCGCCATCGGCCGATGACTCGGCGAGCAGCTTGACGATTCGGCCGGATGCGTCGCGCACCACGAAGGGCATGTCCGATCTCCTGCGGGACCGGCCACGGTACGGCCTGACTGGTTAAGGGAATGTGACCCGGGTCAAGACGGGGCAGGCGCGGGCCGCTGCAATGGCAGGCCCGCCGAGCCGGATGACCCCGGTTCTACATGCTTTCCTTCTTGAGGTAGGCGAGCAAATCCTGAATGTCATCTTCCTTCTTGAGGCCGGCGAAGACCATCTTGGTTCCGGGAACCAACGCCTTCGGATCCTTGAGGTAGGAATCGAGGCTGGCTTCGTCCCAGGTAATGCCGGAGCTCGTCATGGCGTCGGAATACTTGAACCCTTCCACGGTTCCCGCGGCTCGGCCGAAAATCCCATGCAGGCTAGGGCCTACCCGGTTCTTGCCGGCTTCCAGCGTGTGGCACGCCTTGCACTTGTTGAAGACCTTCTTGCCTTTGTCGGCATCGCCATCGGCATGGGCGGCGCCGGCGCTGAGCATAACGGTCAAGCCCAGGGCTATCGCGGCGGGCACAAATCTCCGGTTCATCAATTCATCCTCCTCGGGTGGGGTGTAGGCACAGAGTTTTAATGGACTTTCCCGGAGCTTGCCAGCCCCGGCCTTTCAATTTTCGTAAGCAGGCGCTGATATAACGACGGAATCATGAAGCGCACGTGTATCCCCGCCATCTGTCTGACCGCCGTCTTGATCCTGGGACTGCCGGGTTTATCGGCCTGGGCCGAGGAAATCGTTGGGAAACCGCAGGTTATCGATGCCGATACCCTCGATTTCTCCGGCCGTCTGGTGCGCCTGTACGGCATCGATGGCTTGGAGCTCGACCAGGTGTGCGGTGCGGGCGCGGACCAGTGGCCTTGTGGAAAAGAGGCGCGCTGGGCGGTTTTGGACCGGATCAGTCCGCATTGGGTCACCTGCGTTACCGAATCGACAGCCACCCAGGAATTAAGCACCGATGGATCAACGGCCGCCGTTTGCTATCTGGCCGGGGCCGGGCAATACGATCTGAATGCCTGGCTGGTCGAGCGGGGCTGGGCCCTGGCCGATCGCGATGCGACCGAAGCTTACGTCGCCGCCGAGGATGCGGCCCGGCGCGCCGGCCGCGGCCTCTGGCGCGGCGCCTTCGTGCCGCCCTGGGAGTGGCGGGCAGGACGGCGCTGACCATCCGCAGTCGGCTGGCCGAGCATCGCCGTTAATATCCTGGCCCCGGCTTGCTGGAACCGCTCACCGGCGTCGAAGGCATCCACCAGGATGGGCCAATTCCATTCCACGATATCCAGACACTGGACGAACGGCACCGCCGAGCGATTGGCCACATAAGCGGCCACACCCCGGCGATAGGTGCCGATGCGAAAGAACGGTTTGTGCCTGAAGTGGCGCATCCGCAATTTGTCCTCGATCACCGCCGATAGACCGATCCTGCCAGGGATTCGCGCGCCCGCCAGAACCCGCACCATAAAAATCGGTTTGGCAAGATATGACCGGGCGGAAAAAGGCCATGGGATTTTCGTCAATTCCCGTCCTGGTCCTCGACCGATCCGGAATGTAGCCAAATTCGACACTGCCTCGTTAATGCGCTGGTAAGGCTGACGAAAACGGGCCGGCGCTTCGCCTCTGACCGGGTTCATCTTCAGGTTCTTACCTAATCGTGAACGCGTTGGTCATCCTTGTGGCGGCGGATGGCCGGTTTTTGTCACAGAATTCTCACCCTCAAGCCCCGAACTATCTGGCACATCTATTGGCACGAGAGGCCTAGGGATTCAGGACCATGATTGGCGAAGCTCTGGAAATTACCATCATCGTTTCGATGATCGTTCTCATCGTCTATCCGAGCAGCCTGATGCTGTTGGAGGCGATCGAGGAACGGCGACAAAGGCGTGTCCGCGTGCCTGCCCGCCGGAGGCGGAGATAGGCCATGCGCCACGGTTCGAGGACCATGTTCGATCAACTCATTGATGCTGGAATAGCGATTTTATTTGCGATGCTCCTGCTGTGGGTCCTGCTGGTGCAGACCTCGGGATTTACGCTCTACGAGCATCTTTAGAGATTGGTGGCGTAGCGGTTGCACCCGATGCGACCGACGGAGAAAACCCGGCCTCGCGCGGGGCGGCCGTTACGCCACCAGACATTCCCCACCTCGGCATGACTACGCCCCGCTTCGGCGGGGCGCTTTTTTTTCTGTCCTGGTTCGTGAGGGCCAAGGCGCCCAAGCACTCGTGCAAAGATCCCGATGCTGACGATCTGGTCGTCGCCCATGGCGCGCTCATGCTATCCAAGGGATGCGAATAACAAGGACGCGACCATGGCCAAAGATCAAACGCGCCGCCGCCAGGATGAACGCGTTGCGGATGCCCTGATGCGGGCCGAGGCGGCGGGCCGGCGGGGCGACAATCAGACGGCGCTGGCCATCCTCCTGCAGGCGGTCCGCGCAGACCCGGAGGTGGCGCCGCTCTATCCGCCGCTCGCGCGCCGGCTGGCGTCGATGCGCTTTTCCGAGGCGAATGCCGGCGTTGCCGAAGCAATCGAATTGGCGATCCGCGCGCCCTGGATCGAGCCGCAGCCATTGGCCCTGGCCGCGATCACGGCGATGAAGGCCCGGCATCGTATCGTCGAGGACGCGGCGGTCAACGTGACTCCGGCGATGGCCTCCGACCCGTTGCTGTTGGCGCTCCTGGAACGGGTTCTGCTGCCCGATGCGGCGGTGGAGGCGATGCTGACCGCCGTCCGGCGGAACCTGCTCGACGACAGGACCGAGGCGCCGCCCGCCGATGTTGCCCGCTTCATGATCGCGCTCGCCCGCCAGGCGCTGCTGAATGGTTGGATGTGGGTGGCGACGGCGGCAGAGACCGCCGCCGTGGCGCGCCTCGCCAACGATCTGGCGGCGGCGGACCGGTTCGCTCCCGCCCATGTCGTCTACGCCCTCTATCGTCCGCTGGCCGATCTACCCGGTGTTGCTGCCCTGGCTGGCCGGGCAAAAGCGCCTTGGCGCGAGGCGGCCCGCGTCCTCGTCGACGAGCCCCTGGAGGAACGCCGCCTGGCGTCGTCGCTGCCGCGCCTTGGCTTTCGTCCGAACGCGGCGACGGAGGTGGTCAAGGCGCAATACGAGGCTTATCCCTATCCGCGCTGGGCGGGCGCCGCCCGGCGCCAGCCCCGGCCTATCCGGGAGGTGGCGGCGGCTTTGTTCCCCGCAGCCGCCCTGCCGGATTGGCCCGCCCATCGCCTCGATGTGCTGATCGCCGGCTGCGGCACGGGCAAGCACGCGGCCGACGTCGCGTCGCGCTTCAAGGAGGCGCACATCCTGGCGGTCGACCTTTCGGCGGCGGCGCTCGGCTATGCCGCCCGGGCGCTCAAGAAAACCCGCGACATGACGTTTGCCCAGGCGGATATCATGGCGCTCGGCGATGTCGAACGCCGCTTCGACCACATCGAATCCGTCGGCGTGTTGCATCACCTGGCCGATCCGCTCGCCGGCTGGCGCATCCTGACGGGCCTGCTCAAGCCCGGCGGCAGCATGCGGGTCGGTTTCTATTCCAAGCGCGGGCGCAGCCGGATCGCGGCGGCCCGCACGGCGCTCAGGGCGGCCGGTTTCGATGGCCTCAGCGATGCCGATCTCCGCGCCGCCCGGGCCCATGCGCTCGCCGCACCCGAAGGTGACCCCGCCCGGCTGGCGGCCGGGGAGATGGACTTCTACGCCGCCAGCGGCGCCCGCGATTTCCTGTTCCACGTGAACGAGTTCGAATACGCGCCGGGCGAGCTGGCCGAGATGGTCGAAGCCCTCGGCCTGCGCGTCCTCGGCCTGGAATTGACCGACCCGGAGGCGGCCCGCCGCTACCGGGCCGCATTCCCGGACGACCCGGCCATGGCCGACCTGCGCCGCTGGGATGCGATCGAGGCGGAGGCGCCGGACACGTTCCGCCACATGTGCCAGTTCTGGGTCGTGGGTCCTGATTCGTAAAGTGCCAACACCGTTGGCACTTTCAGAACATCCCCATTCGCCTAAGTCATTGAATGAAATGGTGGGCGCGCCTGGGATCGAACCAGGGACCTCCTCGGTGTGAACGAGGCGCTCTCCCGCTGAGCTACGCGCCCGAACCCTGATGGCTGGCGGGCGACATGGTGTAGGGCAGGGCCGCGCCGACTGTCAAGCAAACGGCCCCGGATGGGTCGGCTGGGAAGCCGTGGCGAGGCGGTCGAGGGCGGCGGGCAGTTCGGCGAAAGTGGCGATCAGCGCATCGGCGCCCAGTTCATGAGCCGGCACCGGGCCATAGCCGCTGGCGATGGCGATCACCGGCACCCCGGCGCCACGGGCGGCCAGCACGTCGTTCAGGCTGTCGCCCAGCATCACCGCCTCGCCCGGCGCCGCGCCGAGGGCATTCAGAATGCCGCGCACATGCCCCGGATCGGGCTTCTTGACGGCGTAGGTGTCGCCGCCGGCCACGGCTTCGAACAGGCCGTCCAAACCCAGGGCGGTGAGCAGACCATGGCTCGGCCCCTCAGGCTTGTTGGTGCACACAGCCAGGCGCCAACCAGCCGCCTTCAGATTGGTCAGGGTCTCCACGGCGCCGGGGTAGGGCCGGGTCAACTCGGTCATGCGGCTCTCGTAGAACGCCATATAGCGCGCCACCAAGCCGGCCAGGGCGCCGGCCTCGGGAACGCCACCGCTGGCTGCCAGGGCCCGCTCGACCAGCTTCGCCACCCCGTCGCCGACCATGCGGCGCACCGCGGCCTCGGACAGGGGCGCCCGCCCGGCCTGGGTCAACAGGTCGCCGACCGCCGATGCCAGGTCCGGGGCACTGTCGACGAGTGTGCCGTCGAGGTCGCAAATCAGCACCCGGCCCGGCCTAACCTCCTGGCGATTCATGTAATTTCCGGCAACAATTGTTGATTTGCAGGCGCGGCGGACGCTGTGGCATGGTCCGCCCGCTCGTCACCCAGCCCGTTCGTCGCCAGCAAGGTGTGCCAGGGCCAGAGTCGAACCACAAGACAATCTTATGGCCGATCGCACATGATCCTCCCGAAACTCGCCGTCGTGATGCTGGCCGCAGGGCAAGGCACGCGCATGAAGTCGGCCTTGCCCAAGGTTCTGCACCGGATCGCCGGCCGCACCATGCTCGACCACGTGCTCGATACGGTGACCGCCCTGTCGCCGGAACGCATCGTGGTGGTGGTGGCCCCGGATATGCCGGCGGTGGCCGAGGCGGCGTCGGCCCGGCCGGGCGGGCACGTACGTACGGTCGTTCAGGACCGGCAGCTGGGCACCGGACATGCGGTCACCTGCGCCAAGGCGGCACTGGCCGGGTATCACGGGCCGCGCGGGACCGGCGATGTGCTGGTGGTGTACGGGGACGTACCCCTGTTGACGCCGGCAACGTTGCAGAGCCTGTACGCGCGCCGCCAGGGGGAGAATGCCCCCGATCTGCTGGGCCTGGCCTTTCGCCCGGCCGATCCGGCGCACTACGGCCGTTTCGTGCTCGACGCCCAGGGCCAGGTGGAGCGCATCGTCGAATACAACGATGCCAGCCCGGCGGAACGGGCCATCGGTGTGTGCAACGCTGGCGTGGTGCTGGGCCGGGCGGCGGTGCTGTTCTCCCTGCTCGAACAGGTGCAGCCCAACAACGCCAAAAGCGAGTATTACCTGACCGATCTGTTCGCCCTGGCCGCCGCCGCGGGCCATCGCACCGGGATCGGCGAGGCGGACGCCGAGGAAGTGATGGGCATCAACTCCCGGGGCGAACTGGCCGCCGCCGAGGCGGTGGTGCAGCGCCGCCTGCGCGCAGCCGCCCTGGCCGGAGGGGCGACCCTGGTCGATCCCGCCAGCGTCTGGCTGAGCACCGATACCCGTCTGGGCCGCGACGTGACCGTGCAGCCCAATGTTTTCTTCGGCCCGGGTGTGACGGTCGGCGATGGCGCCGAAATCCGCGCTTTTTGTCATATCGAGGGGGCTACCATCGAAGCCGGGGCCACGATCGGCCCCTACGCCCGCTTGCGCCCCGGCACCGTGGTCGGCCCGGGTGCCCGCATCGGCAATTTCGTCGAAACCAAGAATGCGATCCTCGGGGCCGGGGCCAAGGCCAATCACCTGACCTATCTGGGCGATACCCAGGTGGGGGCCAAGGCCAACATCGGCGCCGGCACCATCACCTGCAACTACGACGGCTTCGGCAAGCATCGGACCCAGATCGGCGAGGGGGCCTTTATCGGCTCGAATACGGCCTTGGTGGCCCCGGTGCGCATCGGCAAGGGAGCCATTGTCGGCGCCGGCAGCACCATCACAGAAGATGTGCCGGCCGATGCCATGGCGATCGGCCGCGGCCCCCAGACGGTCAAGGCCGGTGCCGCCAAGCGGTTCCGCGACCAGCGAAAGCCCGGTGGCGCAGGAAAAAATAAAGGTTCCTCGGGTAAATCAATGGGGGGCAAAAAGAAGGCATCCAGGCGCAGGAAGGACGGCTAATCCATGTGCGGCATCATCGGCATTCTCGGCAACGCCCCGGTTGCTCCGCTTCTGATCGACGGGCTGAAGCGCTTGGAATACCGCGGCTATGACTCGGCAGGCATCGCCACCTTGACCAACGGCCGCATCGACCGGCGCCGGGCCGAGGGCAAGCTGAGCAATCTGGCCAGCCTGGTGGAGCGCGATCCCCTGGAAGGCACCACCGGCATCGGCCACACCCGCTGGGCCACCCACGGACAGCCGAACGAGTCGAATGCCCATCCCCATGCCAATCAGCGCGTCGCCCTGGTGCACAACGGCATCATCGAGAATTTCCAGGAACTGCGCGATGAGCTGACGGCCCGCGGCCACAAGTTCGAAACCGAAACAGACAGCGAGGTCGTGGTTCACCTCATCACCGATTTTCTGGATCAGCAGATGACCCCGCAGGACGCGGTGGCTGAATCCCTGGTCCGCTTGCAGGGGGCTTTCGCCCTGGCCATCGTGTTCGCCGGCCGCCACGACCTCATGGTCGGCGCCCGCTGCGGCAGCCCGCTGGCGGTCGGCTATGGCGACGGCGAGATGTACCTGGGCTCCGACGCCTTGGCGCTGGCGCCGCTGACCAAACGCATCTGTTATTTGGAGGAAGGCGACTGGGTGGAGCTGAGCCGTGGCTCCGCGAAGGTGCACGACGCGACCGGCACCGTCGTCAAGCGCGCGATCACCGAGACGGCGCTCTCGGGTGCGTTGATCGGCAAGGGCCAGTACCGCCACTTCATGCAGAAGGAAATCTTCGAGCAGCCGGCTGTCATCGGCGATACCCTGCATGCCCATATCAATCCGCTGCGCCGCTCGGTGGAGATGCAGGACTTGCCCTTCGAATTGGGCGCCATTCCGCGCATCACCATCACCGCCTGCGGCACGGCCTATATCGCCGGAGCGGTCGCCAAGTATTGGCTGGAACAGATCGCCCGCCAGCCGGTGGAAGTCGACATCGCCTCCGAGTTCCGCTACCGCGAAGCGCCCATGCCGGAAGGCGGCGTCGGGATTTTCATTTCCCAGTCGGGCGAGACCATCGATACGCTGTGGGCGCTGCGCTATGCGAAATCGCAGGGGCAGAAGATCCTGTCGATCTTGAATCGCCCGGAAAGTTCCATAGCCCGCGAGTCCGATGCGGTGCTGACCACCCTGGCCGGGCCGGAGATCGGCGTCGCCTCCACCAAGGCGTTCACCACGCAATTATCCCTGCTCGCCTGCCTGTCGATCGCCATCGGCCGGGCGCGGGGGAGCATCAACGCCAAGGCCGAAGCGGATTTGACCGGCGCCTTGATCGAGGTGCCGGCGCGAGTGGCCGAGATCCTCAATAACGACGAAGATATCCAGGAAATCGCCCATGTCCTGGCCGAGGCCCGCGATGTGCTCTACCTGGGCCGCGGCAGCCTCTATCCCATTGCCCTGGAAGGGGCATTGAAGCTCAAGGAAATCAGCTATATCCATGCGGAGGGCTATGCCGCCGGGGAGATGAAGCACGGGCCCATCGCCCTGATCGACGAGACCGTGCCGGTCATCGTCTGCGCCCCCTCCGGGCCGCTGTTCGAAAAGACTGCCTCCAACGTGGCCGAGGTGGCGGCGCGCGGCGGCATGGTGATTCTCATCTCCGATGCCAACGGCATCAAGAAGCTGGGTAAGAAGGCCATGCACACCATCGAGGTGCCCAGCATCGACCCCTTCGTGGCACCGATCCTGTATTCCGTTCCGGTGCAGTTGCTCGCGTATCATACGGCGGTGATGAAGGGGACCGACGTGGATCAGCCGCGCAACCTGGCCAAAAGCGTCACTGTCGAATAGCGTCTGCGCCCGGGATTACGCTGGCAGCAATCGGCTGTCTTATAATAACAGTAATAATATGTAATATAATAATTATGTCATCGGCATAGTGTGAATTATATTGACAATCCCATGGGGGACTGTGTTTTATAGGGATGAGCGCCGAATTTGCCCGTCGGCTTGCGGGCGCTCGTGAAAATGCAGCTAAGCGACGGGTCGGAGTCATCCGCCCAGCCATGCTGTGGCGGATTTTTTTTCGGATGTTTTTCTGGGCCTGGTCCGAGCCTCGATAGGACTCGCGGGATTTGAGTGGGCAGCTTGCGACCGCGCCAACAATCGCTAAAGCGCCACGGGGATTGCTCCGTGGGCCCGTCATGTGGACGCCTAGGAGCACGGCATGCGGTATTTCCCAGCGTTTTTAGACCTCGCGGAGCGGACCTGCCTGGTGGTCGGCGGCGGCGCGGCGGCGGTGCGCAAGGTGCGGCTGCTGCGCAAGGCCGGTGCCATCGTGCGGGTGGTGGCGCCGCGGGTGGACCCTGAACTCACGACTTTGGCCGAGCAGGGAGAGTTGAGCCTGATTCGCCGCGGCTTTGTCGCCGGCGATGTGCGCGGCTGCGCCGTGGTGCACGCGGCGACCGGGCTGGCCGAGGTGGATGGGCGGGTTGCCGATGCGGCCAGCCGCGCCGGTGTGCCGGTCAACGTGGTCGACCGGGCCGAAATCTCCAGCTTCATCGTGCCGGCCATCGTCGATCGCGACCTGGTCGTGGTCGGCATTTCGACCGGGGGCGCGGCGCCCGTGTTGGCCCGCCGCCTGCGCGCCCAGATCGAAACCCTTTTGCCGGCGCGCCTGGGGTCGCTGGCGCGCTTTGCTGAGACTTTTCGCGCCTCGGTCGCCGCCTTGCTGCCGGCCCCTGCCGCTCGCCTGAGATTCTGGGAGCGCTTCTTCGACGGCGCCGTCGCCGAGGACGTGCTGGCCGGACGCGGGCAGGCGGCGGGCGAAAAAATGTTGAGCCTCGTCAATCGCGCTGGCGGCGAAACGCCCGAAGGGCTGGTCTCCATCGTCGGCGCCGGGCCGGGCGACCCGGAGTTGTTGACCCTCAAGGCCCTGCGCGCCCTCGAGCGGGCCGATGTGGTGGTCTACGACAAATTGGTCAACCCCGATATCCTGGACTATGCCCGCCGCGATGCGGAGCGCATCTACGTCGGCAAGTCTCGTGGTCATCACATGCGCACGCAAGCGCAGATCAACGATTTGCTCGTCGCCCATGCCCGCCTCGGCAAGCGGGTTGTGCGCTTGAAAGGTGGCGATCCCTTCGTCTTCGGCCGTGGCGGGGAGGAACGCACGCACCTGCGCCGCCATGGTATTCAGGTCGAACTGGTGCCCGGCATCACCGCCGCGACCGGCTGCGGCGCGGCCACCGGTATTCCGTTGACCCACCGGGCGCACGCGGCGGCGGTCACCTTCGTCACCGGCCAAGGCCGCAACGGCGAGCCGGACGTAGATTGGGCGGCGCTGGCCCGCTCGCGCCATACGCTGGTTGTCTACATGGGCGTGGCCGCGGCCGGGCGCATCGCCGATCGCCTGATCGCCCATGGCTTGGCGGCGGACACGCCGGTGGCGGTGATCGAGAACGGCACCCTGGCCACCCAGAAGACGGTGATCGGCCACCTCGGCGCCCTGGCCGATCTGATTCACGACCACGTCATCGCTGGCCCGGCGGTCATCGTCGTCGGCGAGGTGGTGACCGAGGCGGAATCCGGAGCGATTTGGGCCGAAGCGGCGGCATCGGATGCCCGCGCGCTGGCCGGTTGAGGAGACTGGACTCATGACAACGAAAGTGGTCACCGGCAACCGTCTCAACGACGGCATCGTCATCTATCTGAATGCGGCGGGCGGTTGGAGCGAACGGCTCACCGAGGCCCGCATCGCCGATGGCGACGAAGCGGCGGCGGAGATTTTACGCCTGGCCGAGCAGCGGGAACAGGCCGTACGCGTGGTCGCGCCGTACTTGATCGATGTCGTGATCGAGAACGGCCTGCCGCGCGCCGAGAGCAAGCGCGAGGCAATCCGCGCCGCGGGGCCGACCGTGCGCCTCGATCTGGGCAAGCAGGCGGACGGCACCGCCGCGGCCGCGCGAGCGTAAGGAGAGACCAGCCATGTACCGCTATGACGAATTCGATGAAACGCTGGTGCTGGAACGGGTCGCGCAATTCCGCGATCAGGCAGCCCGGCGGCTGTCCGGCGCATTGAGCGAGGACGAGTTCCGTCCCCTGCGCCTGATGAACGGGCTGTATCTGCAATTGCACGCCTACATGCTGCGCGTCGCGATCCCGTACGGCACGCTGTCGTCCGTGCAAATGCACAAGCTGGCCGACATCGCCCACCGCTACGACAAGGGCTACGGCCATTTCACAACCCGCCAGAACATCCAATACAACTGGCCGAAGCTGGAAGAAACCGCGGACCTTCTGGCCGATCTGGCCGAGGTGGAGATGCATGCCATACAGACCAGCGGCAACTGCATACGCAACGTCACCGCCGATCAGTACGCCGGTGTCGCCGCCGACGAGATCGAGGATCCGCGCATCTATGCGGAGATCATCCGCCAGTGGTCGACCTTGCACCCGGAATTCTCTTTCCTGCCGCGCAAGTTCAAGGTGGCGCTGACCGGCGCCACGCACGACCGGGCGGCGGTGCGCGTGCACGATATCGGCTTGCAGATCAAGCGCAACGCCGACGGCGAGGTCGGCTTCGCGGTGATCGTCGGCGGCGGCCTGGGGCGCACGCCGGTCGTCGGCAAGACGATCCGCGAGTTCCTGCCCAAGGGCGATCTGCTCTCCTACCTGGAAGCGATCATGCGGGTCTACAACGTGCTCGGCCGCCGCGACAACATGTACAAGGCGCGCATCAAGATCCTGGTGAATGCGGTGGGCGCGGAAAAATTCGCCGCCATGGTCGAGGAGGAATGGCAGCACCTGAAGGATACGGACCTGGCCCTGCCGGCCGAGGAGGTGGCCCGTATCGAAGCCTATTTCGCGCCGCCGCCCTATGCGGTTCTGGATCGCGCCGAAGCCGAGCGCGAGGCCGGGCTGTTCGAGGCCAAGCGTCTGGACGATCCGGCCTTCGCCGCCTGGGTGCGCAGCAACGTGGTGCCCCACAAGGTACGCGGCTATGCCATTGCCAACATCTCCCTGAAACCGGAAGGCGGCGTGCCCGGCGATGCCACCGCCGAACAGATGGATGCGGTCGCCGATTTGGCCGCGCAGTACAGCTTCGGCGAGATCCGTGTCACTCACGAGCAGAACCTGGTGCTGCCTTATGTGCGCCGGCGCGATCTCTACGAGGTGTGGCGCGGTTTGATCGCGCACGATCTGGCGACCGCCAATCTCGGTCTGATATCGGACATCATTGCCTGTCCTGGTCTCGACTATTGCTCCCTGGCCAATGCCCGCTCGATTCCGGTGGCGCAGCAGATCAGCCGCCGCTTCGCCGATCTCAAGCGGCAGAGCGACATCGGCGAACTGAAGGTGAAAATCTCCGGCTGCATCAATGCCTGCGGCCATCACCACGTCGGCCACATCGGCATCCTTGGCGTCGATAAGAAGGGCGAGGAGTTCTATCAGGTCACTCTCGGCGGCAGTGCTGATGAGAACGCGGCGCTGGGCAAACTGGTCGGGCCCGCCTTTCCCTCGGATCAGATTGTCGATGCGGTCGAGACGGTGGTCGAGACCTATCTCGCGATCCGCCAAAACGGCGAAACCCTGGTTCAGACCTGCGCCCGCGTTGGGATCGAGCCGTTCAAGGAGAAGCTCTATGCCTCTCATTAAAAATCGCGCGTTGAGCGAGGATACCTGGCTCACCCTCGACGACGAGTCGCCCGTGCCGCAAAGCGGCCCGGTGATTGTCGGCCTTGACCGTTGGCGGGCCGAACGGGAGGCCCTGCTGGCGCGCCGCCAGCCACTCGGCATCCGCTTGCGCGCCGATCAGTCGCCGGCGCAGATCGCCGACGATTTGCGGCACTTCGCGGTGGTCGCCCTCGAATTCCCGAAGTTCGCCGACGGCCGGGCCTTCTCCTATGCCCGCCTGCTGCGCGAGCGGTACGAATATCGCGGCGAGGTGCGTGCCGTCGGCGCACCGGTCATCGACCAGGCGTTGTTCCTGCACCGCTGCGGCTTCGATGCAATCGAAGTGCCGGCGGGCACCTCGGTCGAGGCGTGGCTCGCGGCGCAGGCGCGCATCAGCGTCACCTATCAGCCGGCGGCGGATGGAAAGATTCCCGTCTACCGCCGCCACCGGCCCTTCCCGGCTGCGCCTGAGAAGACGACGCCTGAGAATAAGACAGGCGTCGAATCAGCACCGTCTGAGTCGAAGGCCACGGTTGGCCCGCGTCACCCCGATGCCGCGCCCCGGCGTGCAAGCGGTGCGGCGGCGGCCAACGGCGCCCGCTGGGCCTACTGACGGCCGATCCGGCGAAGGAGCATCATCCGCATATGCAGAGCACCTCCACGACACAGGCCGAGCAATGGGCTGCCGATCTGGAGCACCGGTACGCCGGGATGTCCGGTGAAGACCTGCTGCGGCCCGTCATCGAGCACGAGTTTCCCGGCCGTGTGGCCGTGGTCTCATCCTTCGGTGCCGATTCGGCGGTGCTGCTGATGCTGGTGGCGACCGTCGATCCGGCCGTCCCGGTCATCTTCCTCGATACCGGCAAGCATTTTACCGAGACCCTGGACTACCGGGACCAGTTGGTCGACCGCTTGGGGTTGAGCGACGTGCGCGTGATCAGGCCGGCGCCGAGGGATCTGATCGCCGCGGGCGATCATGGCGATCTATGGCAACGCCACCCCGATCACTGCTGCCGCATACGCAAGGTCTTGCCGTTGCAGCGGGCTCTTGCTGGATTTGATGCGTGGATCACCGGGCGCAAAAGCAGTGCCGGCGGTGAACGTGCCGGCCTGAAGACCATCGAAGCCGTCGACGGCCGGGTGAAGATCAACCCGCTGGCGGCCTGGACGCCGGCCCGGATTGCCGCCGCCTATAAAGTCAACGATCTGCCGCGGCATCCTCTGACCGCCTACGGCTACACCTCGATCGGCTGTGCGCCCTGCACAAGCCGGGCAAACGATGAGCCGGACGCCATTCGCTCCGGCCGCTGGGCCGGCAGCGACAAAACCGAATGCGGCATCCATTGGCCGGCCAGCACCGACGGGTAATGCGGCGGACAGGGGCCTTGACCGGTGTCCGAATGTGCCCGTCCAGCCGGCCATCCATGCGAATCCCTATGGGGCACTAGGCAACATCCACGGTTCTCATGTGCGGGCACGCGGGCTAAGCTCCCTTGATCTGCCGGGATATCCCATGCCCGCCGCCAAAACCCGAGGATGAGTGATGCCGCAACCCAAAACCCTGTTGGCCATCGGCGGTGCCGAGCGGACGCCCAGCGCTCTGGCCAAATCCACGGTGCTGATCATCGATGCCCAGCAGGAATACATCGCCGGCGGCCGGGTGCCCCTGGATGGCGTCGAGGCGGCGTTGGATCGCATTGCCGCCCTGCTGGAGGCCGCCCGGTCCCAGGGCCGTCCCATCGTTCATGTCGCCCACCGCGGCAAACCCGGCGGGCTGTTCGATCCGGAGACCAAGGCCTTTGCCTTCGCCGACAAGGCGGCCCCGCGCCAGGGCGAAGCGGTGGTGACCAAGACCCTGCCCGATTCCTTTGTTGGTTCCGAGTTGGATGCGGCCTTGAAGAAGGCCGGCCCCACCAACCTGATCGTCGGCGGGTTCATGACTCATATGTGCGTCAGTTCGACGGTCCGTACCTCGATAGGGTTAGGCTATGCGCCGACCGTGATCGCCAACGCCTGCGCCACCCGCGATTTGCCGGACGGCCACGGCGGACGGATCGCGGCGTGCGACCTGCACCGCAACGAACTGGTGGCCCTGTCCGACCTGTTCGCCGCGGTGATTGACGACATGTCGGGGTTGCCGGCCTGATCCGGTTCCGCCATCGCCCCTTTCGTTTGGCGGCACCAGGCTCTATACTCAACGCCAAGACAAACATTCCCATACCCGGAGGATACTTATGACCGCGCAAGCTCGGGCGAAGGCGACCAATGGCGCGCCACAGCTGAAGAATGCCGCCCTGTTCCGGCAGCAATGCTATGTGGACGGCGCCTGGATCGACGCCACATCCGGTGCCACCATCGACGTCACCAACCCGGCCACGGGCGAGACCCTGGGCACCATCCCCAAGCTGGGGGCCGAGGAGACGCGCCGCGCCATCGAGGCGGCCAACCGCGCCTGGCCGGCCTGGCGGGCCAAGACCGCCAAGGAACGCTCCAACATCCTGCGCCAATGGTTCAACCTGATCCTGGAAAACCAGGAAGACCTGGCGGTGTTGATGACCCTGGAGCAGGGCAAGCCCTTGGCCGAATCCCGGG
This sequence comes from Kiloniellales bacterium, assembly GCA_036397065.1. Taxonomy (GTDB): domain Bacteria; phylum Pseudomonadota; class Alphaproteobacteria; order Kiloniellales; family J153; genus JAJFGI01. The sequence continues at coordinate 7,200 of DASWJP010000086.1, read as the reverse complement.
GCGAGGTGGTCTACGGCGCCAGCTTCATCGAATGGTTCGCCGAGGAAGCGAAGCGGGTCTACGGCGATACCATCCCGGGACACCAGGCGGACAAGCGCATCGTGGTCATCAAGCAGCCGATCGGCGTGGTGGCGGCGATCACCCCGTGGAATTTCCCCAACGCCATGATCACCCGCAAATGCGCACCGGCCCTGGCCGCCGGTTGCCCGGTGGTCATCAAGCCGGCGACGCAAACACCCTATTCGGCTCTCGCCCTGGCGGAGCTGGCGGAGCGTGCCGGAATCCCCGCCGGCGTGATCAACGTGCTCACCGGCTCGGCCAAGGAGATCGGCGGCGAACTGACCGCCAATCCGATCGTGCGCAAGCTGTCCTTCACCGGATCGACCGAGGTCGGCAAGCTACTGATGAAGCAATGCGCTGACACCGTGAAGAAGGTGAGCATGGAATTGGGCGGCAATGCGCCCTTCATTGTCTTCGACGACGCGGATCTGGATGCCGCCGTCGAGGGCGCCATGATGAGCAAGTTCCGCAACACCGGACAGACCTGCGTGTGCGCCAACCGCATTCTGGTGCAGGACTCGGTCTATGACGCCTTCGCCGCCAAGCTGGCCACCGCCGTCAAGAAGCTGAAGGTCGGCTTCGGCCTGGAGGAAGGCGTCAACCAAGGTCCGCTCATCGACGCCGCCGGATTGGCCAAGGTGGAAGAGCACGTGGCCGATGCCACCGCCAAGGGCGCCAAGATCGCCGTGGGCGGCAAGCGTCACGAACGCGGCTACACCTTCTTCCAGCCGACGGTGCTCACCGACGTCACCACCAAGATGAAGGTGACCCAGGAAGAAACCTTCGGCCCGATCGCCCCGCTGTTCCGCTTCAAGACGGAAGACGAGGCCATCGCCATGGCCAACGATACCGAGTTCGGCTTGGCCGCCTACTTCTATGCCCGCGATGTGGGCCGCATCTGGCGAGTCGGCGAGGCGCTGGAAACCGGCATCGTCGGCATCAACACCGGCATCATCTCCACCGAGGTCGCCCCCTTCGGCGGTGTCAAGGAATCCGGCGTCGGCCGCGAAGGCTCCAAGTACGGAATGGATGACTTCCTGGAGATCAAATACATGTGCATGGGCGGCGTGTAGAGGGTAGCGAGCCTCAAGCCACCCCCCACCCCGACCCTCCCCCACAAGGGGGAGGGTGATACAGATCAATCGACGATGAAGTCGACCTCCTTTACTCCTCCCCCTTTGATGGGGGGAGGTTGGGAGGGGGGTGACTCTCTTGACCCACCGCGGCGGTTTCAATTGCCTCCTTCGCCCCCTAAATTGAACGGGTAGAGCTAGGCAGGACGGATTTCATGGCATCCGGCAAAGACTTCGATTTGATCGTTATCGGCGGCGGGTCCGCCGGGGTGCGGGCGGCGCGCATGGCGGCGGGGACCGGCGCGCGGGTGGCGATTGCCGAGGAATACCGCTATGGCGGCACCTGCGTCATCCGTGGCTGCGTGCCCAAGAAACTGCTGTCCTACGCGGCGCATTTTCACGAGGACTTCGAGGATGCGGCCGGCTTCGGCTGGACGGTCGAGGGCGCGCGCTTCGACTGGGCCCGGCTGATCGCCAACAAGGATCAAGAGATCAAGCGCCTGGAAGGAATCTACGAGCGCCTGCTCAACGATGCGGGGGTGGCGATCCATCGCGGCCATGCCCGCCTGCTCGATACCCACCGGGTGGAAATTGGCGACCAGGTGTTTCGCGCCGAGACCATCCTGATCGCCACCGGCGGCCATCCTGTGTTTCCGCCGGGCCATGGCTGGGACCTGGGAATCAGCTCCAACGAGGCCTTCCACCTGAAAGCTCTGCCGAAGCGGGTCGCGGTCTATGGCGGTGGTTATATCGCCGTCGAGTTCGCCAGCATTTTTAACGGTATGGGCGCGGCGGTCACGCAAATCTACCGCGGCGCCCAAATCTTGCGCGGCTTCGACGAGGACGTGCGCGAGACCCTGGCCGGGGAGCTGGTCAAGAAGGGTATCGACGTGCGCGTGGAGACCACCATCGGCCGCATCGAAAAGACCGGCGCCGGCTTGCACCTGCATCTCTCCGGCGGCGAAGTGCTGGTGGTGGATGCGGTGATGGCGGCGACCGGCCGGCGGCCGAATACGGAAAACCTGGGCCTTGCCGCCGCCGGAGTGGCCGTGGGCCAGGGCGGCGAGATCACCGTGGATGCCTTTTCCCGAACCTCGCAAGCCAACATCTATGCCATCGGCGATGTCACCGACCGCCTGGCGCTGACACCCGTGGCCATTCACGAGGCCATGGCCTTCGTCGATACGGTCTATCGCGGCACGCCGCGGGCCATGGATCACACCGATGTGCCCACCGCGGTGTTCAGCACGCCGCCGGTCTCGACGATCGGCCTGACCGAGGCGCAGGCGCGCCAGGCGCACGGCGCCGTGGATACTTACCGCTCCACCTTCAAGCCGCTGAAACACACCCTGTCCGGCCGCGACGAGAAGACCATGATGAAGCTGATCGTCGCCCGCGCCTCGCAGAAGGTGATCGGCGCGCACATGGTCGGCGTCGATGCGCCGGAGATCATCCAGGGTGTCGCCATCGCCATCAAGGCGGGGGCGACCAAGCAAATGTTCGATGCCACCGTCGGCATTCACCCGACGGCGGCGGAAGAATTCGTCACCATGCGCACGCCCGTGCCGGAACCGGCCAAGAAGGCGGCGGAATAGTCGGCCGCAATCGAAGGCGACAGACAGAAAAGGACCCCATCGTGGCAGCAAAGCTAGAACGGACAGGTGGGTGCCTGTGCGGCGCCGTGCGTTTCGAAGTGACACTTGCGTCAGAGGATTTCCACATCTGCCATTGCGGTATGTGCCGCAAATGGGCCGGTGGCCCGCTTATGGCTTTGGCGTGCAAGGGTGGGGCCAAATTCACCGACAAGTCGGGCTTGGCCTGGTACCAAGGCTCCAAATGGGCGGAGCGCGGCTTCTGCTCCAAGTGCGGCTCCAGCCTGTTCTGGCGTCTGGCCGAGGATCACGATGCCATGCTGGTCGTCGCGGTCGAATCCTTGGACGATGCCGGCGGTCTGAGTTTGCATCAGCACATCTACGTGGACGCAAAACCCGCTCACTACGATTTCGCCGATGATCGCCCGCGCCTGACCGAGGCCGAATTTCTCGCCAGCATCGGCATTACACCGGGCGTTGGTTAGGTCGTGGACTCATAATTTTTAGCCCCTCGTCATCCCGGACGATAGGCGCGCCCGAAAATCTGTGATTTTCGGGTGGCAAGCCTTCCGATCCGGGATCCATGTTTCCGCTATCTCGCTGCCGGCCCCTGGATCCCGGATCACTGACTTTCCTATCCAAATCTAAGATTTGGAGGAAAGTCGCGTCCGGGATGACGCATGAATGAGTTCGGAATTTAGGCGGCGCGGGCCGCGTCGGCCTGGTGGCGGGCGTGGGTGGCCGCGGCCGTCTCGCCCAGGGTGTCGAGCACGGCGGCGTACGTTATCCAAGTGCCAAAGCTCGTGGGGCGCTGCAAGGCGCGTTCGGAAAGCAAGGCGCGGGCCAATTTCGCCTGTCCATCCCGGATGGCGGCCTGCAGGAGAAGCTGGACGAAAATGTCGCGTTGGGTATGGCTGGCGCCCAGGCGGATCAATCCATCGCGGCGCGGCAGTAGAAGCTCCACCGCCTGGCCGAAATCGCCCCGGCCATAGGCGCGGATCGCTTCGCAGACCGGGATGGCGACCGGCGCCATGACCGCCGCCGCCGTATCGCCCGGCCGCTGCCCGAATTTTTGCAGGGACACGAGCAAGACCTCCGCCGCCGGCCGTTTGGCGGCAGTCAACGCCAGCATGGCATGAGCATCGGTGAAGGCGAGCACATGGTCGTCCAGCCTTGTTTCCACATGATCCGCCAATTCGTCCCAGCGGTCGCCGACCGCAACGCCCTGAAACTCCAAACGGGCGAGCAACGAGGCGCAATTCTGAATGTCCAAGTAGAAATCCGACTTGTCGGCGCGGATCGAACGGTCGTAGAGCGCCAGGACATTGTCGTAGGCGCCGCGCTCGAAGTGGAACAGGGCCAGGTGCCACCACAGATGGCCGCGGAACGGATTGCGGTCGTCCCAGGCATCGGCCGGCCGCTCGAGCCAATCGATCCCCTCGCGCAGGCGTCCCTGCATCTCCAGCACATGGGCGACCGCGTGCAGGGCCCATAGATCCTCGCCATCCAAATCGAAGGCGCGCCGGCCCAACCGCTCGGCGGCGACATAATCGCCGCATTCCTCATACCCGAACGCCAGCATGCCCAAGACATTGCCATAGCCGGGCACGCTCTCGTCCCAGGCGTGCAGCACCCTCGCCGGGGCGCCGCGCAATTCCTGGCTGCACCCCATCCAGAAATAGGCGAAGTGCTGCAACCGCAAGGCCAGCAGGTCGCGCGGATGCTCGATTAGAATCTCTTCCCACAAGGCGCAGGTGCGCGCCATGTCGCCGGTCAGCCAGAGGCGCAGGGCGGCGATGTGCGCCGCCTCGCGGGCGGTCACCGAACCGGCGCGGGATTCGGCATCGGCCAGGGCGGCGCGCGCTTTGTCATGGACGGCGCAGGTGCCGAACAGCATCAGCAGATAGCCCTTAAGGCAATGGGCCAGGGCGAAGTCGGGATCCGCCTCGAGGGCCGATTTCACCCGGGCCCCGGCGTTTAGGCGGTACTCGAAATAGCTCTTGATGGCCCCGTCGTAACACGTAGCGGCCGCAGCGTTCGCGGTGCTCAGGGTCAGGCCGCGGACGTCGGTGTGCAAGACCATCGTTCCTTCCATGCGTTAGGGCCGGCGTGCGACCAGGTCGATCTCGACCACCGCCTGGCGCGCCAATTCGGTCACCCCGATGCAGGTGCGCGCCGGCAGGCGTCCGGCCGGAAAGTAGGTGCGGTATACGCGATTCATGGCCGCATAGTCTTGCGAGAAGTGCGTCAGATAGATGCGCGCGCAAACAACGTGGCTCAGCTCCATGTGCAGGCCGGCCAGAACCAGGATCAGATTGTCCATGACCCGGCGGGTCTGCGCCTCGATACCGGCGGGCAGGGGGGCACCATCATCATCTGGGTCCGTGGGCATCTGCCCGGTGACGAAGACCCAGCCGTCCGCCTCTGCGGCATGGCTGAAGGGGGCGACCGGCGTGGGCGCCCCGGCGATCATGTGAAAAAGGGGTGTGGACATGGCCTGACTCCTGTGTTCTTGTTATGTTCTCATTCGACGCGATTCCTGGACAACCGGACCGCAAGGGCGCTTAGTGGCTGAGGCGCTTGAGTTTAAGGACGCTACGCCTGGAGCGCACGGGAGGGTTGCAGAGCCGCCCTCCGGTTTTCTGTGGAAAACCCCGGGAAAGCTGGCTAAAACCATGATCCAGACGGCGTTTTCCGCCGGGGCTGGTGCGAAGGTATTGGCGCGGAGAGGACGGCCATGGCGGCGAAGTGGTCACCAGAGAGTTGGCGTAAGCGGGCGATCAGTCAGGTTCCGGAGTACGCGGACGCGGCGGCGCTGGCCCAGGTCGAGCAAACCCTGTCGCGCTTCCCGCCGCTGGTCTTTGCCGGCGAGGCGCGGCGCCTGAAAGAATACCTCGGTGAAGTGGCCGAAGGTAATGCCTTTCTGCTGCAAGGCGGCGACTGCGCCGAAAGCTTCGCCGAATTCCGCGCCGACAATATTCGCGACACCTTCCGCGTGCTGTTGCAGATGGCGGTGGTGCTGACCTTCGGCGCCGCTTGTCCCGTCGTGAAGTTGGGCCGCATGGCCGGGCAATTCGCCAAGCCCCGCTCGGCGCCGACCGAGATTCAGGGCGGCAAGGAATTGCCCAGCTATCGGGGCGACATCGTCAACGGCATCGACTTCGACGAGGCGTCACGCCAACCCGATCCGCAGCGCTTGCTGCAAGCCTACAACCAGTCGGCGGCGACACTGAATTTGCTGCGCGCCTTTGCCCAGGGCGGTTTCGCCGACCTGCACAAGGTGCACCAGTGGAATTTGAAATTCGTCGCCGGCAGCTCCCAGGGCGAGCGCTATGACGAGTTGGCGGCGCGGATCGACGAGGCGCTGGCCTTCATGGAAGCGTGCGGGGTCACGCCCGACAAGGTGCCGCAGCTTCGCGAGACCGACTTCTACACCAGCCATGAGGCGCTGCTGCTTAACTACGAGCAGACGCTGACCCGCATCGATAGCCTGACCGGGCAATGGTACGATTGTTCGGCGCATCTGCTCTGGATCGGCGACCGGACGCGCCAGCTTGATGGCGCGCACGTGGAATTCATGCGCGGCGTGCAAAACCCCATCGGTCTGAAGTGCGGCCCCAGCTTGCCGGCGGACGATCTGCTGCGCCTGATCGACGTGCTGAACCCGGAAAACGTCCCCGGGCGTCTGACCCTGATTGCGCGCATGGGCGCGGACAAGGTGGAGACGATGTTGCCGCCGCTGTTGCGTGCGGTCAAACGCGCCGGGCGCAAGGTGGTCTGGGCGTGCGATCCCATGCACGGCAACACCATCAAGGCGACCAGCGGCTACAAGACCCGGCCGTTCGATCGGATCCTGGCCGAGGTCCGCGGCTTCTTTGCCGCGCACCGGACCGAGGGCACATACGCCGGTGGTGTCCATGTGGAGATGACCGGCCAAGAGGTGACCGAGTGCATCGGCGGGGCCCAGGCGATCAGTGAGGCCAGCCTCGGCGATCGCTACCACACCCATTGCGACCCGCGCTTGAATGCCAGCCAGGCCTTGGAGCTTGCCTTCGTGATCGCCGAGCATCTCAAGGCCGAGCGGCAGGCACGCCGGAGCGAGGCGAACCGCATCGCCGCCGCGTCGTAACCACCGCCGCGTCGACGCCGTCGCCAAGGACCAGGTCATGGCCGAAGGCATGAAAGCCAAGCCGTTCCCCAACGATGCCTGGCCGTCTGACGAGGCGGACATCGCCGCCTGGACCGATCAGTACTTCCGCCGCACCAAGGATGTGGTCGGCCGCTTCGGCGATGCCGCGGTGACGTATGCGGTCTTCATGCGCCGCCCGGTGGTTTCGGCGCCGCGCCTGGCCATCGATTGGCTGCAGGAGATGGCCAAGCGCCGCGGCACCACCATCGACATCCAACTCCGCTATGACGAAGGCCGCTGGGTCGGTGCCGGCGAGCCGCTGCTGTATTTCACCGGTTCGCTGTTT
>DASWJP010000085.1:0-35712 GCA_036397065.1 Kiloniellales bacterium | reverse complement strand
AGCAGCGTTTGATGGTGCGTGAAGGGAGGAACAGACATGGCCTACGTTGATGGATTTTTGGCGGCGGTGCCAACCGCCAACAAGCAGAAATACATTGAACACGCGAAATCGTTCTCCGCTCTGTTAAAGGAATATGGCGCGTTGAAGCAGGTGGAATGCTGGGGCGATAACGTGCCGGACGGCAAGCTCACCTCATTTCCACTGGCCGTGAAGAAGAAGCCGGACGAAACGGTGGTGTTCGCATGGATGATCTGGCCGTCAAAGGAGGCCCGTGACGCGGGCTGGGCAAAGATGATGGATGATGAGCGCATGAAGCCCGAGAACATGAACATGCCGTTTGACGGCAAGAGGATGATCTTCGGCGGGTTTGAAATGGTCGTTGAGGCGTAGGTTTCGAATTCTTGTAAGCGTTTCTCGCGATTTCGTGCCTCCAGCCCGTCAAGCTTCAAGCTGAGGCATCACCGGAAACCGCTCGGCCAGGCGCTGCCGGGCAGCGGGTGATGTCTGATGATGCGGGGCGAAGACGTGGCGCTCCAGGAAAAAGCCGGTGAGCGCCAGGCCTTGCGCCACCTCGGCCGGACCGCCGCCGCCGCGGCCGCCGAGAAATCCCGGCAGGAGCAGCAGGCGGTCGCGGTAGGGCTCGCCGGCCGCCAAGGACACGGCCCGTCCGGTGCGCGGGCTGATGTAGGCCAGCTGATCGTTGTCGCCGCCGCCGGCGCAGGCGCTCAAATCCAGGCCGAAGCCCAGTTCGCCGAGCAACGCCAGTTCCCATCGCACGTAAACCTCCGCCCAATGATCGCCGGCCAAGGCCTCGAGCAGCGCCAGATATCCTTCGAAACAGGCGGCATGGGGCTCGCGCTCGGGCAAGGCGCGCTCCGAAACGGCGGCCGCGGCGGATAGGGCCGCCAGGCGCGCCGGATCGTCCAGCACCCGGGCGGCGTAACTCTCCAGCAGTTCGCCGTCGAAATTGCCCAGATGATCGGCCAGGCGCCCGGACCAGCGCACGGAGAGCAAATTGCCCGCCTGGTAGACGCCGCTCAGTCGTCTCCCCTGAGCGCCGCGCACCAGCCCGGCATGGCGCCCCCGGTCGCGGGTGAGCACCTGCACCACCGCCGAGGTTTCCCCGTGCGGCCGCACCGATAGAACGATTCCGTTGTCGGTCCAATGCATGGTCACACACCGCCGCCGGGCGGTACTTCAGACGTCGAATTCCAAGCCCCAGTGCTGATAATGCGCCCGGTTTTCCAACCAATTCTCGCGCACTTTCACCGTGAGGAAGAGGTGCACCTTGCGGCCGAGAATGCCACCCAGGTCGGCCTGCGCCGCCTCGCGCACCGCCTTGATGGTATGGCCGCCCTTGCCCAGGCACATGGCCTTGTGGGAATCGCGCAGCACGGTGATGGTCTGGCCGATGCGCACGCTGCCATTGTCGAAGTCCTCCCACTCGTCGGTCTCGACGGTCAGGGAATAGGGCAATTCCTCGTGCAGGTTGAGGAACAGCTTTTCGCGCGTCACCTCGGCGGCGAGCAGACGCGCGGGCAGATCGGACAGCTCGTCGGCGGGGAACAGCCACGGCCCTTCCGGCATGCGCGCGATCAAGAAGCGGCGCAAGTCCTCGATGCCGTCGCCGGTCAGGGCCGATATCATGAAGATGCGATCGAAGATGCCCTCCGCCTCGAAGGCGGCGGCCAGCGGCAGCAGCACCTCGCGCTTGCCCTTGTCCACCTTGTTGAGCGCCAATACCGCCCGGCGGCCGCGCGCCTTCAGCCCGTCGATGATTTGCCGGGTATCCTGGTCGATGCCCGACCGTGTGGCATCGGCGATGAGCACCACCTCGTCCGCATCCTTGGTTTCGCTCCAGGCGGCGGCGACCATGGACCGCTCCAGGCGCCGCTTGGGCGTGAAGATGCCGGGCGTATCGACAAAGACAATCTGGCAATCGCCGTCCACCACGACGCCGCGTACCCGGCTGCGCGTGGTCTGCACCTTATGGGTGACGATGGAAATCTTGGCACCGACCAGCCGGTTCACCAGCGTCGACTTGCCGGCATTGGGCGCCCCCACTAGGGCAACGAAGCCGCAGCGGGTCGATGGGGCCGCGTGTTCGGTCATGGCCGCCTCACCCTTGGCCGCCCAGGCGGCGCAGCAAACGCTCGGCCGCGGCCTGCTCCGCCAGGCGCTTGGAGCGCCCCTCGCCCCGTTCGGCGGGCTGGCCTTCGATCCGGACCTCGACCGTGAAGGTGGGCTCGTGCGCCAAGCCGGTGCGGCCGACCTCCTCATAGTCCGGTAAGGGCAGTGCCCGGGCCTGGGCCCACTCCTGCAGGGCCGTCTTGGCATCCTGCGGCGGATGCCCCGCCGCGGCCAGCATGGGACCCCAGTGCGCGCCTATGACCGCGCTGGCCGCCGCCAGGCCGCCATCCAGGTAAAGGGCGCCAATGACCGCCTCGCAGGCATCCGCCAGCAGGGCCGGGTTGTCGCGCTCGCCGGCCGCCTCCTCGCCCTTGGCCAGACGCAGATACCGGCCCAGATCCAGGCTGCGGCCAATCTCGGCCAGGGTCTCCCGGCGGACCAAGTCCACATGGCGCAGGGCCAGCGGCCCCTCGGCCTCGTCGGGGAAGCGCCGCAGCAGCAAATCGGCAATGACCAGGCCGAGCACCCGGTCGCCAAGGAATTCAAGCCGCTGGTAGCTGTCGTCGCCGCCGTCCGGGCGGCGGTTCGCGGCGCTGGGATGGGTCAACGCCTGGCGCAAAAGCTCCGGCTTGGCAAAGCCATGGCCCAGGCGTTGCGCCAGACCATCGAGATCTTGATCCGGGGCCGCGGCGGGTTGTGCCGCCTTATTCGATCCCATCGCCGATGCGGCCATAGCGGATGGCGAACGGCCACTTCCAGATTTCCCAAAGCCGGGCGCTGTCATTGTGGGAGAAGAACAGGAATTCGGCGCGGCCGACCAGATTTTCGAAGGGAACAAACCCCACTTCCGACATGACCCGGCTATCCTGGCTGTTGTCCCGGTTGTCGCCCATGGCGAAAAAATGGCCCGCGGGCACCGTAAAGACCGGCGTGTTGTCGAGCATGTTGCCGTCGCCGCGTTCCCAGATGCGATGGGTCCGGCCGTTCGGCAGGGTCTCGATGTACTCGGTCACGTCGGTGGGAAAGCCGTTGTTCTCGGGATCGCTCAGATCCGTCACCTTTTCCCGCCCGACGGCCGCGCCATTGATGTGCAGGATGCCGTTGATCACCTGAATCCGGTCGCCCGGTAGACCGATCATGCGTTTGATGTAGTCGGTCTTGTTGTCGCTGGGCAGCTTGAATACCGCCACGTCGCCCCGTTCCGGCTGGTCCGCGAACACACGACCGCTGAATAGCGGCAGACCCCAAGGCATCGAATAGCGGCTGTAACCATAGGAGAATTTGGAAACAAACAAATAATCGCCCACCAGCAGCGTCGGCTCCATGGAGCGAGACGGGATGTTGAACGGCTCGTAGGCGAATACCCGGATCAACAGCGCGATCGCCACCGCGTAGAGGACGGTGCGAACGGTCTCTCCAAAGGCGCTGGATTTCTTCTTTGTCATTAAGGATTCCATGCAATGCCTTATATTCTATCCATTTCCCAGGGCGCACGTTGCCGGAATATACCCTGGTACAAATCCGGACGGCCAAAAACCCTTCATCTCGTGCGCTGAGCCGGCCACGTCACTCGGCCGCACCTTTCACGACCGAGATGATGACGATCGCCTGGGCCAAGGGATAGTCGTCGGTTAGCGTCACGTCAATGCGCGCGGTCATGCCCGCCGGGGTGATTTCCGCCAAGCGCCGGGCGGCGCCGCCGGTCAAGGCCATGGTCGGCTGGCCGCTTGGCCGGTTGACCACGCCCAGATCGCGCCAATGGACCCCGCGCCGGGGCACCCCCGTCCCCAGGGCCTTGGCACAGGCTTCCTTGGCGGCGAAGCGCTTGGCATAGCTGGCCGCCCGGTTGGCCCGGCGGTCGGATTTCGCCTGTTCCACGTCGGTGAAGACCCGATCGGTGAAACGGCTGCCGAAGCGCGCCAGCGTCTTCTCGATGCGGCGGATATCGATCAGGTCGTTGCCTAAGCCGAGGATCATCGGACGCCGCGGGCTTTAGCCGGGCTCATGCGCTGCGCGCGCCGCTGCCCTGGGCGCGCGCCTGATCCATCAGGGCGCGCATGCGCTTGATGGCGCTGTCCAGGCCGCAGAAGATGGCCTCGCCGATGAGGAAATGGCCGATGTTCAGTTCGACGATGCTGCCGATGGCCGCCACAGTACCGACCGTATCGAAGGTCAGACCATGGCCGGCATGGCACTCGATGCCCCGCGCCGCGGCATGGGCCGCCGCCGTCTCGATGCGCCGCAGTTCGGCCTTGGCCCGCGCCCCCTCCCGGTCGTCCAGATATGCCCCGCAGAAGGCGCCGGTGTGCAGCTCCACCACCGGCACGGCCAGCGCCTTGGCGGCGTCGATCTGCCGCGCATCGGGATCGATGAACAGGGAAACGCGGATGCCCTTGGCCCCCAACGCATCGCAATAGGGCCGCAGCGCATCCGAGGCACCGGCCGCGTCCAGGCCGCCTTCGGTGGTCACCTCCTCGCGCTTTTCCGGGACGAGGCAGGCCGCATGCGGCCTGTGCCGCAGGGCGATGGCCAGCATTTCCTCGGTCGCCGCGATCTCCAGGTTCAGCGGCAGATCGATCGTATGGACCAGGCGGTCGATGTCGTTGTCCGAGATGTGCCGCCGGTCCTCGCGCAGGTGCGCGGTGATGCCGTCGGCACCGGCCGCCGCCGCCATGCGCGCCGCACGCACCGGATCCGGATGGCCGCCGCCCCGGGCGTTGCGGATGGTCGCCACGTGATCGATGTTCACGCCCAAACGCAGGTGTCCCAAGTTCATTTATCCTCCTTGGCCTGTTCTTCCTTGGCCATTTTGTCCCTGGCAAGTTCTTCCAGGCCAATACGGGTCGGGTGCCCCCGCCGTCTTTTCGCCCGCCGCCGTATGCGCCAACGCCGCGCCCGCTGGTATTCGACCACCGCGCCATGGATCGGCAGATAGAAGGCGAACCAGGCCACAATCGCCGTGGGTATGCCACCGACGGTCATGGGCCATAAGACGTTCAGCGGATGCTCGAATATGTAGGCCAAACTCAACACCCTGGGAAGATCAGTGAGCGCCTTTTCGCCGGTGAGCCACGTGCCCAGGCCATAAATCCAGGCCCAGATAAAGGGAAACGTCCAAGGATTGCCCACCACCGTGCCGATGGCCGAGGCGACCACATTGGCCCGTATCAAGAGCGCTATCAGAGCGGCCCCGGCGAAGTGGAAGCCGATGAACGGGGTGAACGACATGGCCGCGCCGCAGGCGAACCCGGCGGCGATCCGGTAGGGCGTCTCCGGCAAGCGCCGCACCCGGTGCGCCAGGTATGTGGTGGACCGCCGCCAGCCGCCTTTCGGCCACAGGCTGCTGGCAATGCGGCCAAGCAAGGGAAGCGGTGTACGGCGGCGGAACATGGGCGGTGCCTAGACCGTGGCGGGGTGACGCCGCATCAGCCGCGCGCCCGCTCAACCGAAGTGATGACCGGCGCGGCTCGCAGCGCCGCGATGATGTTGCTCAGATGCTTCACATCCTGGACCTCCACATCGACCAGCATTTCGAAGAAGTCGATGGATCGATTGATGATCTTGAGGTTGGAAATATTGCCGTTGTTTTTACCGATGATGGTGGAGAGATTGCCCAGGCTGCCTGGCTCATTGGCGATCACAATGCGCAGGCGGCCGGTATGCGGCTCGGTTCCATCGCCGGCTTCCCATGCCACATCGATCCAGCGCTCCGGCGCATCCTGGAATGTGGCCAGGGTCTCGCAATCGATGGTGTGCACGGTCACGCCCTTGCCGGTCGTGACGATGCCGACAATGCGCTCGCCCGGCAGCGGATGGCAGCAGTGGGCGAAATGCACCGCCATGCCGGGGATCAGGCCCTTGATCGGAACGCCGGGTTGCTTGTTCTTGTCGGCGGCCGGCCGGGTCCGCCCGAAGGGCCACATGCGGCGCGGCTTGACCGTGTCCTTGACCCCGGGGAACACCGCCACCAGCACATCGCGGGCCGTATGAGTGCCCTTGCCAATGCTGGCGCATAGATCGGCGATGCTGTCGGTACGGAATTTCTTGAGCACCCCCTCCAGGGACTTGTCGGTCAGATCGTAGCCTTCCTCGCGAAACGCCTTTTGCAGCATCTGCCGGCCCAATTCGCTGTATTGCTCCCGCTCCTTCAAATGGACGAAACGGCGGATGCGGGCCTTGGCCTTGCCGGTGACGACGAATTTTTCCCAGTCCGGCGACGGCGTTTGCGCCTTGGACGTCAGGATCTCGACCTGATCGCCATTCTTCAACTCGGCCCGCAACGGGATGATGCGGCCATTGACCTTGGAGCCGACGCAGGTATCGCCCACCTCGGAATGGACGGCATAGGCGAAATCCACCGGCGTGGCACCACGCGGCAAGGCGATCAGATCGCCTTTGGGGGAAAAGCAGAAGACCTGATCCTGGAACATCTCCAGCTTGGTATGTTCGAGGAACTCTTCCGGATTCGTCGCGTGCTCGAGGATATCGAGCAGCTCGCGCAGCCAGCGGTACTGCCGGCCGTCGACCTTGCGGTCGCTCTGCTTGTATTTCCAATGGGCGGCAACGCCGAACTCCGCCACGTCGTGCATTTCTCGGGTGCGGATCTGCACCTCGATGCGCTGCCGTTCCGGACCGATCAACCCGGTGTGCAGGGATCGGTAGCCGTTCGGTTTCGGCGTCGAGAGGTAATCCTTGAAACGGCCCGGCACCACCGGATACTTGCTGTGGAATACGCCCAAGGCCCGGTAGCATTCGCCGATATCGTTGACCACCACGCGAAAGGCCATGATGTCGGCCAACTGCTCGAGGGCGACGTTCTTGCGTTGCATCTTGTTCCAGATCGAGAACGGCGACTTCATGCGCCCCGACACCCAGGCGTCGATCCCTTCGCTGGCCAGGGCCCGGCTCAATTGATCGATGATCAACGGCGGCAACTCATCGCCGCGTCCCTTGAGGAATTCAAGACGCGCCAGAATGGATGCCCGGCCATCCGGGTTCAGCTCGGCGAAAGCCAAATCCTGCAGATCGTCCTTGAAGCGGTGCATGCCGATGCGCTCGGCCAGGGGCGCGTAGATGTCCATGGTTTCGCGGGCGATGCGCCGCCGCCGGTCGGGGGACTTGATGTAATGCAGGGTCTGCATGTTGTGCAGCCGGTCCGCCAGCTTGACCAACAGGACGCGAATATCCTCCGACATGGCGAGGAGGAGCTTGCGGAAATTCTCGGCGTGCTGGGTATGCTCGGACTGCAGCTCCAGGCGGGAGAGCTTGGTGACGCCATCGACCAGACGGGCAATCTCCTTGCCGAACAGCTTTTCGATGTCTTCCAGCGAGGTGTCCGTGTCCTCGACCAGATCGTGCAGCAGGGCGGTGATGATCGAATTGTCGTCGAGCTTGAGGTCGGTGAGGATGCCCGCCACCTCGATCGGGTGCGAGAAATACGGATCGCCGGACTCGCGCGTCTGCGATCCGTGCAGCTTCATGGCATAGACGTAGGCGCGGTTGAGTGCGTCCTCGTCCGCATTGGGGTCGTAGGACTTGACCCGTTCGACCAGTTCGAATTGGCGCATCATGGCGCGATTGCGCGGCAAACGCTTGCCGCCCTCACCCATTCAGGCGCCCATGCGGGGCGCCGTTTCGGGGGGAACTGGTTCAAGAATGAAGGAGCCGGGCCCATGGCCCGATGCCGCCGCGCGGCCGAGGCGCGACCGTAAACCGCGCCGGTACCCCTGGCGCTAGGCCTTGCCTTCGCCGTCGCCTTCAGAATCGGCCTCGCCGGAGCTAAGGTCGTCCCCGAGGCCATCCTCGGCCCCATCGTCATCCTCGTCATCGGCCAAGGCTCCGATGCCCGCAGGCTGTCCGGCGCCAACCGCCATTTCCAGCCCGGCAATGTCGAATTCGGACTGCTCTTCCTCCGGCTCATCAATTTCTACATGGCGCTGCAGACCCTGAATTACACTCGCCATCAGGGCGTCCACATCGACCGTTTCCTCGGCGATCTCTCGCAGGGCGACCACCGGGTTCTTGTCATCGTCGCGGTCCACCGTCAGCGGCGCCCCCGCCGAGACGTCCCGTGCCCGCTGAGCGGCCACCATGACGAGATCAAAGCGGTTCGGAACCTTCAGTACGCAGTCTTCAACCGTTACACGCGCCATCTATATCAAATCTCCGGAAATACTTGGGGGAATCGCATTTCCCCCACAAGTTGGGAGGAATATATGGAGGGCTCCCCGGGAAGGCAAGCAATTCCCAGCCCAAAAGAGAGCCGATACTGGGCTATTCCAGCGGTTTCGCCACCTGCCCGGGCGGCAGGCGGGCCGCCATCTCCGCCGGACTCAGGCCGGATACCGGATGGCGCCAGGCGGGTGCCACGTCCGCCAGGGGCAGCACCACAAAGGCCCGGTCCGCCAGGCGGGGATGGGGTAGCTCGGGCACCTCGCCGGGGGCGCTGATCCGGCCGCCATAGGCAAGCAGGTCCAGATCGAGCACCCGCGCTTCGTTGCGTTCCCGTCGCACACGGCCCAATTCGGCCTCGATCCGGTGCAAAAGGGACAAAAGATCGCCCGGCGGCAGGTCGGTCGCGACCTCGGCCACGCCGTTGACGAACGGCGGCTGGCCCGACGGCGGCACAGGCGCGCTCCGGTACCAGCGGGAGCGGCGCACGATCCGTACCCCATTCGCCTGCAACGCCGCCAGCGCCGCCTCGCAGGTTTCCTGGGGGGTGCCATGGCGCGAGCTGGACAGATTGGCGCCCAGGGCAATCAGGATCATTAAATCGCCAGCCCGGTGCCACCGGCCCTTGCGGGCGCCCGTTGAAACCTTAAATGAATGAACATAGCCAAGATCGGATGACCGGCCCGATTTGCCGCACCGGCCGGTCTAGTGTGCCTATTTCGAGGATGTATTGGAGTTTTCATGCATTTCTTCCCGCAGGAACGTGTCGCCCTTTTCATCGACGGAGCCAATCTGTATTCCGCCGCCCGCGCCTTGGGCTTCGATATCGACTACAAACGGCTGCTGCAGCATTTCACCGGTGATTGCCACCTGATCCGCGCCTTTTACTATACGGCACTGGTCGACGACCAGGAGTACTCGCCCATCCGGCCCCTGGTCGATTGGCTCGACTACAACGGCTATACCATGGTCACCAAGCCGACCAAGGAATTCACCGACGCCACGGGCCGGCGCAAGATCAAGGGCAACATGGACATCGAGTTGGCCATCGATGTTCTGGAAATGGCGCCGCACCTCGATCATGTGGTGCTGTTTTCCGGCGATGGCGATTTCCGCCGCATGGTCGAAGCGGTGCAGCGCAAGGGCGTGCGCGTCACCGTGGTCTCGACCGTGCGCTCGCAGCCGGCCATGATCGCCGACGAATTGCGCCGTCAGTCGGATGTATTCCTCGACATATCCGACCTGCAACCGTATATCGAACGGTCCCATCCGACCGACCACCCGCGATCGCGCCCCCGTCCACCGACGGCCGATTCCTATGACGATGACCAGGACTACTACGAGGACGAGGACGCAAACGAGGGCGCCAACGGATCGGCGTAAGCCCGCAACGGCCTCCGCAACGGTAATCGACCGGGGCCGTTGATCGTGACCGGTATATCCTACGAAATGGCCATCGCTGAGGGTGTGGAGCCGGCGGCCGATTGTGCGCTGTGCCCCCGCCTCGCCGACTTTCGCTCCGCCAACGCCAGCGCCTATCCGGCGTTTCACAACGCCCCGGTTCCGGCGTTCGGCGGCCGCGATGCGCGGCTGTTGATCGTTGGGCTGGCGCCGGGCCTGAAAGGGGCTAACCGCACGGGCCGGCCGTTCACCGGCGACTATGCCGGAGATCTGTTGTATCCGACGCTGATACGCTTCGGCTTCGCGCAGGGGCAGTACGGGCGGGAGCCGGATGACGGCCTCGCCCTGCTCGATTGCCGGATCACCAATGCGGTCCGCTGCGTGCCGCCGGAGAACAAGCCGATCGGCGCGGAAATCCGCAGTTGTGGCGGTTTTCTGGTCAACGAGATTCGCTCCATGCCGAATCTGGCGGTGATCCTGGCCCTGGGCGGCTTGGCGCATGCTTCGATTTTGACCGCCTTGGGCTGCAAGAAGTCGCGGTATGCATTCGCGCACTGCGCCATGCATGAGATTCCCAGTGGGCCGTTGCTCGCCGACAGCTATCACTGCTCCCGCTACAATACCAACACCGGGCGCCTGACCGAAGCCATGTTCGCGGACGTCTTCACCGCCTTGCGCAACCGGTTGCCTTAGGCCCTACCCCCGCTCGCGCATGACGCGCGCCTTTTGCCGTTGCCAATCGCGCTTCTTCTCGGTCTCGCGCTTGTCCGCCTTGCGCTTGCCGCGCGCCAAGCCGAGTTCCACCTTGGCGATACCGCGCGGATTGAAATAGATGGACAACGGCACGATCGTATAGCCCTCGCGATGAATCTGGCCGAGCAAACGCGACAATTCCCGCCGGTGCACCAGGAGCTTGCGCGGCCTCAGGGGATCATGATTGAACTGCGCGGCGGCGTCATACGACGCGATGTGAGCCGAGCGCAGGTACAGCTCGCCGTCCTCCTCGTAGGCGTAAGATTCGCCAATGGAACAACGCCCTTGGCGCAGCGACTTAACCTCGCTGCCGGTGAGAACCAGGCCCGCCTCGAGGGTATCCTCGATGAAGTATTCATGGCGTGCCTTGCGGTTCTGCGCGATGACCCGCCGCGCGCCTTCTGCCATGTGAGTAGGTGCTGCCCCGTCAGTTGATCAAGCCGGCGTGGGTCATGGCCTTGCGCACCACCGTCTCTGTTTCCGGTTGCACGCAAACCATCGGCAATCGCACCCGGTTCTCGCACAGACCCAGCAGACTGGCAGCGAATTTCACCGGCGCCGGACTCGATTCGACAAACAGCGCCTGGTGCAACGGCATCAAACGCTCAGTGATGCGCGATGCGGTTTCCAGATCGCCCCGCTGCCAAGCCTCGTGCACATCGGCGCATTGCCGTGGCGCCACGTTGGAAGTCACCGAGATGCTGCCATGCCCGCCTTGAGCGAGGAAGGGCAGCGTGGTGGCATCCTCGCCGCTCAGCTGAGCGAACGCCTGGCCGATCGCGGCACGCGTCTTGGCCGGCCGCGTCAGATCGTTGGTCGCGTCCTTGACCCCGATGATATTCGGCAGCTTGGCCAGGCGCGCCATGGTCTCGACGCTCATATCGACAATGCAGCGGCCCGGAATATTGTAAATGAGGATCGGGATCTCGACCGCATCGTGGATCGCCTTGTAGTGCTGGAAGAGCCCTTCCTGCGTCGGCTTGTTGTAATAGGGCGTCACCACCAGCGCCGCGGTGGCCCCGGCTTTCTTGGCATGCTTGGTCAATGCCACGGCCTCGGCAGTGGAGTTGGAGCCGGTACCGGCAACGACCGGCACGCGGCCGCGCGCCGCCTCGACACAAAGCTCGACCACCCGCATGTGCTCGTCATGCGATAGGGTGGGCGATTCGCCGGTGGTGCCGCAGGGCACTACACCGTGGCTGCCCTGTTCGATCTGCCACTCGACCAGGCTCTGAAACGCGGCCTCGTCCACATGGCCATTGGCGAAGGGCGTGATGAGGGCCGTGAAGGACCCTCGGAACATGGGGCCGGACATGGCTTGTTCCTTGGTTATAGTGGTTCAGACGGTGGCGGACTCGAGCCCGCCTGCGCAGACCTTAACGGCTGCGCCAAGGGGCGGCAAGCACGCCGCCCACGTTTTCCGCCATTCTTCTTGCTGTTGAATTCGTAAATTCTTGCTAAAGATTCGCCTGTTACGGTCAGGCAACCATACCGCCCGGCCCGTATACTGGAGAAATCGCCGAAGTGGCAAAAGCCCTGCACATAGCCGTTATCATGGCCATCCTGGCGCTGGCGCCGGCGTGGTCGGCCGCCGCCTGGGCGACGGCCGTTCCAGGCGTGGCGACGGCGGAGGTGCCGATTCTCTCGGCGGCCGACCTGAAAGCCGGCCGGGCGGCCATGGCGGCGGCCAAGGGCGGGAAGTACACCCATGCCCTGGACCTGGCTAGCAAGGCGCAAAACCCGTTGCTGGCGAAAATCGTCCGCTGGCTGGAATTGACCGAGCCGGGCCGCCGCGGCAACTTCGCCGCCGCGAGCGCCTTCATCGCCGAGAACCTGGATTGGCCGGGACAAATCGCCTTGCAGCAGCGAGCCGAGGCTTCATTGCCCAGCGAGTTGCCGCATGAGGCGGTCCTGGAGTGGTTCAAGGCCCGGCCGCCAATCACCGTCGCCGGCACTTTCCGGTACGCCGCGGCGCTGATCGCCACCGGCCACACCGATGCCGCGACGGCACTGTTGCGCGATACCTGGGTTCAGCAGGACTTCCCGAAAGGCGACGAGGTGCTGTTCCGCCGCCGGTTCGGCAAGGTCCTGAGTCCCGAGGACGATCTGGCGCGGCTGGACCGTCTGCTTTGGGACCGGCAGGCGTCCGCGGCCAGGCGGCAGGCCAAACGCCTTGGCGACGGCTATGTCGCCTTGGCCGAAGCGCGGCTGGCCTTGGCGGCCATGAGCGGGGGCGTGGACTCCGCCGTGCAACGGGTGCCGAAAGAGTTGGCCAACGATCCGGGCCTGATTTTCGAGCGTGCCCGTTGGCGCCAGAGGAAAGACCGCTATCAGGGTGTCCTCGAGCTGCTCGACCCGCCGAACCCGGATGCCCCCCGGCCGGATCTGTGGTGGAACGTGCGCCATTGGACCGTCCGCCAGGCCCTGGTGAAGGGCGATATTTCCGCCGCCTATCGCATCGCCGCCAAGCATGGCTTGTCGACCGGCGTGGCCTTCGCCGAGGGCGAATGGCTGGCTGGTTGGATCTCCTTGCGTTTCCTGGACCAGCCCGAACAAGCCTATGCCCATTTCACCCGCTTGCACGATGGGGTCAATACGCCCATCAGCCGCGCCCGCGCCGCCTTCTGGGCCGGCGAAGCCGCCGTCGCCCTAGCCGCGCGCGACCAGGCGGAGTCATGGCAGACCACGGCAAAGACGTGGTATGCGGCGGCAGCCCGCCTCAACACGACCTTCTACGGCCAGCTTGCCAGCCGTCAGTTGGGCATGGCCGCGACCGTTTCCCTTGGCCGCACCCAGGCCCCGGACGACGCGGCGCGCGCCGCCTTCACCCAACGCGATCTGGTGCAGGCCATCCGGGTGCTGGGCGAATTGGGCGATAGCAATGTGCAGGAGAAATTCCTCAACCGCTTGTCGACCATATCCCTGAGCGAATCGGACTACATCCTGACCGCCGAGCTGGCGCAGCAGCAGCGCCGGCCGGATCTGGCGGTCAAGGCCGCCAAGGCGGCGGCAGCGGACGGTATCTTGCTGGTCGACCACCTCTATCCATTCCCCACCCTGCCCCAGGGCGAATCGCCGGAGCCGGCGCTGGTCATGGCCGTGGTGCGCCAGGAAAGCGCGTTTTACACGGATGCGGTCAGCGGGGCCGGCGCCCATGGCCTGATGCAAATCCTGCCCAAGACGGCCAAGGGCCTGGCGCGCGATATGAACATGCGTTTCAGCAAGAGCAAGCTGCTGACCGATCCGGAATACAACATGCGTCTCGGCCGCGCCTATCTCTCCGAACTCACCCGGCGGTACGGCGGCTCCTACATACTCGCTTTGGCGGCATACAATGCCGGGCCCAGCCGGGCCAACAGTTGGATCCGCGCCTTCGGCGATCCACGCGACCCGGACGTCGATGCCATCGATTGGATCGAGAGCATCCCATTCGACGAAACCCGCAACTATGTGCAGCGTATCCTTGAGGGCCTGGTGGTGTATCGCCAGCAATTGGGCGCCGATGGCACCAGCGCCCTGGTCGATCCGTTCGCCAACCGGCCCACGCCAGCAGCATCCTGGGCTGCGCGGGACGACGATTTCGATCCGAACTGCTGTCTTTAGAACAGCATTCAGGCGCCAAGCCGTTCTTTCTTGTTGCCATCGCTGCCGCCGGACGTTTGAGTCGTCCTGCACAACAAGGAGGCGACCATGGCACATCCCGACTTTGCCGACATCGGCGCCTGCGTCTTCGATGCGTATGGCACGCTCTTCGACGTGCACTCGGCCGTGCGCCGGGGCGGTGCGCCGCTGGGCGACAAGGCCGACAAGGTCTCGGCCCTGTGGCGGCAGAAGCAGCTCGAATACACCTGGCTGCGCAGCCTGATGGGAGCGCATGTGGATTTCTGGCAAGTCACCGCCGAGGGCCTTGACTATGCCCTCGCCGCCAATGGAGTGGTGGATACCTCCCTGCACGCAAAGCTGATGGATCTGTACCTCAGCCTGGATGCCTACCCGGACGTCACGGCGGCATTGACCCGCCTACGCGCCGGCGGCCAGAAGACGGCGATTCTCTCCAACGGCGCCCCGAAGATGCTGGCGGCGGCCGTCGCCTCGGCCGGCCTGACCGACCTGCTGGATGCCGCGCTGTCCATCGAGGATGTGGGCATCTACAAGCCGGACCGGCGCGTCTATGGCCTGGCGGTCGAGAGCCTGAACGTTCCGGCGGCGCGCATATGCTTCGTCTCCTCCAACGCCTGGGATGCCAGCGGTGCTGCGCATTTCGGCTTTCACGTCGCCTGGCTGAACCGATTCAAGCAAACCCCGGAGCGGCTGCCCGGCAAACCCATGGCGGTCATGGAATCTCTAAGCGAGCTGCCCGCCTTGCTTGGCTTGTAAGGCGGTGGCGGGGGCGGACTACCGGGAGCGGCGCATCGGCGCGCGTAGCGGCCTGAGTCTGTACGTGCGCGACTATGGCCCGCCGCATGGAGGCGGCACTCCGCTTCTGTGCCTGGCCGGTCTGACGCGCAATTCCAAGGATTTCCACACCCTGGCCAGCCGGGCGGCGGCGCATCGGCGGGTCGTATGTCCCGATTACCGCGGGCGCGGCCAATCGGCGTATGATGCGGATTGGCGCAACTATCGGCCGGAAGTGATCCTCGATGATATGTTTCAAATCGTCACCGCCTGCAACATCCACCCGGTGATTATCTGCGGTGTCTCCTACGGCGGCCTCCTGGCCATGGCTCTAGCCGCCATGACGCCCAGCCTGCTGGCCGGGGTGATCCTCCACGACGTGGGACCGGAAGTGGACGCGGCGGGCTCGCGGCGCATCATGGCCTATATCAGCCGCGACCGGCCCCAGCCGGACTGGCCGGCGGCCATCGCCCAGATGAAACAATCACTGCCGGATCTGGCGTTGGCCGACGACGATGCGTGGCGCCGCTTCACCGAGGCCACCTACCGCCCAGGAGAAGATGGGCGCCTGCATTTCGACTGGGACCTGTCCCTGGCCAAGGTGCTGGCGCAAGCCGATGCGAACCGGGATTTGTGGCCGCTCTATCGCGCCTTGCGGCGGGTGCCGGTGCTGGCCGTGCGCGGTGGCATTTCCGACGTGCTCAGCGAGGCCACCTTCGCCCGCATGGCGGCGGAGAAGCCCGATCTGTTATCCTTGACGGTGCCTGGCGTCGGCCATGTCCCATCCTTCGAACACCCCGCAGTGGAGCGCGCTATCTATGACTTCCTCGCCCAAATCGATGCCTGAAGATTTGCAGACATCCATGCCATCCTTCCGCGATGTGGCGGCGGCGGCCAAACGCATTCACGGCCTGGCGGTACGCACCCCGCTGCTCGAATCGCCGGCGCTCAACGAGCGCGTTGGCGGCCGTGTGCTGCTGAAGGCGGAAACCTTGCAACGCACCGGTTCGTTCAAGTTTCGCGGCGCCTATAACCGGATCAGCCAGATCCCGGAGTCGGCGCGGCCGGCCGGTGTGGTTGCCTGTTCATCGGGGAACCATGCGCAAGGAGTGGCCGCGGCGGCGGCAATTCTGGGCCTGCCGGCGACCATCATCATGCCGGAGGATGCCCCGGCCATGAAGCTGGCCAACACCCGCGCCTATGGTGCCGAAGTCATCACCTATCCGCGGGACGGCGGCGACCGCGAGGCCATGGCCGCCGAAATCGCCACCCGCCGGGGGGCGACCATCGTGCCACCCTTCGACGACGCCGGGGTCATCGCCGGGCAAGGAACCTGCGGGCTGGAGATCGCCGAGCAGGCGGCGGCCGTGGATGCCAAGCTGGATGCTCTGTTGGTGTGTTGCGGCGGCGGCGGCCTGACCGCCGGCTGTGCCATCGCCATGGCCGAGCGCAGCCCGGAGACGGCCGTCTATACGGTGGAGCCGGAGGATTTCGACGACACCCGCCGGTCCCTGGCCAGCGGGGAACGGTTGACGATTGCCGCCGGTGGCCGATCCATTTGCGATGCCTTGCTATCGCCCATGCCCGGCCGCCTGACCTTCGCCGTCAACCGGGCGCTTTTGGCCGGCGGCCTGGCCGTCAGCGACGCACAGGTCGCCGATGCCATGGTCTATGCCTTCCGGACCCTGAAGCTGGTCATTGAGCCGGGCGGGGCCGTCGCCCTGGCGGCCGTCCTGTCGCAACGCTTCGACGCGCGCGGCAAGACCGTGGCCGTGGTGCTTTCCGGCGGCAATGTTGATCCGCAGATGTATGCCGAGATTCTTACCCGCCATGCGGGTGGCGGCTAGGCGCTGTAGGGTTTGGCCGGAGCCTGACCGCTATACCCGGCGGATGCCGGTGTGGCAGATTCGCCGCCGATCGGCCGCTCCAGCCGCTTGATCTGCCCGGACATGGACGCGCCCGCCTCCATGGACAGCGAGCGATGGGTGATATCGCCGTCCACTTTGGCGGTGCTGGCCAGAACCACCGAATTCGCGGTGATGGTGCCCGTGACCGTGCCATAGACGCGGATCGTCTCGGCCACCAGGGCGCCGCGCACAACGGCCTTTTCGCCAACGGTCAGGCCGCGGCTGGTCACATCCCCCTCGACCGTGCCGTCGAGTTGAATGTCGCCACGGCTGGTCAGATTGCCCTCGACCTTCAGATCGGGGCTGATGATGGAGGGGACGCCGCTGTTTTGCTTGCCGCCGTCCGAACCGCTTGGCGTGTCGATTTTGGCCACCGGCTTGCTACCCTTTGAAAACATATTCGCCTGCCTTGATGAATTTCATCGGATCCAGTGCCCGCCCATTATAGCGCACTTCATAGTGCACGTGGGGTCCCGTGCTACGGCCCGAACTGCCAAGCAAGGCGATTTTCTCCCGGTGGCCGACTTCCTGGCCGACGGTGACCAGAATCTTTTTCAGATGAGCGTAGCGAGTACGGATACCGTTGCCATGGTCGATGTCGATGGATCGCCCATAGCGGCCACGCCAGCCGGCGAAAACCACCTTGCCCGGCGCTGGCGCGTAAATCGGGCGGCCCATCTTCCCGGCGAAGTCGACCCCTTGATGCTGGCCCTTGCGGCCATTCACCGGGTCGACTCGCTCGCCAAAATCACTGCTGACACGATATTCGTCCAGGGGCGCGGCGAGCGGCAGGGTGCGCACCACCTCGCGCAGCGCCGTCCACCGGTCGAGCTGCTGGTCGAGCATGGAAACGGATGCTTCGAGCTGCATGCTGGGTTCGAAATCGGCGGCGCTGTTGCCGACGGGGATGAACGGCCCGCCCTGGCCCAGCGCCTCGCTATCGACGGCGGCGATCATGGCATCGGTGTCCAGGCCGGTCATCGCCACGGTTTTCTCGATCACTTCCATGCTGACTTTCGCCCGCTCGCTCAGCCGCTCCATGACGGTCTGACCGGCATCACGCAAATCGACCAGACGTTGCTCCAAGCCGCCGACCCGGCGCTGCAGGAACTCGCGCTGCTGTTCCATCTGCTGGCTGCGGTCGATTTCCTGAGCCAGGGAGCTCTGCAAGGAAGCGATCCGGTCCTCAAGCTTGGCCTGGCGCCCGCCGGTTGTCTCAAACTGCCGGCTGACTTCGGCCAGGCGGGTGTTGAGCGACGATTTCTCTTCCACCAGCTTGCGCCGGGTGTCTTCCGACGTGGTCAATTCCTGGTGCAGGCCGGCCACGGCCGTTTCCAGATCGCGCTTGCCCTCGGTCACCGCGGCAAGCTCGCCTTCCAGTTCGGCCAAGCGATCGACCAAGCGCTCGCGTGCCGCAGCCACCTTCGTCACGTCGGCGCGGGATTTGTCGACCAGCGTCCGGATCTGCGCCACCTGAGCACTGAGCGTAGCATTGCGTTGGCCCATGGCGCTCATTTGCGCGGCGAAACGATCCATCTTCTGGCGCAGGCCTTCGCGCGCCACGAGAACCCGGGCCCGCTCGTCCTCGGACGCTTTCAGGCGGTGCTGGATCGCCTCGATGTCGGCGCGCCCCTTCGAGGTTTTCTCCAGAAGCGAGAGCAGGTACGCCTGATTGTCTTCCAGGTCCCGGGTGATGTTCGAAAATTGCGTATTGTACTGGCTGGTTTCGCTCAACAGGTCGAAGTAGGCAAGATTCTGCTGCCCGATCTCGCGTTCCTTCGAAGCCAGCATGACGTTGTGCACCACATAGGCGCCGCTGGCATAGAGAACCCAGCCGGCAACGATCACGGCAACGGCGCAAACACCCTGCTGCAGGCGTGACGAGACCCGAACATGATGGAATCGGTCGGCCGAGCGAAAGAAGATC
Source organism: Kiloniellales bacterium (assembly GCA_036397065.1). Taxonomy (GTDB): domain Bacteria; phylum Pseudomonadota; class Alphaproteobacteria; order Kiloniellales; family J153; genus JAJFGI01. The sequence continues at coordinate 17,028 of DASWJP010000085.1, read as the reverse complement.
TCTCGCGGCTCGAACGCGCGCTCTATGATCGCCCCTACATGGCGTATGCGATTCTGCAACGTCACCCGACACTCCCTCGTTCGCCCGCGGCCCGTGGCTCACATGCCAGAAACGCGGCGGCATTTGCGCCTGCGCCGTCGCCAGAAAACGGCACTTCGCACATCGACCCCGCCCGGTCACCTCGGCGGGTGTCCCTACTCTCGGGTGTCCCCAGATACCCCCTGTTCGGAGTACTTCGGACAAGTGTGCCGAATGCCCTGGCACCTCGTCTTCTCAGGAGCCACCCTAATCTAACGAAGGATAGCAAGACAAGTCTTAACCAGTTGCAAACATTCAATTTGTGGCAAAATTTGACGCAACGGCTCAGGGTTCCGAGGGAGCCGGAATCAAGATGTTAACAAGCGAATCTTAACGATCGCGGTAAAGAAAATGACGTAGATGGAGTGATTTTTTTCTGCCCGGCCGGGTAACCGGCGGCATCTACCCTATCGGCGGGTCCCGCGTCCCCCGCCCATGGGGGTTCCCGGGGGGGTTCCGGGGGAGGCTCCCGTGGGGGCCAGTGAGATGACCGATTCAACATAGCCGACGATCTGGGCCACGCACTCGTCCACGGTGTGTGTTTCCGTATCGACGGTCAGCTCCGGCGAGGCCGGCGCCTCGTACGGGGCCGACACACCGGTGAAGGCCGCAATCTCGCCGGCACGCGCCTTCTTATAGAGTCCCTTCGGGTCGCGGCGCTCGCAGGTTTCCAGATCGGCGCTGATGAAGATCTCGTGGAAGGCATCGGGTGCGGCCGCCCGGGCCCGGTGGCGATCGTCCCGGTAGGGCGAGATGAAGGCGGTGATGCACACCAGGCCGGCATCCGCGAACAGGGCCGCCACTTCGCCGACGCGGCGGATATTCTCGGCCCGGTCGTCCGGTGAAAAGCCCAGGTTGGCATTCAGGCCGCGGCGCACGTTGTCGCCATCCAGCACATAGACCTGGTAGCCCTTGGCGAACAGGCGCTGTTCCACCTCCATCGCCAAGGTTGATTTGCCGGCGCCGGAAAGACCCGTGAACCACATGACGCCGCCGTGATGGCCACTGCGCGCCGCCCGGCTGGCGGCGGCGACTCTATGTTCGACCCCGGTGAGGTTCGCACTTTTGATGCCAAGAGCTTGCCTCTGATCCGGATAACCTTCCATGGAGATGATTCCGCCGGCCACCGTTTCGTAGCCGTCGATCAGCACGCAGCGCCCGCATTGGGCGATGGCCTGGTGCTCGTCGAGAGCCAGGATCTTGCGGCTGCGCAAGACCACCTCGGCGACGGCATTGCGCTCCACCGCTTCGCCGGCATGATCGGCCAGACTGTCCGTATCGACGATGTGCTCGATCGATTGCACGGTCACCGTCGATTCCTGCGTGGCCAGCTTCAGTTTGTAGCGGCTGCCCACCTGCAGCGGGGTTCGGCCCAGCCAGAACACGATGGCGCGAAAGACGGTGGTGAGCTGCGGCGGCATCTCCGCATGGCTGACGATCTCACCGCGCTCGACGAAAATTTGTTCATCCAGGGTGATGCCGATGGATTCGCCGGGATGCGCTTCGGTCGGTGGCGGGTTCACATGCCAGGATTCGATGGCCCGCACGCGCGCGGTCTTGTTCGACGGTGAGAACAGCAACTCATCGCCGACACGCAAGATCCCCGCCTCCACCCGCCCGGCCAGGATTCGCCGCTGATCGAATTTGTAGACATCCTGGATGGGAAACCGCAGGGGCAGGTCGGCCGGCCGCGCCGGTGCCGGCAGATCGTCCAGGGCCTGGACGATGCCCGGCCCCCGGTACCAGGGCATGCGCGGCGAGCCCTGAGCGATATTGTCGCCTTCGCGCCCGGAGATGGGAATGCAAGCGACGGGGACAACGCCGATGTCGTTCAGATAGTGGCTGACGTCCTCAGCGACATCCTGGAAACGGTTATGGTCATAGCCGGCCAGATCCATCTTGCTGACCGCCACCAACACTTTGGGAATACCCAGGAGATGCAGCAGATAGGCGTGCCGCCGCGTCGTCTCGCGCAGGCCTTCGACCGCGTCGACCACCAGGATAGCCGCGTCGGCGCTGGCCGCGCCGCTGATCATGTTCTTGAGAAATTCGCGGTGTCCGGGCGCGTCGATGAGGACATAGTCGCGATGCACCGACTTGAACCAGATCTGGGTGGAATCGATGGTCACGGCCTGGTCGCGTTCGGCCTGGAAGGCATCCAGCATGAACGACCATTCGATCGGCATGCCGCGTTTGGCGGAGGCGGCTTTCAACTCCTCGTAGCGCCCAGCCGGCAACGCCCCGGTGTCATGCAGCAGACGGCCGATCAAGGTCGACTTGCCATGATCCACATGGCCGACGACGACGATCTTCACCGCCGCCTGTTGTTCTCCGTTTCGTGTCATTACATGTAGCCGTCGGCACGCAGCCGCTCGAAGACGTCCTCGCGCTCGTGGTCCATGGCCCGGCCGGCGCGTTCCGCCGTGGTGGTGACCGTTAGCTCGGCGATGATCTCGTCAACATTGACCGCCGTGGACTCGATGGGACCGGTGATGTCCTGATCGCCGAGGGAGCGGTAGCGCTTGCCGTCACGGGCGAAATAGAGCGCCACCACCGGTATGCCCTCGCGCGCGATGTAGCGCCATACATCCAACTCGGTCCAGTGCAGCAGCGGATGGATACGCACATGCGCCCCGGCCGGGAAGTCGGTCTTGAACTGATCCCAGAACTCCGCCGGCTGATCGCGGAAGTCCCATTGGCCGGTGATATCGCGCGGGCTGAACACCCGCTCCTTGGCGCGGGTCGCCTGCTCGTCGCGCCGGATGCCGGCGATCACACCCTTGAGGCCATGCTTCTCGATGGCCGTACGCAGGCCGTGTGTTTTGCGCGCCGCCGAGCGAGCTGCGGGTGGCAACGTCGGATCGATGGCCTCCAGGGGCGGACACTCCTCGCGCCACAGATCCAACCCCCACTCCGCCGCATAGCGGTCGCGAAAGTCGTACATCTCCTTGAATTTCTTGCCCGTATCCACATGCAGGACGGGAAACGGCACATGCCCGAAGAAGGCCTTGCGGGCCAGCCAGACCATGACGTTCGAATCCTTGCCCAGAGACCACAGCATGGCCAGCGGCTCGATCCGGGCATAGGCTTCGCGCAGGATGTAGATCGACTGCGCTTCAAGTTCTGTAAGTCGGTCCATGGGCTGGCGAATTACCGTTTTTGCCCGGCTGGAGCAACCGCTTTCGCATACAGTGCCGCCATGGCGGCGCCAGAATCGGCGGCACTCATGACCGCCCCCATGACCGCCACCCCGGCGGCACCCGTCGCCAGGCAGTCGACGGCCGTCTCCACGGTCACCCCACCCAGTGCCAGCACCGGCACCGGTAGCCGTGCCGCCGCCGCACGCAAACCGGCCAGGCCGAGGGCCGGGCCATAGCCCGGCTTGCTGGCACTGGCGAAAATGGGGCTGAGCGTCACGTAGTCGGCCCCCGCCCGCATCGCCGCCTCGGCGGAGGCCGCATCGTGCGCCGAATACCCGATGAGAGCCCCGGCCCCTAAAGCCGCGCGCGCCCCCGCCACATCGCCGTTGCCCGGCACGTGCACACCCGCCGCCCCCGATGCCCTGGCCGCCGCCACATCGGCACTGACCATGACCGTGGCACCGTAGGGCCGTGCCACGGCCAGGATACGCCGGACCCAGGCCAGGCGCGCCTCCGGATCCAGGTCTTTCTCGCGCACCAAGAACCAGCGGCACCCGGCGGCGAAGACCGCCTCGGCCACTTGTTCCAGCGGTTGGCGGGCTTGCCGCCGGTCGCTGATGACCAGGATCGGCGGCTGTGGCAGGTTCACGAGCCGATGAGGCCGAGTTGCGGGCTGCTGGCCTCGGCATAGGCGCGCTTGGGGATGCGCCCGGCCCGGCGCGCGTCATAGCCGGCGGCCACCGCCTGGCGCAGCGCCACGGCCATGCGCACCGGGTCCTTGGCCCGGGCCACCGCCGAGTTGACCAGCACGGCGGCACAGCCCAGCTCCATGGCCAGGGCCGCGTCGGAGGCGGTGCCGATACCCGCGTCGAGCACCACCGGTACTGGGCTGCGGGCGCAGATGAGGCCGATGTTATACGGATTGCAGATGCCCATGCCGGAGCCGATGGGCGCCCCCAAAGGCATCACCGCGGCACAGCCGGCATCCGCCAGCTTCTGACAGGTGACCGGGTCGTCGTTGCTGTAGGGCAGGACAACGAAGCCGTCGCGCACCAGCTCCTCCGCCGCCTGCACCAGTTGTGTCGCGTCGGGATACAGGGTCTCGCGGTCGCCGATCAGTTCCAGCTTGACCCAGTTGGTCTCCAGGGCCTCGCGGGCCAGTTGGGCGGTGAGCACCGCGTCGCGCACGGTGGCGCAACCGGCCGTATTCGGCAGCAGCCGGTAAGCGCCGCCGAGCAGATCAACCATGCTCTCGGCATAGCCTTCCAGGCTGATGCGGCGCACCGATACGGTGACGATCTCGGCGCCGCTGGCGGCGATGGCATCGAGCATCACCTGCCGGTTGGGATAGCCGGCTGTGCCTATCATCAGGCGAGAGCCGAAACGCTCGCCGGCGATCATCAGTTTGTCCGTCATACCCTCACCTCCTGCTCCGGCCCGCCTTAGCCGCCGGAGAACATTTTGACCACCTCGACCCGGTCGCCCGGTTGTACGGCCGTATCTTCCCACGCCCGGCGCGGTACCACTGCCTCGTTGATCGCCACAGCTAGGCCCCGCGTTTCCAATGCCACCCCCGCCTGGCGCAGCAGGCCGGCCAACGTTCCTGCCACCAAGGGCTTTTCCGCGCCATTGAAGACGATAAATGACTCGCGCATCACACGGCTCCCCCCGCTGCCTGACGCGCCGGTGCCGCGGCAAAGCGTGTGGCATCGAATGGTACGACTGCCGCCGGCATCTCGCCGGTGAGGATGTAGGCGGCCACCGCTTCGGCGGTGACCGGCGCCAGCAGGATGCCGTTGCGGTGATGACCGGTCGCCACCACCAGGCCATCGACTGCCGTAGCCCCCAGGATCGGCGCATCGTCGCGGCTGGTCGGTCGGAAGCCGACCCATGTTTCGGCGATGGGCAGCTCCTCGATCCCCGGCAACACCCGCCAGGCGCCTTCGAGAAGGGCCAGCAGGCCGCCGGCGGTCAGTGTTTCGTCGAAACCCCGCTCCTCCACCGTGGCGCCGATCAACAGCCGCCCATCGTTGCGCGGCACCAGATACGCCTTGGGCGCCCAAAGAACATGGCTGAGCAACGGCGCAGCCGGGTCCATTTGCAGGGCCAGCATCTGACCCTTCACCGGGCGCACCGGCGGCAGTACGGCCGGCGGCAAGCCCTCGATCTCCCGGGACCAGGCCCCGGCCGCCAGCACCACCGCATCGGCAGCCACGACGGTGCCATCGGCCAGGCGCACGCCCCGGGCCTTGCCCCCCTCGACGATCAATGACGCCACCGGGCAATGTTCGTGCAGGCGCCCCCCGGCGCCCACGGCCGCCTGCTTCAGGGCCAGGGCCAGCTGGCGGTTGTCCACTTGATGATCGCCCGGACTGTGCACGGCGGCGGCGATGCCGGGGCGCAAATGCGGCTCGCGCGCCCGCGCCTCGGCGCCGGTCAGCCAGTGGAGGTCGATGCCCAGACTACGCTGAAACTCATAGGTGAAGCGCAACTGCTCCACATCGTCGTGAGTCAGCGCCACGACAAGGATCCCCTCGTCCCGATATCCGAGGTCGAGGCCGGTGGTCGCCTCCAGTTCCTGGGCGAAGGCCGGCCAGGCCGCCTGGCTCAGGCGCGTCAGTTCCAGCAGGCTCTGCTCGCCCGGCTCAGCCTCAGCACCGGCGGCCAGCATGCCGGCGGCGGCCCAGGTCGCCCCATGCCCTGCTTCGCCACGCTCGAACAGTTCGACGGCACAGCCGGCCTGCGCCAGGCGCCAAGCGATGCCCAGGCCACAGACGCCACCACCGATGACGGCAACACGCGGACGCACCCGGCCCTTCGGCGTGGCGCTGGATGAGAAAACTGGTGTTGCCATGCTCCGGCTCCCTTCGCTGGCATAATCCAGATCAGGTTCGATGGGTCTGCTCTCAGCCGGCTGACACGAGCGTCGCCGGCACCCCAGCCATAGTGAAGATCTAGTCTATATCACCACGGGCACAAGAGGCCAGTGCCATCAGGTGGTGCAATTCCGGTGAAATGCGAACGCCCAAAGCCGAAGGCATCGGGCGCCGCGACGCCTCTCCTGGTCACACGGTCAACGGCGATGCGGCACCGATCGTGCTTGGCGGCACCGGCTGGCCGCGCAGGTCCTTCTTGAGGTGTTGCGTGTTGTAGCCATTGAAGATGTGCCCCAGGAGCCCGCGGTCGAGGTCCGATGTGCCGAACATCCAGTCGGCGATCGGGAAAGTCAGGTTCATGTTGACCTCCATCATCAGCCGGGTGTTGTGGTGGGCAAAATGATGGCGCCGCAAGGTGTTCACGAACGGACAATTGCGCACGAACCAGTTCTCTTCGACATGACAGCAGAAGTGCATGAACTCGTAGATCAGATACATGCTGACCGTGGTGGTGATCAGCAGCCAGCCCACGTTCGCGGAGACCAGGAGTCCCAGGATCACGGCCGGCGGGGTCGACATCATGATGAAGGTGACCAGCGCGAAGGGCGGAAATACTGTCACGCGCCAGTCCTTGTGATCGCGAAAGCGCATCTCCGTGTCGGAAAAGAACTGATGGTGGTTCAAGGTGTGGCGCGAATAGACGGCGCGCGCACCGGGGTTGTTGATGGGTCGGTGCATGACATAGCGATGAACGGCCCACTCGAACACGTTGCACAGAAGAAAGACCGCAGGAATGGTCAGCCACTCCCACCACCGCACATCTTGAATGTGCTGCACGAAATAGTACAACGCGGCGGCGCCCAAGGTGTAGATGACCGCGACGTGGAAATAGCCGTCGTACCAACCGGAAATCCGCGAGCGGTATTCCTTGCGAAAACGGATCTGTTTATCGCTGATCATGAATTCAAACTCCTACGCATCGTCGGGCAGTGCGTCCTTGCGGTCCCGTGTCATTCCGCGGCGGACCTGCCCTTGGCCTGTTGCAAAGCAAAGATCGACGTATAGCCGCCCGACCAATCCGGCGGCATCAGGCACGGCCGCGGATCGTGGCGTGCCCAGCGGACCGGCGCGCCGCGCACGATCCGCTGATCGTATTTCGAGTAGATCGGGTTGTGGGTATACGGAAACGCATCGGCCGCGGCATAGACGTTGAGCAACAGCGGCCGGCCGAGGTTCGAGGTGTTCGGCTGCGAGCCATGTATGGTGCGGCAGTTGTGAATGGTGATCGAACCTGCCGGCCCATCCAGAAAGACGATCTTGGCGGGGTCGATCGCCGCGGCATCGGCCTCGGACAGGCATCCGGTCCAGGTGTCGTCGACATACTGATCATAGAGCGGCCCGTCGTGGCTGCCCTTGACCACGCCGACCGGGCCCTGGTCCATCCCACAGTCATAGACGTACGAGCCGACTGTGCACGGGCTGTAGTTGGTATGCGGCCAGAAGCCGATGTCCTGGTGCCATTTGACCTCCTCGCCGCCCTGCGCCCATTTGAAGTTGAGCTTCGAATGGTGGAACTTGACATTCGGGCCGACGAGATCGGCAATGATATCCGGGATGACCGACTGAGAGGCGTATTCCCAATAGGCCGGGTGCTTGTCGTTCGGGCTCGACAGGCGGCGCAGGCGCGGCGCGTCCGCACTATGTCCTTTCTCGAGATCCCAGACGGCATCGGACTTGGTGATGGTGCGGCTTTCCTCGACCATTTCAGTCGTGACTGCGCGCAACCGCTTAAGCCACTCTTCCGAGATGGCATTCTCAACCAGTAAATAGCCGTCGGCGAAGTAGGATTCTCGTTGCTTGCGAGTCAGGATCTTCGGCTCGATCGACAGCACCTCTTCGGGCGTCATGGCGCCAAACTCCCTCACTTACACGATACAGCCAGCCTCTCAGCCCATGGGAGCCAGCCGTATCGAAAACAGCATCGCCAACTGATATATTACTAGTACATCACATCGATTGTTCAGTCAAGCCGCCATTCACGGCTATTGGAAACCCAGAAGCTTGGTCGGCAGCCACAGCACTAGCGGCGGATAGGCGGCGACAATACCCAGGGTCAGGATTTGCAACACGATAAAGGGGATCACGCCCTTGAACATGTCTTGCAAGGTGATCTCCGGCGGGCTGATGCCGCGCAAATAGAAAATCGCCGGCGCCATGGGCGGAGTCAGGTAGCTGGTCTGAATCACGATCAGGAACAGGATGCAGAACCACACCGGATCGAATCCGAAGCCAACCACCAGCGGAATGAAAACCGGAATGAAGATCAGCAGGACCGAGATCCAATCGAGGAAGAACCCGGCGATGAAGCTGATCGACAAGAACAGCACAAGAGTCGCCCAGCCGCTGAGCTCCGCGGAACGGACCAACTCGTTTGCCAGGGTGACACCGCCGGAGCCGACGAAGACACCGGCAAACATGTTCCCGCCCAGCAGGATCAGCATGATCATGCACGTCACCTTCAGGGTCTTCATCAAGGCTTCGCGCAAGACGCCGAGCGAGAAGGAACGGTATGCGAGGGTCAGCAGGACTGCGCCGAACGCCCCGAGCCCGGCGGCTTCCGTCGGCGCCGCCCAACCAAACATGATCGAGCCGAGCACCGCGAAGATCATCAGGACCGGCGGCACCAAGGCAACAACGGTGGTGCGCAGCTTGGCGCTCAAAGGCGGCTCGTCGTCGGTGCGCGGCAGGCGTGGCCCGGCGCGCGGGTCAAGGGTGCACCGGACGAGGATATAGATCACGTACAGCGCGGCCATCAGCAAGCCGGGAAAGATCATGCCGACGAATAGATCGCCGACCGAAACGTCGGCGACGGGGCCCAGAACCACGACCACCACGGACGGCGGAATGATCGTGCCGAGCGAGCCGCCGGCACAAATTGTCCCGGAGATCAGTCCTTTGTTGTAGGCGTAGCGCATCATGACCGGGATCGCGAGCAGGCCGACCACGGTTTCCGTCGCCCCGATGACGCCGGTCGAGGCGGCGAAGATGACGCACATGATGATCGTACCGACCGCGAGGCCGCCGGGTAGCCGGCGCGTCCAAAGGTGCACGGCCTCGAACAGCTCCTCGGCGATGCCGGAACGCTCGAGCATGGCGCCCATGAAAACGAACAAGGGCACGGCCGCGAGAACGAAGTTCGAGGCGACATCGTTGACCTTCTGCACGAACTGAAAGATCACCGAATCGCCAAAGGTCATGAGACCGAAGATCAGCGCCACGCCCATCATGGAAAAGGCCACCGGAAAGCCCATGAACAGGGCAAAGAGCAGCGCCGGAAACATCAGGAGTGCAATGTAATCGCTCACCGTGCACCCCCCGGCGGCTCGCGGCCGGCCAGAACATAGGCCGCCTTGATCAATTCCGCAGTGGCTTGCAGCGCCAGCAACAGGAAGCCGGCGAAGAAGACCATGCGAAACGGCCAGATGATCGGATTCCATGCCGAATCGCCCGAGGTTTCACCGGACAGATAGGCGTTGAGCGCGTACTTCCAAAGGCCCCAGCTCAACCACCAGGCGACCGGCAGGAACACACAGACATAGCCGATGATATCGATCAGTGCCTGGGTTTTGGGCGGCCAGCGGTCGTAGAGCAGGTCGATGCGAATATGGCCGCGGTCGCGCAGGGTGACGGCCGCCCCCAGCAGAAAGTTGGTGCCCATCGCCATATAGGCGATCTCGTAGGCCCAGATCGTCGGGGCGTTGAAAAGGTAGCGGGAAAATACCTCATATACGGTCGCCAGGATCAACGGGGCGACGATGATCGCGCCAAGGAGTCCGAATCCACCGGACAGGCGCTCGATCAGGCGTACCAGAACATGCATGGCGGAGCTCGTAAGACTGCCGCGAATGGTGCGGGCGATGAGGGCGCCGAAGCGCCCTCATCTTTATGCGATATACCTTCAGCCCTGCACGTTGCGATACTTCGCGGCATCCTTCCAGAGATTTTCGAACTCGACCTGAGACCGCCAAGCCTTCTCGAACCAAGGATTCTCCTTCGCCTGGGTTTCGGCCCATTCGTTGGCGATCTTCTTGGTTCGCTGTTGGACGGCAAGATCCAGCTCAATGATTTCGTTGCCCGAGTTGCGGAAGAACTCCAACGCCTTGGCATCTTCCTGGCCGATCCGGGTCCAGGTCTCGAAGGTGACCAGCTTGGCGGCCTGTTGGATCAGAGTCCGGTCGGTTTCGGAGATCTTGCTCCAGGCATCCTTGTTGAACATGACCTCGAAGGGCGCCACCGGCTGGTGCACGCCGGGGATGATCACATACTTGGCGATCTTATGAAAACCGGGGGAGATGTTCTCCCACAAGGTGCCCCATTCGGTGGCATCGATCGCGCCACGCTCCAGCGAGGTATAGACCTCGCCGCCCGGCATGGTCACCGGGGCGGCACCGAGATCCTTGGCCATATCCAGCCAGGCACCGGCCGTGCGCAGCTTCAGGCCCTGCAGATCGTCCAGCGTCCGGACCGGCTTGCGCGAATGCAGGAAGACTTCCGCCGTGCGGATAAAAAGCGGCATGGAGACGACGCCGAACTTCTCGTCGCGGAACTGCGCCCACATTTCGGCACCGCCCGCCTCGTAGAGCCAGTGCAGCATGTGCTCGGAGTCCATGCTGCCGGCAAAGCCGCCAAACACGACCGTGGCTGTGTCCTGACCCCAATCATAACCCATCCAGGTATGCCCGACCTCGGCGACACCGTTGCTCACGGTTTCCGCGACCTTCAAGGCGGAGCCCAATTGCCCGCCCGGAAAAACCTGTATTTCCACGCGGCCTTCGGTGAACAGCTTGACCTTGTCGGCGAAGGCCTGGGCACCGATCTCCATCAAAGGCCCGCCGCTCCAACTGGTGGCCATCTTCCATTTGACGTTTTCCGCGCCCGCTTCGGCCGAGAACATGGTGCCAAAGCCAACCGCGGCCGCGACCGCAAGCATCTTGATATTTCGCATGACGTTCATGTCTTCTTTCCCTCCCAATGTTGGCGAGCAACCAATTCCCGCCTCTTTTTATTCAGCCGGCCCCCAATTATGACGATCGAAACCCGGCGTGCGCATCACAGGTACACGTTGATAATTTTTCCCGATCCCTCACCCTTCGGTTTCAAGCCGCTTGAGTGCTTCGTCGATATCCTGCCCGGTCAATTGCCAGTCGTTTTCGAGGTTCGCCACCACCGCGCGCATCAAGGGCAGGCACAGCTTGAGCGCCGCCCGATCGTCGCCCAGGTGATCGGCGAGCAATGCCAGAGCAAGCTGCTGCGGCGCCGCACCCTCGTAAGTCCACTCGAAGCCTCCACTGGTAAACCTCTTCAAGTCGTAGCGCTCATCGAGCCGCCGGCCATCGACCAGGACCTCGATGCCGTCCATGGTTCGCGATCCGGTGTATTTCTTTGTCGTCGGCACGCGCGGGAGCAATCTCTGCTGGCTGATATATCTTCAGTATGCTACTGAGATATGGCGCTCATGTAAAGCCGGCTGATCAGAGCATTGGCGCAGGCACGGCCGGGAACCGGCGGCGAGGCGGTGCAATTCAGCGAAAGGCCCGTGCCATGGCTGATGCGATTGAGTTGATTCGGGCGGAACACCGGAATCTCGACCGCGTCCTGAAAGTATTGGACGAGACGCTTGAGCACCTCTCCGCGGAGGGGCCGAAACCGAACCTCGATCTGCTGTTTTCGGTCGTCTACTACGTCCGGGTTTTTCCCGACAAACTGCATCACCCCAAGGAAGAACAGTTCCTGTTCCCGGCGCTGCGCCGGTACCGGCCGGAACTGGACCCGGTGCTGAATGAACTGGAGCGTCAGCACATCGCGGGTACCCAGAGCCTTGAGCGCTTGGATGCGGCCCTCAAGTCCTTCGACCGCGAATATCCGAAGGGCCTGGAGGCCCTGCTCGAGGCCGGGCGCAGCTTCGTCCGCACACAGCGCGAACACATGGGCGTGGAAGAGCGCGAAGTTCTGCCAGCCGCGAAAGAATCCCTAAAGTCCGATGACTGGGCGGCGATGCGGCGGGCCTTCGCCAAGAATACGGATCCGCTCTTTGGTGAGCATCTCGAAACCGGGTTCCGCGTCCTGTACGAACGGATCACGCGGTAGGAGCCCCTCTTCCCGCTGGCCCCCGCCGGCAGCCCGAATTCAGATCAGGACGACCGTTGACCGGCGACGGTCAGGGCGCCGGTGCCGACGGTGGCGCGGGTGAACGTTTCGGCATAGTCGACCAGCTGGTCCGAGGCGCGTGCCGCCTCGTCCGGTTCCCCCGCCGCGATCCGCCGCGCCAGCTGCGCGTGCAGGCGGGCGCACAGCGGCAAGTCGGCCGCTTCCTTATAGTGCATGTACCAAAAGCGCCGGGACAGGCCATGCAACAGGCCCATGGCCCGGCTGGCGTACTCGTTGTGCGCCGCCTGGGATTCGAGAAAATTCAGCTCGTGGTCGAAGCGCATGAAGCTGATGTCGTCGTTCTCCTTGGCGGCCCGCTCCATGCCCTCGGCAATTTCCAGGAATCGGGCCCGCTCCGCCGCCGTGGCGCGCATCGCCCCCGCACGCGCCAGCAGTCGCTCCAGCTCCCGGCGCACTTCCAATGCGAGCAGTTGCTTGCGCGGGTTGATCTCGGCCACGAGGATGCCCTTGCGCGGCAGGATGACCACCAAACCTTCGCGGGCAAGACGCTGCAAGGCCTCGCGAATCGGTGTCCGGCCGAAACCGAGTGCATCGGCAAGCCGGTTTTCCGACAGGACCGCGCCCGGCTCCAGGCGGAGGGTGACAATCTGCTCCTCCAAAACGTTATACGCCTGATCGGTCTGGCTATCGGCGCGCGGGGCCGCGGTTGGGGCTGTCTGGACGTTGGCCTTGGGATTGGGCAAATTCGGGTCCTCGCGTGGTGTATGCCTGGTCGCGGCGGTGGACTATACCTGCCTGCGGCGCTCCAACAGGGTCGAGAATTTTTCGTACTCGGCTTCGCTCACACTATAGGTGTGGTCCTCGTCGGGGAACGTGCCCGCCTTGACCTCCTTGACGTAGCGGGAAATTCCGTTCACCGCAACTTCGGTCAGATTGGCATATCGCTTGGTGAATTTCGGTTTGAAATCGGTGAAGACGCCGAGCAGATCGTAGCACAGCAGAATCTGTCCGTCGGTGCCCACACCCGCCCCGATTCCGATGGTGGGGATCTCCAGCTGTTTGGAAATCAACGCCGCGATCGGCCCGGGGACGGCTTCGAATTCCAGCATGAAACATCCCGCATCCTGAATGGCCAGCGCGTCCTCCAGGATCTTCATGGCCGCTTCGGCGGTGCGCCCCTGAATCTTGAAGCCGCCGAACATCGCCACCGTGTGCGGCGTCAGCCCGATGTGCGAGGCCGTCGGTATCCCGGCATCGACCAGCGCCTTCAGGATATGGGCCTGGCTCTTGCCGCCTTGGGGCTTGACCGCATCGCTGCCGGCCACCTGCATGAACCGCGTGGCGTTGCCCAGGGCGCGTTCGACCGTGTTGTAGCTTTGATAGGGCATGCAGCCGAGGACGAAGGTGTTCGGCGCCCCTCTGCGCACCGCCAGCGCGTGCATGACCATCATGTTCATGGTGGCCGGAATGGTGTTGGCATGGCCGTGGGCGATCATCGCCAGGCTGTCCCCGACCACCGCCACATCGACCCCCCCCATTTCGGCCCATTGCGCCGAGGTATAGTCGGGCACCGACATGTAGACCATCTTCTCGCCGCTGGTCTTCGACTCGCGAATTTCCGTGATCGTCCGCTTCATGCGGGTTGGCTTTGCTGGTTCGTTCACCGTTCCGACTTTCCTCTGATCTATTTCTGATATATTATCAGTGTCCGCAATCGGGAGGGCAAGCGTCATGTCGCGTTTCGCGGCGGGCGGTCTGCCCTGAAAGCGTCAGGCTGGGGCGAGCGGCAGGCCGGGCCGGGACCGCTCTTCGAGCAATCGATGGCACCAGTCCGAGCCAAGGGAAGGAAGACAGAGGGCCATGCCAACGAATATCCGTAGGATGCTCAGCATCGTCGTGGCATTCGTAGCGGTTGCCGCCTTCTATTTCGAGCATCAGGCCGGCCAGGAATTCTTGAAGTGGTTCGCGCTTGCCCTGGGCGCCATCTTGATCGGCGCGGTCTGGTTGTTTCCCGAAGCCAAGCAGCGCGAAGATCGAACGATGTAACCCACTGCCTATCTGCCCGCCGAAAGGGCAACGCCTCATAGACCGGGCGGGTACTGTCAGTCTGACGTGAACCAATCTCCGAATTGGTCTGTATCACCGGGTTCAAGCTGCCCATAGACGTCGCGTGGCCAACGCACTACCCACCGTTGGCGAGCCCGCGGCGTTCATAGGTGATCACCCCAAACAAAAATAAGGGACAAATTCGGCGTGGTGATATAACACGCTGGTCTGCGAATGAATGGGCGTGGCGGCAAAAAGCAGGGTGCTCGTAACATGACAAAAAGACTGAATGGGCGAATCGCGCTCGTGACGGCTGCGGGACAAGGCATTGGCCGGGCGACCGCCGAGCAATTTGCCCATGAGGGGGCGCGTGTCATCGCCACGGATATCAACAAGCGGGCCTTGGCGCAGCTTGCGGGCGTCGAGGCGCGTGAATTGGACGTGACGAATGGCGCCTCGATTGCGGCCCTCGCGGCGGAGATTGGCGCCGTCGATGTCCTCTTCAATTGTGCCGGGTACGTTCACACCGGTACCATCCTGGAATGCAATGAAGACGACTGGGACTTTTCATTCTCGATCAATGTCAAGGGAATGTACCGGATGATTCGGGCCTTTCTGCCGGCGATGCTGGCAAAGGGCGGAGGCTCGATCATCAACATGTCATCGGTGGCCTCCAGCGTGACCGGCGCGCCCAACCGGTTCGTCTACGGAGCGTCCAAGGCGGCTGTCATCGGACTGACCAAAGCGATCGCCGCCGATTTCGTGACCCAGGGTATCCGCTGCAACGCCGTTTGCCCGGGAACCGTTGAGTCGCCATCGCTGGAAGACCGCTTGACGGCGACAGGCGACTACGACAAAGCCCGCAAAGCCTTCATTGCGCGCCAGCCTATGGGCCGGCTCGGCAAACCCGAGGAAATCGCCGAGCTGGTCACCTATCTGGCCAGCGACGCCGCGGCCTACACCACCGGCCAAATCCACGTCATCGATGGCGGCTGGACCATCTGAAAACGTTTGGGGAACAAGAAAATGAAACTGCTCCGCTATGGGCCGAAAGGTCGGGAAAAACCCGGCCTTCTGGATTCCGAAGGCCGTATCCGTGACCTGTCGTCGGTCGTGGCTGATATCGGCGGCGCGCTGCTGAGCGATGAGGTCATCGCCCGGATCCGCGCCGCCAAGCCGTCGACCTTGCCCGTCGTGGACGGCAACCCGCGACTGGGCGCCTGCGTCGGCGGTGTCGGAAAGTTCATCTGCATCGGCCTCAACTATTCGGATCACGCGGCGGAAGCCGGCCTTCAAGTGCCGTCCGAACCCGTTCTGTTCATGAAAGCGACCAGTTCCATCAGCGGCCCGAACGACGATATCGAAATCCCGCGCAAATCGGTCAAGACCGATTGGGAGGTGGAATTGGGCGTGGTCATCGGCAAGCCGGCGAAGTACGTCGACGAAAAACAGGCATTGGCCCACGTGGCCGGCTACTGCACGATCAACGATGTCTCGGAGCGGGAATTCCAGATCGAACGCTGCGGCCAGTGGGTCAAGGGCAAATCGGCCGACAGCTTCGGCCCGATCGGCCCCTGGCTGGTCACCCGCGATGAGGTTCCCGACCCGCAGCGCCTCGACTTGTGGCTAGAAGTGAATGGGCACAGGTATCAGAACGGCAATACGCGAACCATGGTGTTCACCGTCGCCAACATCGTCTCCTATGTCAGCCAATTCATGAGTCTGCATCCGGGCGACGTCATTTCCACCGGCACGCCGCCGGGTGTCGGGCTCGGCCTGAAGCCGCCCACCTATCTGAAGGCCGGCGATGTGGTGGAACTCGGCATCGCGGGTCTGGGCACCCAGAAGCAGCTCTGCGTTCAGGCGCAATAAGCCTGGGCGCCGTGCCCGGGTGCCGCCCATCCATGCGTGTCACGGATGTCCGCGACGGCCACGCGGACGCCCCGCCGGTTCTGCGATCTTCGGCTGGTGCCGGGTCAGGTGCGCGACGAAGGCCGCGGCTGCGGGCGCCAGCGATTCCATGCTGCGCACACAGATCATAAGCTGACGCGCCGCCCATGGCTCGTCCAGGACGACCGCACGGACCTCCGAATTCTTCGCATAACTCTGCGCCACTCGCTCGGGCATGATGGCGATGCCCAGCCCGGCATCGACCATGCGGCTGATCGCCTCGAAGCCGGAGGAGCGTATGCGCATCCGAAAGGGAACGCCCAGGTCGCTGGCCGCCTTGACGACCGCCATGTCGATGGAGCTGTCCTTGGGCGTGCCGACGAAATCGTAGGCTAGGGCTTCGGCGATGCGGACCGAGCTGTGCTGACCGAGCGGGTGGCCGGGAGGCACCAGCAGGGCAAGACGGTCGTGCCGATAGGGCATCCAGTGCAACCCGGGCGGCTGGATCACGTCGCCGTATATCCCGATCTCGGCGTTGTTGTCGGTCACGGCTTGCAGGGTCACCGGACTGGTTGCCTCCTCCAGATCGACGCGCACATGCGGGTGGACCGCAAGGAAGGAACTGAGATCGCCCGGCAGGTATTGCACCATGGCCGAGGTATTGGCATAGACGCGGATGTTACCGCGCATGCCTTCCGAATAGTCCACCAGCTCGGTTTCCAGCTGCACCACGTTACGCATGATCGTGCGGGCGTGATGCATCAAGGCCTGCCCCGCCGGGGTTGGGAACATGCCCGCTCGCTTGCGGATGAACAGCTTGACATGAAGCA